>NZ_JBVIZC010000011.1:0-319469 GCF_055591945.1 Streptomyces sp. NPDC041191 | reverse complement strand
ATCAACACCAACCCCCAACTGCCCTGGTCCTTCCTCACCCACACCGGCCTCACCCTCCACCCGCCAACCCCACCCAACTAACGAAAAGATCAGTAGGAGGTCTTCCGGAAAGGGTCCCCGGTCCGCGACGGCGCCGCGATGCCGAGCACCCGGTCCTTGAGCGCCGGGAACCGCTCGCGGGTCGCGGTCACCCCGTCCGGGTCGAGGACGGCCCGCAGGACCTCCTCGCCGGGCCCGGCCTCCGCCAGGACCTCCCCCCAGGGGTCCACGACGAGCGAGTGCCCGGCCTGTTCGACGCCGGCGTGGGTGCCCGCGGTGCCGCAGGCCAGGACGTACGCCTGGTTCTCGACCGCCCGCGCACGGGCGAGGAGCGTCCAGTGGGCGCGGCGGGCGGCGGGCCAGCCGGCCGGGACGACGAACGCCTGGGCGCCCGCGTCGACCAGGCCCCGGAAGAGCTCGGGGAAGCGCAGGTCGTAGCAGGTGCCGACGCCCACGGTCAGGTGCGGCAGGTCGACGGTGACCAGGTCCTCCCCGGCGGCCATCAGCACCGCCTCGCCCTGGTCGAAGCCGAAGCGGTGGATCTTCCGGTAGGAGGCGGCGAGTTCGCCGTCGGGGGAGAGGACGAGCGACGTGTTGTAGAGGGCGCCGGCCTCCGCCTCGACGAACGATCCGGCGTGCAGCCAGACCCCGGCGTCCCGGGCCGCCTCCGCCATCACCCGGTGCGTCGGGCCGTTCAGCGGCTCGGACTCGGCGGCGAAGCGACCGGAGGCGAAGGCCCCCACGGTCCACAGTTCCGGCAGGACGACGAGGTCGGCCCGGCCGCGCTCCTCGCGGACGAGGCGTGCCGCGCGGGCACGGCGGGCGTCGGCCGGTTCGTCCGGGTCTACCGCGATCTGGATCAGCGAGGCGCGCACACTACCACCGTCCTGGCATTCGAGCCGTCAACACCGGCCTACGATCGTCACACGAAAGCACTGCCGGGGTGCCTTCGGGCAGCGTAACTTAGCGTCCGAGCCTCCCATTCAGCCGTGTTATTCAGCCCGCGCACCGAAGAACCGCCGAGGGGTCCCGTGACCGTCCATCCCAGCCTCCAGAACTACGCCGACGCCTGGACCCACTCCGTCGAGGCGATAGCCGAGCTGGTGCAGCCGCTCGTGGAGGGCGAGTGGAACCGCCGGACCCCCTGCCCCGGCTGGTCGGTCCGGGACATCGTGTCCCATGTCATCGGCATGGAGACGGAGATGCTCGGCGACCCCCGGCCGATCCACTCGCTGCCGCGCGATCTGTACCACGTGCGCAGTGACTTCGCGCGCTACATGGAGGTCCAGGTCGATGTGCGCCGCCACCACACGGCGCCGGAGATGACCTCGGAGCTGGAGTACGTCCTCATCCGCCGGGCCCGGCAGCTCCGCAACGAGAACCGCTCCCCCGACCGCCTGATCCGGGCCCCGCTGGGCGCCGAGCAGACCCTGGAGGCGGCCTACCGGTCGCGGGCCTTCGACGTGTGGGTGCACGAGCAGGACCTGCGGGCGGCGCTCGGGGTGCCGGGGAACCTGGACTCGCCGGGGGCGTACGTGACCCGGGACGTGCTCCTGGAGGCGCTGCCGGACGTGGTCGCCAAGGACGCCGGGGCGCCCGCCCCCTCGGCGGTGGTCCTCGACGTGACCGGGCCGGTGGAGTTCCTGCGGACGGTGCGGGTGGACGCGGAGGGGCGCGGTTCGGTCGACGGGGCGCCCTCGCTGGGTCCGGCGGTGACGCTGACGACGGACTGGGAGACGTACGTACGGCTGGCCTGCGGCCGGGTCCGGCCGGCCGACGTGGCCGACCGGGTCAAGACGGAGGGCGACGAGCGGCTGGCCCGGGCGATCCTCGACCACTTCGCGGTGACGCCCCACTGAGGACCCGGACCACCGTGCGCCGGCGCCCGTCGAGGCCCGGAGGCGTGGCGGTGACGCCCCGCCGGGGCCCGGACGCGTCGCGGTGATGCCCCGTCGGGGCCCGCCCGGCCGGACCGCGCGGTACCGGCCGTCACACCGGTACGTGCACGGCCTCCACGCGGCTGGCGACGAGCCGTTCCCGTTCCCTGCGGTGGGTACGGGACGTGAGGCGCAGGATCTGCGCGAGGCCCAGGGCCTCCAGGAGGAAGACCGAGGAGAACGCGATCCGGTAGTTGCCGCCGGTCGCGTCGAGCAGTACGCCGACGGCGAGCAGCGTCGTCATCGAGGCGACGAAACCGCCCATGTTGACGATTCCCGAGGCGGTCCCCTGACGCTCCGGGGGATTGGCCGGGCGGGCGAAGTCGAAACCGATCATCGAGGCCGGTCCACAGGCGCCGAGGACCAGGCAGAGGGCGACGAGCAGCCCCGTCGGGGCGTGGCCGGGGTACGCCAGGGCGGCTCCCCACAGCAGGGCGGTGGCCGCGACCGTACCGAGGGCGAGCGGGGCGCGGGCCGTGTGGTGGCGGGCGATGATCTGCCCGTACGCGAGGCCGACGGCCATGTTCGAGAGCACGACCAGGGTGAGCAGCGTCCCGGCAGTGGACCGCGAGAGGCCCTGGGCCTCGACGAGGTACGGCAGCCCCCAGAGCAGCAGGAACACCATGGCCGGGAACTGGGTGGTGAAGTGCACCCACATGCCCAGGCGGGTGCCGGGTTCGCGCCAGGACTCCGCGATCTGGCGGCGGACGTAGGCGGCGCCCGCGTGTTCGGCGGGCCGGGGCTCGTACCCCTCGGGGTGGTCCTTGAGGAAGAGCAGCAGCAGGACGAGGACCAGGACGCCGGCGAGGGAGCTGCCGACGAAGGTGGTGGTCCAGCCGAGGCCGTGCAGGGCGCGGGCGACGAAGACGGTGGAGACGAGGTTGCCGGCCATGCCGAAGAGGGCGGCGACCTGAGCGATGAACGGGCCGCGCCGGGCGGGGAACCAGCGGCTGCCGAGCCGCAGGACGCTGATGAAGGTCATGGCGTCGCCGCAGCCGAGGAGGGCGCGGGAGGCGAGCGCCGTGCCGTAGGAGGGGGAGAGCGCGAAGCCGAGCTGTCCGGCGGTGAAGAGCACGACGCCGAGGGTCAGGACCTTCTTGGTGCCGAGCCGGTCGACCAGGAGGCCGACGGGTATCTGCATGCCGGCGTAGACCAGCAGCTGGAGGATGGAGAAGGTGGAGAGCGCGGAGGCGTTGACGTCGAAGCGTTCGGCGGCGTCGAGTCCGGCGACGCCGAGTGAGGTGCGGAAGATGACGGCGACGAAGTAGACGCCGACGCCGACGCCCCAGACGAGGGCGGCGCGGCGGCCGCCGGGCGGATCTCCGGGCAGGACGGCGGCGGGGCCGTGTCCGTCGCGGCCGCTCACCGGTCCTCACCCCGGACCAGGACCTTGACCCAGCCGAGGTGCCCGCGGACGCAGCGCGCGGCACCCTCGGCGTCGCCCGCCTTGATGCGGTCGAGGAGTTCGGCGTGCTCGGTGATGTTCTTGGCGACGCGGTCGGGCCGGGCCTGCATCACGGCGACGCCCATGCGCAGCTGGCGGTCGCGGAGCTGGTCGTAGAGGCGGGCGAGGATCTGGTTGCCCGCGTGCCGGACGATCTCGGCGTGGAAGCAGCGGTCGGTGACGGCGACCTCGGCGAGGTCCCCCTCCCCGGCGCGCCGCTTCTGCTCCTCCAGGAGTTCTTCGAGACGGGCGACCAGGGCGGCGGGGGCGGGCACGGCCCGGCGGACGGCGAACTCCTCGACGAGGAGGCGGGTCTCGACCACGTCCGCGATCTCCTGGGCGGAGACGGCGAGGACGAGGGCACCCTTCTTGGGGTAGAGCTTCAGCAGCCCTTCCATCTCCAGCTTGAGCAGCGCCTCGCGGACGGGCGTCCGGGACACCCCCACGGCCGTGGCGAGCTCTCCCTCGGTGAGGAGGGTTCCCCCTTCGTAACGCCGGTCGAGTACGGCCTGCTTGACGTGTGCGTAGACGCGGTCCGCCGCGGGTGGTGCCGATGCCATGAACACAGCATAGATACAACAGGGGTGCGACAAAGGGCCCCGTCCGCATCGTGGACGGGGCCCTCCGGTTTCACGTGAAACGGCGGGGTCCGGGCGTCACGCCCAGGTGATCAGCCGCTTCGGCCGCTCCAGGATCGCGGCGACGTCCGCCAGGAACCGGGATCCGAGTTCGCCGTCGATCAGACGGTGGTCGAAGGAGAGGGCCAGCGTGGTGACCTGACGCAGCCTCACCTCGCCCTTGTGGACCCACGGCTGGAGCTTGATCGCGCCGACCGCGAGGATCGCGGACTCGCCGGGGTTGAGGATGGGCGTACCGGTGTCGACGCCGAAGACGCCCACGTTGGTGATGGTGAAGGTGCCGCCCTGCATCGCCGCCGGGGTGGTCCGCCCCTCGCGGGCCGTGGAGACCAGCTCGCTCAGCGACTTCGACAGCTCGGGCAGGGTCTGGGCGTGCGCGTCCTTGATGTTCGGCACGATCAGACCGCGCGGGGTGGCCGCGGCGATGCCCAGGTTCACGTAGTGCTTGAGGACGATCTCCTGCGCCGCCTCGTCCCAGGCCGCGTTGATCCCGGGGTTGCGCCTGATCGCGACCAGGACCGCCCGGGCGACGAGGAGCAGCGGGTTGACCCGCAGGCCCGCCATGTCCCTGTCGGCCTTGAGCTCCTCGACCAGCTTCACCGTGCGAGTGATGTCGAAGGTCACGAACTCGGTGACGTGCGGCGCGGTGAAGGCCGAGCCGACCATCGCCGCCGCCGTGGCCTTCCGCACGCCCTTGATGGGCACGCGGGTCTCCCGCGCGCCGGACACGGCGGCCGACGGGGAGGCCGGGGCCTCGACGGACGCCGGAGCCGGGGCCGGGATCGGGGCCGGGGCCTCGACGGCCGGGGCGGGGGCCGGGGCCGCCGCCGCGTGGACGTCCTCGCGGGTGATGACGCCGTCCGGGCCGGTCGGGGTGACCGTCGCCAGATCGACGCCGAGGTCCTTGGCGAGCTTGCGGACCGGCGGCTTGGCCAGCGGGCGGCCGGCGGCCGGCGCGTGCCCGTTGAGCCGTTCCGGTACGGGAACGGCGGGAGGCGCGGCGACGGCCGCGGGCGCGGGAGGCGCGGCGACGGCGGCCGGCGCACCCCCCTCGGGGGCCTTGCGCGGGCGGCGCTTGGTGGAGCTGGCGGCCACGCCGTAACCGACGAGGACCGGCTGGCGGCCCTGCGGCTCGTCCTCCTCCTCCGGCACGGCCCGGGCCGCGACGGACTCGGTCACCGGGGCCTCGGCCACCGGGGCGGACCCGGCCGCGCCGCCGACGTCCACCGAGATGATGACCTGGCCGACGTCGACCGTCGTCCCCTCGGGGAAGCACAGCTCGTGGACCGTGCCGTCGAAGGGGATCGGCAGCTCGACGGCGGCCTTGGCCGTCTCGACCTCGCACACGACCTGCCCGTCGGCGACGGTGTCACCGGGCTGGACGTACCACTTGAGGATCTCGGCCTCGGTGAGGCCCTCGCCCACGTCGGGCATCTTGAATTCGCGGATCGTCACGGTGCTCTCCTCAGTACGCCAGCGAGCGGTCGACGGCGTCGAGCACACGGTCGAGTCCCGGCAGGTACTCCTCCTCCAGGCGCGCCGGCGGATACGGCGCGTGGTAGCCGCCGACCCGCAGGACGGGGGCCTCCAGGTGGTAGAAGCAGCGTTCGGTGATCCGGGCCGCGATCTCCGCGCCCGAACCGAAGAAGACGGGCGCCTCGTGCACGATCACGAGGCGGCGCGTCTTCTCGACCGAGCGCTGGACGGCGTCGAAGTCGACCGGGGAGACGGTCCGCAGGTCGAGGACCTCGATCGACCGGCCCTCCTCCTGGGCGGCCGCGGCGGCCTCCAGGCAGACCTTCACCATCGGGCCGTACGCGGCGAGCGTCAGGTCCGTGCCCTCGCGGGCCACCCGGGCGCGGTGCAGCTCCCCGGGGATGGCCTCGGTGTCGACCTCGCCCTTGTCCCAGTAGCGGCGCTTGGGCTCGAAGAAGATGACCGGGTCGTCGCTCTGGATGGCCTGCTGGAGCATCCAGTAGGCGTCCGAGGAGTTGGAGGGGGAGACGACCTTGAGGCCCGCGACGTGCGCGAAGAGCGCCTCGGGGGACTCGGAGTGGTGCTCGACCGCGCCGATGCCGCCGCCGTAGGGGATGCGGATGACGACCGGCATCTTGACCTTGCCGAGCGACCGGGCGTGCATCTTGGCGAGCTGCGTGACGATCTGGTCGTACGCGGGGAAGACGAAGCCGTCGAACTGGATCTCGACGACCGGCCGGTAGCCGCGCAGGGCGAGGCCGATCGCGGTGCCGACGATGCCGGACTCGGCGAGCGGGGTGTCGATGACCCGGTCCTCGCCGAAGTCCTTCTGCAGGCCGTCGGTGACGCGGAAGACGCCGCCGAGCTTGCCGACGTCCTCGCCCATGATCAGGACCTTGGGGTCCGTCTCCAGGGCCGTGCGCAGCGACTCGTTGAGCGCCTTGGCGAGCGGAAGCTTCTGTACAGCCATGGTTACTTGACCTCGCCATCCGCGAAGGACGCCTGGTAGGCGGCGAACTGGGCGCGCTCCTCGTCGACGAGCGCGTGCCCGTCCGCGTAGACGTGGTCGAAGATCGCCAGGTCGTCCGGGTCGGGCATGGAACGGACGCCCTCGCGGACGCGCCGGCCGAGGGCCTCGCTCTCCGCCTCCAGGCTCTCGAAGAAGGCGGCGTCGGCGTGGCCCTCCCGCTCCAGGTACGCCTTGAGGCGCAGGATCGGGTCCTTGGCCTCCCACGCCTCGCGCTCCTCGTCCCGGCGGTACTTCGTCGGGTCGTCGGAGGTGGTGTGGGCGCCCATACGGTACGTGAACGCCTCGACCAGGGTCGGGCCCTCGCCGCGGCGGGCGCGCTCCAGGGCGGAGCGGGTGACGGCGAGGCAGGCCAGGACGTCGTTGCCGTCGACCCGGACGCCGGGGAAGCCGAAGCCGCGGGCGCGCTGGTAGAGCGGGACGCGGGTCTGCTTCTCGGTGGGCTCGGAGATCGCCCATTGGTTGTTCTGGCAGAAGAACACGACCGGGGCGTTGTAGACCGCGGAGAAGGTGAACGCCTCGTTGACGTCGCCCTGGCTGGAGGCGCCGTCACCGAAGTAGGCGATCACGGCGGAATCCGCGCCGTCCTTCGCGATGCCCATCGCGTACCCGGTGGCGTGCAGCGTCTGCGAGCCGATGACGATCGTGTACAGGTGGAAATTGTTGCTGTTGGGGTCCCAGCCGCCGTGGTTCACGCCGCGGAACATTCCCAGCAGGTTCGTCGGGTCGACCCCCCGGACCCAGGCGACGCCGTGCTCGCGGTAGGTCGGGAAGACGTAGTCGTCGTCCCGCAGCGCGCGGCCGGAACCGATCTGGGCGGCCTCCTGGCCGAGCAGCGAGGCCCACAGGCCCAGCTCGCCCTGGCGCTGGAGGGAGGTGGCCTCCGCGTCGAACCGGCGGGTGAGGACCATGTCGCGGTAGAGGCCGCGCAGTTCCTCGGCGCTCAGGTCGATGTCGTAGTCGGGGTGCTGGACGCGTTCCCCTTCGGGCGTCAGCAGCTGGACGAGCTCGGGCTCGGCCGTCTCCGCCCCGGCACGCGTGCTCGTCTTCTTGGTGGTGCTGGCGCTCGCGCTTGCGGCGCGCTTGGTGCCGCTGCCGCGTCGCGTCGTCTTGCGCGCTGCAGTGCTCTCCACGGTCACGTGCGTGCTCCTCCGTCGGTCCGGCCCCCGGGTTCGCCGGTGAGGCCAGTGCGGCTCTCCGCCTTGTCCGTACCCTTCGCACGGGGTGGGTGCGACGCGGCCGGGGTCGGGCGTGACAGGTGCCCCGGCGAGCGCCCTGTCATAGGCACGTTACCCACAGCGCGGCATTCCCGCGAAACCCCCCTTGACCTGCGATTTTGCTTGGATTTCCAAGTAAATCGAGAAAAGCGGGAACAGCGGCTGGTCAGCGCGTCGGCAACGGCCTGGAGGCCACCGGAACAAGCGGCACGTTATCCCGCGCACCCCGGGCGCGGGAAGAGCCAATATGTGAGACTGCCCGCGTGCGCGAAAAAGGAAAAATCCGGGTATTCCTGCTGGACGACCATGAAGTCGTCCGGCGCGGCGTCCACGAGCTGCTCTCCGTGGAGGACGACATCGAGATGGTCGGCGAGGCCGGTACGGTGGCGGACGCGCTGGTCAGGATCCCCGCGACCCGTCCGGACGTCGCGGTGCTCGACGTCCGGCTGCCGGACGGCAGCGGGGTGGAGGTCTGCCGGGAGGTCCGCTCCCGGGACGAGGGGATCAGGTGCCTGATGCTGACCTCGTACGCGGACGACGAGGCGCTTTTCGACGCGATCATGGCCGGGGCCTCGGGGTACGTCCTGAAGGCCATCCGGGGGAACGAACTGCTGAACGCGGTGCGGGACGTGGCGGCCGGCAGGTCGCTGCTCGACCCGGTGGCGACCGCCCGGGTCCTGGAGCGGCTGCGCGACGGCAAGGGCCCGAAGGGCGACGACAAGCTCGCCCGCCTGACCGAGCAGGAACGGAAGATCCTGGACCTGATCGGCGAGGGCCTGACCAACCGGGCCATCGGCGAACGGCTCCACCTCGCGGAGAAGACCATCAAGAACTACGTCTCCGGCCTGCTGTCGAAGCTGGGCATGGAACGGCGCTCGCAGGCGGCGGCGTACGTGGCGCGGCTCCAGGCGGAGCGGCACTGACGGAGCGGCGCCGGGCGGGGGCGCCTTCCGGGCGGGGCGGGGCCGTTCGCGGACCCCCCTCCGCTCCTTAGCGCGACGAATCCACCACCCAGAGTGATCTAACATCTGAAGGGTGCCGCGCTCATCTGAAACACTCGCCCCGCCGACCTGCTCGCCCCCGGCGCCCGCACGGCCCGCGAGCATCCCGCCCGTCGGCGCCCTGCTGCGCCGCCACCGGCACGCCGGCGAGCCCCTGACCTGCGTTCCGGTCACCGAGGGGCTGCTCAACCGGGGCTTCCGCCTCACCACCACCCGCGGCACCTACTTCCTCAAACAGCACCTGGACGCCCCCACCGCCGACCGCGCCACCATCACCCGCCAGCACCGCGCCACCCAGCGGCTGCACGCCCTCGGCCTGCCCGTCGCCCCGCCGCTCGCCGACGCCCGGGGCCGCACGGTCACCGTCGTCGACGGCCACTGCTACGCCCTGCACCCCTGGATCGACGGGCGGCACCGCGACGGCGGCCAGCTCTCCACCGGCGGCTCCCGCCGCCTGGGCACCCTCCTCGGGCAGGTCCACACCGCGCTCGACCGGGTGATGGAGCCCCCGGAATCCGCAAGGGCGTCCGGGAGCGTCCCCGGAGGACGGACCCCCGGTGGGGCGGCCGGGAGGGCTCCCGGTGGGACGGCCGGGAGGGCCCCCGGTGGGACGGCCGGCGGGGCGACCGACGGGGCCGACGGGGACACGGACACGGACGGGCGCGCGAGCGCGGACCCCCGGGACACCTTCCGGACCATCGAGGAGCTGACCCGCCTCGTCCGCGCCCACCGCCCCCGCGACAGCTTCGACGCCCTGGCCGAGCACCGGCTCGCGGAGCGCCGCCGGCTGCTCGTCCAGCACGCCCACCGCCGCCCGCCGCCCGCCGCGGGGGCCGGATGGGTGCACGGCGACTTCCACCCGCTGAACCTGCTCTACCGGGGCGCCGAGCCCGCCGCGATCGTCGACTGGGACCGGCTGGGGCTCCGCCCCCGGGCCGAGGAGGCGGTCAGGGCCGCCGCCATCTTCTTCGTACGGCCGGGGGGCGAGCTGGCCCTGGAGAAGGTGCGGGCGTACGCGCGCGCGTACCGGCGGGAGACGGGGGCCGACGGCGCCGAACTGGCGACCGCGGCGCACCGCGTCTGGTGGGAACGGCTCAACGACTTCTGGCCCCTGCGCTGGCGCTACCAGCTGCACGACCGGAGGGCCGACCCGCTGTTCCCGGCGGTGTCCGCCCTGGCGGTCTGGTGGACCCGTGAGTACGAGGCCGTGCGGGAGGCGTTCGCGGGATGAGGGGGCACGGCCGCCGAAAGGGCCGGGAGCGGCCGTACGACCGGGGCCCGGCAGGTCCCCGGACGGCGACGGCAGCGGTCCGGCCGGTGTGCCGCCGCCGGAACGACGAAGGGTCCCCGGTGAAGGGGACCCTGTCGCGTCAGCCCGTTTCGCTGCCGGGTCCCGGCGCGGTGCCGCCCGTACCGCCGTTGCCGCCGTTGCCACCACCGCCGTCGTTGCCGCCGCCGCCGGGCTCCCCGGTCGAGACGGGCGGGGGCGTGGTCGTCGGACCGGTCGAGGGCTCGTCCGTCTTCGTGGGCGTGCCCGTGGGCTCCGTCGGGGGCGTGGTCGTCGGGTCCGTCGGCATCTCGGTCGACGGCGTGCGCGTGGGCCTGGTGGGCCGGTAGGTCGGACGCGGGGACCACGTCTCCTGCGTCGAGCCGCCGTTCGACGTGCCCGGTTCCTGCGTCTGCTCCTGGGAGGGTTCCTCCGAGGGCGTGGGCTTCTCCGAGGCCGTCGAGGGCGAGGTGGTGGCGGTCGGCGTGGTGCCGCCCTTGGTGCCGCCGCCGTCGCCGCCCGTCTTGTTGAGCGCGAACGCGACTCCGGCGACCACCGCGACGAGGGCGAGCGCGGCGAACAGCCACAGCTTCCCCCGGCCGCCGCCCGGACCGCCGTGGCCGTAGCCGCCGGTGCCGCCGTCGTACCCGCCGTCGTGGGGGTTCGCCGCCGGCAGGATCGGGCCCTGCGCGGTCTCCCCGTGCGTCGGGTGACCCATCGCGGTCGTCGCGGCCACGCCGCCGACCGGGGTGTGCCCGCCCTCGTACGCCCCGACCGGACCGGTGTTCCACATGCCGGTGTGGCCGCCCTGCTGCTGGAGCATCTGGAGGCTGTACTGGATGAGGCCGCGCATCTCCTCGGCGCTCTGGAACCGGTCGTCCGGGTCCTTCGCGAGCGAGCGCATCACCAGGCCGTCGAGCTCCGGCGGCACGGACCCCGTCACGTCGGACGGCGGAACCGGCGCGTCCTGGACGTGCTGGTACACCACGGAGAGGGGGGTCTCGCCGGTGAAGGGGGGCCGCAGGGCGAGGAGTTCGTAGAGGAGACAGCCCGTCGCGTACAGGTCCGAGCGGTGGTCGACGGTCTTGCCGAGCGCCTGCTCGGGGGAGAGGTACTGCGGCGTGCCCATGACCATGCCGGTCTGGGTCATCGTCGACTGCGCGCCGTGCAGGGCGCGGGCGATGCCGAAGTCCATGACCTTCACCGCGCCGGAGTGGGTGATGATCACGTTCGCCGGCTTGATGTCGCGGTGCACGATGCCGTGCTGGTGCGAGTAGGCCAGCGCCTCCAGGACCCCGGAGACGATGATGAGGGCCTGCTCGGGACCGGGCGCCTCGGCGCTCAGCAGCAGGTCGCGGATGGTGCGGCCCTCGACCAGCTCCATCACGATGTACGGCACGGGCCGGCCGGCCACGAGGTCCTCGCCCGAGTCGTACACCGCGACGATGGCGTGGTGGTTGAGTCCGGCGACGGACTGCGCCTCGCGCGTGAAGCGGGCCTTGGAGACCGGGTCCTCGGCGAGATCGGCGCGCAGCAGCTTGACGGCCACCGTACGGCCGAGCCGCACGTCCTCGGCGGCGAAGACCTCCGCCATGCCGCCGCGCCCCAGACGGTGCGTCAGGCGGTACCGTCCGTCGCCGACGACCCCGCCGACGCCCCAGGACTCCGCGGACGCGTCCGGCGCACCGCCGCCTGCTCCGGATTCGGGTGCCATCAGTCCTCGCCGTCGTCTGTCGTGCCGTGTCCAGTCGTCACGCTACAGGCTCCGTGCGACATCACGGTCCGAGATGGACCGGCCGTCCAAACCCGTTCACGTACACCTGTGCAAATTCGAACGGTTACCGTCCCGGTCCGGAAACGCTTCCTGTGCGGAGGGTCACGGAACGGGCACCTGGCTTGACGTGTCACTGCCCTCGGGCAGACTTGGCCAGGAAAATCGGATCGACGCCGCCACGCGCGCGTAGGGGGAAGCACGGATGAGCCAGGACGGCGCACAGGGCCGCTACGCGGGCGGTTCGGTCGCGGGCGGCCGGTACCAGCTGCGCGATCTTCTCGGCGAGGGCGGCATGGCGTCGGTGTACCTGGCGTACGACACCGCCCTCGACCGGCAGGTCGCCATCAAGACGCTGCACACGGAACTGGGCCGGGAGCAGTCCTTCCGCGAGCGGTTCCGGCGCGAGGCGCAGGCCGTCGCGAAGCTGTCGCACACCAACATCGTCTCGGTCTTCGACACCGGCGAGGACACCCTCGACGGCTCCGTCATGCCGTACATCGTCATGGAGTACGTGGAGGGGCAGCCGCTCGGCTCGGTCCTCGCCTCGGACGTCCGGCAGTACGGCGCGATGCCGGCCGACAAGGCGCTGAAGGTCACGGCCGACGTGCTCGCGGCCCTCGAGGTCAGCCACGAGATGGGCCTGGTGCACCGCGACATCAAGCCGGGCAACGTGATGACGACCAAGCGCGGCGTGGTCAAGGTCATGGACTTCGGCATCGCCCGGGCCATGCAGTCCGGGGTCACCTCGATGACGCAGACCGGCATGGTCGTCGGCACCCCCCAGTACCTCTCCCCCGAGCAGGCCCTCGGCCGCGCGGTGGACGCCCGTTCCGACCTCTACTCGGTCGGCATCATGCTCTTCCAGCTCCTGACGGGCCGGCTGCCCTTCGACGCCGACTCGCCCCTCGCCATCGCGTACGCGCACGTGCAGGAGGAGCCGGTCCCGCCGTCCTCCGTCAACCGCGCGGTGACCCCGGCGATGGACGCCCTCGTGGCCCGCGCCCTGCGGAAGAACCCGAACGAGCGGTTCCCCAGTGCGGCGGCCATGCGCGACGAGTGCCTGCGGGTCCTGGCGGCCGGGCAGACCGGAGCGCCCGTGATCGTCCCGGGCAGCCCGCTCAGCAGCGGTTCGGGCGTCGGCTCCGCGGTCTTCCCGCCCGTCGGCCAGACCCCGCCGCCGGCCCACGGGTCCGGCGCGCACGGCGTGCAGCAGCCGTACGTGACGCCGGCCCCCCAGCCGGGACCGTACGGCCACGCGACCCCCGCCCCCACCCCTTCGTACGGCTACCCGCAGCAGGCCCAGGCGCCCGCGCCGGCCTACCAGCAGGCCCCGACCCCGGCGCCGTACCCCTCCGCGTCCGCCCCGGCGGGCGGCGGCTCCCGGCGGAACACCCCGCTGATCGCGGGGGCGGTCGTCGTCGCCCTGCTCGCGATCGGCGGCCTGGTCGTGGCGTTCAACCAGAAGGAGGACCCGGACCCGCGGGCCAACGGCACCGAGTCCCAGCAGACCCCGACGGCGGCCCCCGGGCACAAGGGCCCCGACCTGACCAAGACCATCGACGTGAAGAAGTGCACCCAGCCCAGGGAGTCGAGCGAGGACCCCGAGAAGTTCGAGGTGCCCAACCTCACCTTCAAGAACATCCAGTCGGTGAAGGACTGCATCCAGCAGGCCGGATGGAAGATCAAGGTCCAGACCCCGGTGGACGAGGTGACCTACGGCGAGGGAACGGTGATGGAGCAGTACCCGCCGGCCGGTGAGGACATCGCCGCCAAGGACGCCGAGTTCACCCTCAAGGTCTCGACGGGCAACCCGCCGCAGTAGACGGGCGGACCGCCGCGGCGGACGCGGGCGCCCCGCGCCGGCCGTGCCGCCCGCCGCCGGACGCCCGGCGGGCGCGGGCCGTGGGGGCTCCGGGTCCCCCTGCGGGCCCACCCCGGATGCCGGAGGCGTTCCGGCGTGTGACGCTGAGCCGGACACCTCGGCAGCTCGGTACGGGAGGGGGTCACCCGGTGGCTCCAGCATTCCGCAGGGACCGGGCCCGGGCCCCGCGCCCGGCGCTCACCTGCGTCCTCATCTGCGCGTGCGCCCTGTACGCGGCGCCCGCCGCCCGCGCGGCGGAGCCACCGGGCGCCTCGGCGACGGTCCCGGCGCCGGCGCCCTCCACCGCGGACCCGGCGGCGCCCCCGGCCGACGCCGCCCCCTCCACTCTCCCCGTGCCCCCCGCGCCCTCCGGTCCTCCTCCGGGCACGCCCGGCGCGACCGTCCCGCCGTCCGCCTCCCCCCTTCCGGGCCACACCGGGGAGGCCACGTCCCCCGGTGCCGACCCGTCCCGCCCGGGCGCCGCGCCCGGCGGGGCCGGGGGCGCCCCCGTTCCCCGCGACCCCGTCTTCCACACCCCCGCTCCCGGCGCCTCGGCCTCCCTCGCGGGCCGGCCCGCCGCGGAGGGAAGGCCCCGGCCCGGACGCACCGAGACCCCTTCCGCCCCCGCCCCGAGCACCCCCCGCACCGGAACCGCCGCGAACCCGGAGCCGTGGGAGGACGGGGAGGAGGAGGCCGAAGCGGTACGCGAGGAGGAGCCCGCGCGGCCCGAGGCGACGCCCGCCGACCGCCCCGCCGCCGAGGCACCGGCGGCCACCGAAGCCGTCTCCCGCCTCTCCCACCAGCGGATTCCCGTACTCACCCTGGGAGTGGGAATGGCTCTGATGGGACTCGGCATCGGTTTCCTGGGGCTCCGGATGCGCCGCCGCTGAGCCGTCCGGGCGCCCGGGTCCCCCTTGAGACGGACCCCCGGCTTCCCCCTCGGGTTGGTTGTCCGGGTGAACATACTCGGTATACATACTGAGTATGTCGATCCGCCACGGGCTCCTCGCCCTCCTCGAACGAGGTCCGCGCTACGGCTCCCAGCTCCGTACGGAGTTCGAGTCCCGTACCGGTGCCACCTGGCCGCTCAACGTCGGCCAGGTCTACACGACCCTCGGGCGGCTGGAGCGCGACGGCATGGTCGCCCAGAGCGGTGAGGACGAAGCCGGGCACGTGCTCTACGCGATCACCGACACCGGCCGCGACGAGCTGAGGACCTGGTTCGAGAGGCCGGTGGACCGCACCAGCCCCGCCCGTGACGAACTGGCCATCAAGCTCGCCATGGCGGTGGGGGCGCCCTGCGTCGACATCCGCGACGTCATCCAGTCCCAGCGCCGGCACACCGTGAAGGCGATGCAGGACTACACCCGGCTCAAGGCCCGGGCGCTCCTCGCCGTCGAGAACGGCGGGGCGCGGGAGCGGGACGACGTGGCCTGGCTGCTCGTCCTGGAGCAGCTGATCTTCCAGACGGAGGCCGAGGCGCGCTGGCTGGACCACTGCGAGTCCCGGCTGATCCGCCTCTCGGCGACCGCGCGGGCGTCCCGCGACGCGGGGTCCGCCGGCCCCGCGAACCCCGCCACCGACCGGGCGCGGCCCCCGGCCACCGTTCCGGGACCCGCCGCGACGCCGGCACCCGCCTCCGCCGTGCGCACCTCCGCCGCACCCGACTCCTCCGCGCGGACCGACGGGACGGCCGCACGCCCATGACCCCGGGGCGCGGTGACCGCGTGCCCCGGCCACCGGGCCCGCCGTTCGCGTGCCCTCGACCCGGGGCGTGCCACGGCGCGCCCGCACCTCTTCCGTACCTCTGACGCACCACCTTCCACCGCACGCTCCGTACCCGGCCGACCGCCCGGTACGACCAAGGGGGGAACCCTTCCCATGTCCACACAGCAGCCCGTGCTGCAACTCCAGGGCCTGACCCGCGTCCACGGCGCGGGCGCCACCGAGGTGCACGCCCTGCGCGGCATCGACCTCTCCGTGTACCCCGGCGAACTCGTCGCCGTCATGGGCCCGTCCGGCTCCGGCAAGTCCACCCTGCTCACCATCGCGGGCGGCCTGGACGCCCCCAGCGGGGGCCGGGTGATCGTCGAGGGGACCGACATCACCACCGCCGGCGTCAAGCAGCTCGCGGCCCTCCGCCGCCGCAGCATCGGGTACGTCTTCCAGGACTACAACCTCATCCCGGCCCTCACGGCCGCCGAGAACGTCGCCCTGCCCCGCGAACTGGACGGGACCTCCGCCCGCAAGGCGCGCGTCGAGGCCCTCGCCGCCCTGGAGGAGATGTCGCTCGGCCACCTCGCCGACCGCTTCCCCGACGAGATGTCCGGCGGGCAGCAGCAGCGCGTGGCCATCGCCCGCGCCCTGGTCGGCGACCGCCGGCTCGTCCTCGCCGACGAGCCGACCGGCGCCCTCGACTCCGAGACCGGCGAGTCCGTCCTCGCCCTGCTCCGTTCCCGCTGCGACGCGGGCGCCGCCGGCGTCCTCGTCACCCACGAGCCCCGGTTCGCCGCCTGGGCCGACCGCGTCGTGTTCCTGCGGGACGGCGCCATCGTCGACCAGACCGTGCGCAGCGAGGCCGACTCCCTCCTCACGGGCCGGGTGGCGGAGGCGTGAAGACCTGGTTCCACTCCTGGCGGGCCGCGATCCGCATCGCCCGACGCGACGCCTGGCGCGCCAAGGGCCGCAGCGCCCTCGTCCTCGCGATGATCGCGCTGCCCATCCTGGGCGTCAGCGCCCTCGACCTGACCTACCGCAGCTCGACGCTCTCCCCCGCCGAGCGGCTGGACCGGCTGGTCGGCGCGGCCGACGCGCGCTTCACGGACGCCCACATGGGCGGCGTGCCGATTCTCCAGGACCCGGAGGGCGAAATGCGCGCTCCGGCCGAGGACGGTCCCGGCCGGCCCTGGCCGTCCGGCGACACCGACGTCACCCAGGCCATCCCCGCGGGTTCCACCGTCCTCACGGACCGCGTCGGATCGGCCAAGCTGACCACGGCCCACGGGCTGCTGGTGACCGAGGTCCGCGAGCTGAAGGCGTCCGACCCGATCGCGCGCGGCATCATGCCGCTTCTGGAGGGACGCCTCCCGGAGAAGGACGACGAGGCCATGGCGACCTCGCACTTCCTGGAGAGCAGCGGACTGGCGATCGGCTCGACCCTTTCCGCTCGCAATTTCGACCGCCCGTACCGGATCGTCGGCTCCTACGAACTTCCCAGTTCGCTCAAGACCGATCAGATCAACGTCCTGCCCGGCGCCTTCTTCGAGCCGTACACGAAAGCCGTCGTGAAGAGCGGGCTGCCGGCCCCGGAGACCTCCGTCTCGTACCTGGTGCGGAAGCCCGGTGGTTTCACGTGGAACGCGGTCCAGGAGATCAACACCAAGGGCGTCTCCGTCACCTCACGCGCCGTGCTGCTCGATCCGCCCGCCCACGCCGACGTGCCGCTCTACCAGAAGGACGGCTGGGGCGCCTACGACTTCCAGCCGGGGCTCTCCCCCGCCGAACTCGCCTCGGTCGCGACCGTCGTGGGCCTGGCGATGCTGGAGATCTGCCTGCTCGCCGGACCCGCCTTCGCGGTCGGCGCCCGGCGCTCGCGCCGCCAGCTCGGCCTGGTCGGGGCCAACGGCGGTGCCCGCAGCCACATCCGGGCGATCGTGCTGAGCGGCGGTCTGGTCATCGGCGTCGTGGCGGCCGTCGTCGGCACCGTGCTCGCCGTGGCCCTGACCCTGCTGCTGCGGCCGTTCCTCGAAGAGACGATGGGCCAGCGGTTCGGCGCCTTCGACGTCCGGCCGCTGGAAATCCTCGGCATCGCCCTGCTCGCGGTCCTGACCGGTCTGCTCGCCGCGATCGTCCCGGCCTTCACCGCCTCCCGGCAGAGCGTCCTCGCCTCGCTCACCGGCCGGCGCGGCGTCCGCCGCGGCAGCCGGGTGCTGCCCGTCATCGGCCTCGTGGCCTTCCTCCTCGGTGCGGCCATCGCCCTCTTCGGCTCCCTCGTCAGCCAGCAGGCCGCCCTGGTGGCCGCCGGCTCCGCCCTGGCCGAGCTGGGCATCGTCGCCCTGACCCCGGCTCTGGTGGGCCTGTTCGGGCGTGCCGGGCGCTGGCTGCCGCTCTCCCCGCGCCTCGCGCTGCGGGACGCCGTCCGCAACCGGGGCCGTACGGCACCGGCCGTCGCCGCCGTCCTCGCCGCCGTCGCGGGAACGGTCGCCGTCTCCACGTACATGGCCAGCAGGGAGGCCGAGAACAGGGCCGGGTACGAGCCCGTGCTGCCGTACGGCGTGGTCGCCGCCTTCGTCCCCGAGGAGGGCGGCCGTGACGTCCCGGCGGTCCGCGAGGCGGTCCAGCGGTACCTGCCCGTCGACGTCCGCGCCGATGTCGACCGCGTCGCGGTCGGCAACCCCGGCTGTGCCCCGTGGAGCACCGAGGCGGGCTGCGGCCGCTACGAGGTCGTCGTCCCCCCGGCGAACCAGTGCCCGATGCACGTGACGGTTCCGGGCGGCGGTGACTCCTCGCAGAAGTTCACCCCCGAGCAGCGGCGGAAGATGCTCACCGACGACTGGCGCTGCAAGGAGCCTTCCGGCGACGGCCTCTACATCGACGGCGGACTGCTCGTGGGCGACGCCAAGGTGCTCCAGATCCTGGGGATCAACGATCCCGGGGCCGTGAAGGCCCTCGCCGACGGCAGGATCGTCAGTTTCTCCCGCGCCCAGGTCGCCAAGGACGGCACCGTCGGGATCAAGCAGATCGCCGACATCGCCGCCGCCGACAAGGCGTCCGAGGAAGGACGGCCCGCGCCCGGCAAGGTCACCTCGGTTCCGGCCTACCTGGTCCCCGGCGACAAGGAGTCCTACGGCCTCCAGGCCCTGATGACCCCGGCCACGGCCAGGGCGGCCGGCCTCTCCACCGTGCCGATGGGCCTGTACGCGGCCACCGACCACCTCCCGGACGACGAGCAGCGGCAGAAGCTCGACGGCGAGATCACCAAGCTCGGCAGCAACATCGTGCTGCGGCTGGAGGAGGGCTTCGTCAACGAGAACGGGATCGTCCTGCTCTCGCTGGCCATCTTCGCCGGACTCGTCACCATCGGCGCCGCCGGCATCGCCACCGGACTCGCCCAGGCGGACGCCGAGGCCGACCTGAAGACGCTCGCCGCCGTGGGCGCCCCGCCCCGGGTCCGCCGCACGCTCAGCGGATTCCAGTGCGGAGTCGTCGCCGCGATGGGCGTGGTCCTCGGCTCGGCCGCAGGGCTGCTGCCCGCCGTCGGCCTCCGCCTCACCGAGGAGCGCGACCAGCTCCGCTCCTACGAGGAGAGCGTCGCCGAGGGCTGGAGCGTCGCAGGCACCCCGCCCGACCTGCCGGTCGTCGTCCCGTGGGAGACCCTGGCCGGCCTGATCGTCGTCGTCCCGCTGGGCGCCGCGCTGCTCGCCGCCCTCGTGACCCGTTCGCGCGGCGCGCTGGCCCGGCGCGAGGCGACCTGACGGACCTTCGTCGCCCGTCTGTGCCCCCGGACGAGGGTGGATCACTCCCGTCCGGGGGCACACCCCGTGGTGAAGCGCGTGTGCGAGAGAATGGCGGCATGGAGAAGCCGAGGAATGACAGGTCGCAGGAGAGCCCCCAGGTCCTCATCGTGGGACAGGACGGGATGGCGCTCGGCGGCACTCAGGGCGACGACGAATCCCGCGAGGTCCCGGTGACGGAAATGGTGGAGCAGCCCGCGAAGGTCATGCGGATCGGCAGCATGATCAAGCAGCTTCTGGAGGAGGTCCGCGCGGCTCCTCTCGACGAGGCCAGCCGCGTCAGGCTCAAGAACATCCACGCCGGTTCCGTGAAGGAGCTGGAGGACGGGCTCGCGCCCGAACTGGTCGAGGAGCTGGAGCGGCTCTCCCTGCCGTTCACGGACGACGCGATCCCCTCCGAGGCGGAGCTGCGCATCGCGCAGGCCCAGCTCGTGGGCTGGCTGGAGGGCCTCTTCCACGGCATCCAGACGGCGCTGTTCGCCCAGCAGATGGCGGCCCGCGCCCAGCTGGAGCAGATGCGCCGGGCGCTGCCGCCGGGCGCCGGGCACGACGATGACGACGACCACGGACCGGGCCACGCGGTGCGCTCGGGCCCGTACCTGTAGGACGGCGCGCGCACGCGGGAGGGCCCGGCACACGGTGTGCCGGGCCCTCCCGCGTGCGGCCGGTCAGCTCCGGGGCGCGAGCAGCAGGACCTTGCCCACGTGGCCGCCGGACTCCAGTGCCCGGTGTCCCTCGGCGGCCTCCGGCAGCGGCACCGTACGGTCGACGACCGGCCTGACCGCGCCCGCCTCGATCAGCGGCCAGACGTGCTCCCGGACGGCGGCGACGACGGCCGCCTTCTCCCGCGCCGGGCGGGACCGCAGCGTGGTCGCCATGAGGGTGCCGCGCTTCGCGAGCAGCGCTCCGAGGTTCAGCTCGCCCTTCGTCCCGCCCTGGAGGCCGATGACCACCAGCCGGCCGTTCACGGCCAGCGCCTTCACGTTCCGCTCCAGGTACTTGGCGCCGACGATGTCCAGAATGACGTCCGCCCCGGCTCCGTCCGTCGCCCCGCGCAGCTCCTCCACGAAGTCCTGCTCGCGGTAGTCGATGAGGATGTCCGCGCCCAGCCCGGCGCAGCGCTCCAGTTTCCCGGGACCGCCCGCGGTGACCGCGACCCGCGCTCCGGCCGCCTTCGCGAGCTGGATCGCCATCGTGCCGATCCCGCTGGCCCCGCCGTGCACGAGCAGCGTCTCCCCGGGGCCCAGGCGCGCGCCCATGAAGACGTTCGACCAGACGGTGCACGCGACCTCGGGGAGCGCGGCGGCCGTGGCCGGGTCGATGCCCTTCGGCACCGGAAGGAGCTGACCGGCCGGGACCGCGACCTTCTCCGCGTAGCCTCCGCCCGCGAGCAGCGCGCACACCTCGTCGCCGACGGCCCAGCCGGACACCCCGGGGCCGAGCGCGGCGATCCGGCCCGCGCACTCCAGACCGGGGTACGGGGAGCTGCCCGGCGGCGGGTCGTAGAAACCCTGGCGCTGGAGCAGGTCGGCACGGTTGACCGCGCTCGCCGCCACCTCGACGAGGACCTCGCCCTCGCCGGGCACGGGGTCGGGAACCTCGGACCAGATCAGGGCCTCGGGTCCACCGGGTTCCGGAATCGTGATCGCATACATGACGGCGAGGCTACTCCCGGGACCGCCGCCGGGGCCCGGTTCCGGTCCCGGACACCGGCTCCCGGCCGCACGGCACGGTCCCGGGTCCCGGGTCCCGGCCGGGAGGCTCCGGCGGGGCGGTTCCGGCGGGGAGACTCCGGCGGGGCGGTTTCGGCGGGGCGGTTCCCGTCCAGACGGTTCCGGCCGGGCGTCTCAGTTCTCCGGCGGCGGGGAGAGACGGGTCACCGGCACGGCGCGCACGATGGTGATCAGGCGGTCGGTCAGCTGGAGCGGGCTGGCCGCGGGATCGTCGTAGCCGAGCAGCCGGTGCCCCCGGAGCACGCTCACCACGAGGTCCCCGGTCTCCCGCACGCTCTTGCCGACCTCGCTCTTGTTCACCGGCCGCTCGACCAGATCGAGGCCGGAACCCTGCTGGATCAGGTCCTCCATCACCGTGCCGGCGCTGGGGCTCAGCACCGAGAGGCCGAGCAGGCGGCCGGCGGCGCTGGCGCTGGTGATGACCGCGTCCGCGCCGGACTGGCGCAGCAGCGGCGCGTTCTCCTCCTCGCGGACGGCGGCGACGATCTTCGCGCCCCGGTTGAGCTGGCGTGCCGTGAGGGTGACCAGGACGGCCGTGTCGTCGCGCTGGGTGGCGATGACGATCTGCCGCGCCCGCTGCACCTCGGCGCGGAGCAGCACGGCGCTGCGGGTCGCGTCCCCGATGACACCGACGAAACCGTCCGCGTTCGCCGTCTCGATGACCTTGCTGGAGGGATCGACGATGACGATCTGCTCCTTGCTGAGCCCCGTGGCGCAGAGGGTCTGGATCGCGGACCGCCCCTTCGTGCCGAAGCCGACGATGACGGTGTGGTCACGCAAGGTGGACCTCCAGCGGTTCAGCCGGAACTCCTCCCGGGTCCGCTCGGTGAGGACCTCCAGGGTGGTGCCGACCAGGATGATCAGGAACAGCACGCGCAGGGGCGTGACCAGCAGGATGTTGGCGAGCCTCGCCGTGTCGCTGTACGGGACGACGTCGCCGTAGCCGGTGGTGGAGAGCGTCACGGTCGCGTAGTAGACGCAGTCGAGGAAGTCGAGCTCCTCGTCGGCGTTGTCGTGGTAACCGCCGCGGTCGAAATAGACGATGAGGACCGTCGCGGCCAGCACGGCGAACGCCATGAGCAGCCGCTTGCCGACCTGGCGCAGCGGCCGCTCGACCACTCGCCGGGGCAGTGTGACCCGGGGCCCGGCGAGTTTCTCGTCGGCGTGACGGGCCATCACGTCACGACTGGGAAGTTTCACGTGAAACACGCTCCTTGGCCCGGTACGGACCCCGCCGCCGTCGGCCAGGGAAGGTCGAGGACGTCCAGCTCGCGGCCGGGGCGGGCCCCGCCGGGCGGAACGACGGCCAGGGCGTCCGCGGCGGCGATCCCGCGGAGCATGGCCGGTCCGTTGTAGCGCAGCGGGACGACCTGCCCGCCGTGGTGGACGACCGGAACGAGACGCGTGTCATGGGGGTGCCCGTGCACCTCGTCCCGAACGGCCACACGGTACGACACGAGAGAACGGAGCCCCGCTCCGGCCCCGCCCTCGACCGCCGCCAGGGCGGCGAGCAGGGGCGCGGCGAGGGTGAGCAGTCCGGAGACGGCCGCGAGCGGGTTGCCGGGCAGCCCGACGAGGTGGCGTACGTGCCGGGGCTCCCCGGGGCCGGCTCCGAGGCGGGCGAGGAGCATCGGATGTCCCGGCCGGACCCTCACCCCGTCGACCAGGAGGGTGGCACCGGCTCTGTCGAGTACGCGGTGGACGTGGTCGACGGGGCCCGCGGCGGTTCCTCCGGTGGTGACGACCAGGTCGGCCGTCGAACCGGTGACGGCCGCGTGCAGTTCCTCGGCGTCGTCACCGATCCGGCGGGTGGCCAGGACGTCCGCACCGAGCGCCGCCAGCCAGGGGCCGAGCATCGGCCCGAGGGCGTCCCGGATGAGCCCTTCGTGGGGAAGACCGGACGCGAGGAGTTCGTCGCCGAGGACCAGGATCTCCACGCGGGGCCGGGGCGGCACGGGGAGTTCGTCGTACCCGGCGGCGGCGGCGAGCCCCAGCACGGCGGGGGTCACGGTGGTGCCGGCGGGCAGCAGCTCGTCGCCGGAGCGGCACTCCTGTCCCCGGGGACGGATGTCCTGCCCGGCGACGACCTCGCGCAGGGCGTGCAGCGGAAGGTTCCCCGTACCGCCGCCGGGGCCGGTCCGGGAGTGCTCGGTACGGAGGACGGCCGTGGTCCCGGGCGGAACGGGGGCGCCGGTGGCGATCCGTACCGCCTCCCCCGCGGCCAGGGCGGCGGCCGGTGCGCGGCCGGCGAGGACGGCGGCGGCCTCGCGGACGTGCCAGGGGCCGGGGCCCGCGACCGCCCAGCCGTCCATGGCGGAGGTGTCGAAGGAGGGCAGGTCGACGAGGGCGAGGAGCGGTTCCGCCAGGACCTGGCCGAGCGCCCGGCCGAGCGGGAGCCCCAGCGGTTTCCGGTCGGCCCGCGCGGCCGTCCCGGCGCGGCTCGCGGCGGCCCGCGCGTCGGGCCAGGAAACCGCCCCGCAGGCCCGCTCGGCCTTCGCGTCGGCGGCGGCCCCGGGGGTTCCGGGGGTTCCGGGATCTATGGGAGGCCCGGAGGCGGTGGGGGCGGGCTCCTTCAGGCTCATCCGGTTCCGTCCTGTTCGGACTCCCAGCGCAGGGCGAGCGCCACGGCCTTGCGGGCGGCCTCGGCGACCGCCTCGGGGCCGTTCTCGCCCGCTCGCGCCGCCGCGTACCCCACGAGGAAGGTGGTCAGGGGCGCGGCGGGGCGGGCCACGTTGTGGGCGGCGTCGCGGGCCAGGTCGAGCAGCACGCCGGTGTCGACGTCCAGCTCGATGCCCAGTTCGTCCTTGACTGCGGTAATCCATTCGTCCAGCACGGTCCCATGCTCCCTGATGCGGGCCCGGGCCGTGGCGATGTCCTCCCAGGTGTCGCAGTCGAACGAGGCGAGGGGGGCCCCGGGAACCCGGGTGACACGGAGCGCGCGCGTGAGGTGCCGCAGGGGCAGGTGCGCGAGGCCGTGCCGCTCGTCCGCGAGCCGGAGCAGCTCCCGGCGCAGCGGCCCGGCCCGGTACGCGGCGACGAGCGGCTGCTCCCGCCCCCCGTCGTCGACGAGGAGCGCGGCCTCGGTCCCGGGCTCCTCCGCCAGGGCGCCGAGGAGGCTCCGCACGGTGGTTCCGTCCAGGAAGGGGAGGTCGGCGGAGAGGACGAGCAGCACGGCGGCTCCCGTCTCCCGCGCCCCCACGTCGAGGGCGGCCACCGGGCCGCCGCCGGGGGGCTCCTCCCTGGTCCAGCGGACGGGCCGGCCGGTCGGCCGGGGGTCTCCGACGACCACGGTCCGTCCGGCGTCGGGGCAGGCCGCGAGCACGCGGTCCAGGAGGGTGCGCCCTCCGACCCGTACGGCGGGCTTGTCCGCGCCGCCGAGCCGCTCGGCGGCACCCCCGGCGAGCACGACGGCGTCGTATGCGGTGGTCATCCCAGCAGTATGGGCCGCCGGGCCCCACGAGCGTCCGGTCCGTCCCTCGGGGAAGGACGGGCCGGATCCGAACCGGACCGGGCCCGTCCGGCGGGCCCGGCAACCGGTTCCGCGTGCCGCGTGCCGCGACAGCGGGCTGCGTGCCGTCAGACCGTGCGGAGCAGGACGGCGGGCTGTTCGACGCAGTCCGCCACGTACCTCAGGAAGCCGCCGGCCGTACCGCCGTCGCAGACGCGGTGGTCGAAGGTGAGCGAGAGCTGCACCACCTGGCGGACGGCCAGCTCGCCCCGGTGCACCCAGGGCTTGGGGACGATCCGGCCGACCCCGAGCATGGCGGCCTCGGGATGGTTGACGATCGGCGTGGAGCCGTCCACCCCGAACACCCCGTAGTTGTTGAGGGTGAAGGTGCCGCCCGTCAGGTCGGCCGGGGTGAGCGCGGACCGCCGGGCTGCCTCGGTCAGGCGCCCGAACTCCTCCGTCAGCGACTCAGCCGTCCGCCGTCCCGCGTCCTTGACCACGGGGACGACGAGACCGCGCGGGGTCTGGGCGGCGAAACCGAGGTGCACGTCCGGCAGGCGGACGATCTCCCGGGCGGCGGTGTCGACCGTGGAGTTCAGCTCGGGGAAGCGGGCCAGGGCGTGGACGCAGATCCGGGCGAGGAGCGCGAGCAGCGAGATCTTCGGCCCGCCCGCCGCGTTCATCGCCGCCCGCGCCGCCATCAGCTCGGTGGCGTCGGCGTCGACCCAGCAGGTCGCGTCCGGGATCTCCGTACGGCTGCGGGACAGCTTGTCCGCCACCGCGCCCCGGAGCCCGCGCAGCGGAATCCGCTCCGCACCCGGAGCGGTACCGGAGGGAACGGTGCCGGAAGGGGCGGAGGCGGAAGGAACGGCGAGGAGGGGTGCCGGGGCGTCGGCGGGCTTCTCCCGGTCCGCGAGGGCCCGCTCGACATCGGCCCGCAGGATCAGCCCCTCGGGTCCCGAGCCGCGCACCCGCCGCAGGTCGAGCCCCCCGTCCCTGGCCAGCTTCCGCACGAGCGGCGAGATGACGGGCACGGGCCCCCGGTGCCCGTCGACGGCTCCGGTCGCCGGCGCGGGAGCGGGAGTGCCGGCCGGCGTGGGAGCGGGGGCCGTGACCGCCGCGGAGGCGGAGGCGGGCGCCGCCACCGTCGCCCGGGCGGGGGCCGGGTCCGCAGGCCGCACCCGCCGACGCCGGGCGGCGGGCCCGGCGGTGCCGTACCCGACCAGCACGTTGCCCGAGTACTCCGAGGACACGGCGGCGTCGGCGGCGCCCTCCGGGGCGGGGTCCGCGGGCGCCGGTTCCTCGGCGGCGCCCACCGCGACCGTCAGGAGCGGTGCACCGACGGGCAGTTCGGTGCCCTCCTCGCCGTACCGGGCGGTGACGACGCCGCCGTACGGACAGGGCACCTCGACCACGGCCTTGGCCGTCTCGACCTCGACGACCGGCTGGTCCACGGCGACCACGTCGCCGACAGCGACCAGCCAGCGCACGATCTCGGCCTCGGTCAGTCCCTCACCGAGGTCGGGCAGTTTGAACTCGAGTACCCGGGCCATCAGTTGTCCGCCTCCCACTGGAGTCGCGCCACCGCGTCCAGGACCCGGTCCACGCCGGGCAGGTGGTGCCGTTCCAGCATCGGCGGCGGGTACGGGATGTCGAAGCCCGCGACCCGCAGCACCGGTGCCTCCAGGTGGTGGAAGCAGCGTTCGGTCACCCGGGCGGCGATCTCCGCGCCGGGGCCGCCGAAACCGGTCGACTCGTGGACCACCACCGCGCGTCCGGTGCGCCGCACCGAGGCGCAGACGGTCTCGTCGTCGAACGGCACGAGCGAGCGCAGGTCGACGACCTCCAGGTCCCAGCCCTCGGCCTGCGCGGCCTCCGCCGCCTCCAGGCAGACCGGCAGGGAGGGGCCGTAGGTGATCAGGGTGGCGCCGGTGCCCCGGCGCCGTACGACGGCCCTGCCGATCGGCTCGACGGCGGCGGGCGCCTCCGGGGACCAGTCGGACTTGGACCAGTAGAGCCGCTTGGGCTCCAGGAAGACCACGGGGTCGTCGGAGGCGATGGCCGCGCGCAGCAGGCCGTAGGCGTCCTCGACGGTGGCCGGGGTGACGACGTGCAGCCCCGGTGTGGCCGTGTAGTAGGCCTCGGAGGAGTCGCTGTGGTGCTCGACGCCGCCGATGCCGCCGCCGTACGGGACGCGGACGACGATCGGCATCGGCATCGTGCCGCGCGTGCGGTTGCGCATCCGGGCCACGTGGGAGACCAGTTGCTCGAACGCCGGGTAGGCGAAGGCGTCGAACTGCATCTCCACGACCGGCCTCAGGCCGTACATGGCCATGCCGACGGCCGCGCCGAGGATGCCCGCCTCGGCCAGCGGGGTGTCCGTGCAGCGGTCCTCGCCGAACTCGGCGGCGAGCCCGTCGGTGACGCGGAAGACGCCGCCGAGGGTGCCGACGTCCTCGCCCATCACGTGGACGGCCGGGTCCTCGGCCATGGCGTCGCGCATGGCGCGCTGGAGCGCCTGGGCCATCGTGGCGGGCTTGGCCCTCCCGGCCCTCCCGCCGGTTCCGTCCGCCCGGGGGCCGGTCGTCGCGGTCGTCATCACGCCTCACCCTCGGCTTCGAGCTCGGCGCGCAGCTGCGCCGCCTGTTCGCGCAGCTGCGCGGTCTGCTCCGCGTAGACGTGGGCGAAGAGGTCCATCGGGTCGAGCACCGGGTCGGCGTTCATCCGCTCGCGCAGGTCCGCGGCCATCGTCTCGGCGGCCTCGGCCGCCGCGCGCCTGCCGTCCTCGTCCAGCAGTCCGCGCTCCGTCAGCTCCCGTTCGAGGAGCAGGACCGGGTCGTGCGCCCGCCAGGCCTCGACCTCGGCGGCCTCGCGGTAGCGGGTGGCGTCGTCGGCGTTGGTGTGGGCGTCGATCCGGTAGGTGACGGCCTCGACCAGGGTCGGCCCGCCGCCGCGCCGCGCGCGGGCCACGGCCTCGGTGAGCACCTGGTGGACGGCGACCGCGTCGTTGCCGTCCACGAGCCGGCCGGGCATGCCGTACCCGACGGCCTTGTGGGCGAGGGAGGGCGCGGCGGTCTGCTTGGCGAGCGGCACGGAGATCGCGAAGCCGTTGTTCTGGACGAGGAAGACCACGGGCGCCTGCCAGACGGCCGCGAAGTTCAGCGCCTCGTGGAAGTCGCCCTCGCTGGTGCCGCCGTCGCCGACCATGGCGAGGGCGACGACGTCGTCGCCCTTGAGGCGGGCGGCGTGGGCGAGTCCCACCGCGTGCGGGAGCTGGGTGGCCAGGGGCGTGCAGAGCGGCGCGATCCGGTGCTCGTGCGGGTCGTAACCGGTGTGCCAGTCGCCGCGCAGCAGGGTCAGGGCCTGGACGGGGTCGAGTCCGCGGGCGACCGCCGCCAGGGTGTCGCGGTACGAGGGGAAGAGCCAGTCCCGGTCCTCCAGGGCCGTCGCGGCGGCGATCTCGCACGCCTCCTGGCCGGTGGTGGACGGGTACACGGCGAGGCGGCCCTGCTTGGTGAGCGCGGTCGCCTGCGTGTTGTAGCGGCGGCCCCGGACCAGCTCCGCGTAGAGCCTCAGCAGCAGCGCGGGGTCGGCGTCGGCCGCGGCGGCCGTGCCGAGCACGCGCAGCGGCTCGGCGTCGGGCAGCAGCGGGGCGGGGTCGGTGCGCGGCTGCCATGCCGGCGGGGGGGTCCGGTGGGCGCGGGCGGCACCGGGCGGCTCTTGGACTGTCGAACTGCGCTGTCGCAACGAGTCCACCTCCTCGTGGGAGCGGGCATGACACCCGAAGACGGGCGGCGCGAGTGTGGTGCGCCTCACCTACCGATTGTTCGGTCGTGGAGGCATTTTGGCTACAGGCACCTCCAGCCTGTGGACAAACGGTTCTCCACAGCCTGGGATGGGCACAGGTCGTCCACCGGAGAGAGGCGGGGGCACATGGCGGATGAACAAATGGCCGACGAGCGGGAACAGGCCGTCGCCCCGGCGCCCGCGACGCCGGTCCCGGCCTTTCCGGCACGTCCCCTGGACGCCGTCGACCGCGACATCCTGCGCATCCTCCAGTCGGACGGACGCGCCTCGATCCGCTCCGTGGCCGAGCGGGTGCACGTCTCCCGGGCCAACGCCTACGCACGGATCAACCGGCTCGTCGACGACGGCGTGATCCGCGGCTTCAGCGCGCGCGTCAACCACGAGCGGGCGGGGCACGGCGCCTCCGCCTACATCACGCTCAAGATCGTCCAGAACTCCTGGCGGACCGTGCGCGAACAGCTCCGGGCCCTGCCGGGAGCCGCGCACATCGCGCTGGTCAGCGGCGATTTCGACGTCCTGCTCCTGGTGCACACCCCGGACAACCGGACCCTGCGCGAACTGGTGCTCACCAGGCTCCAGGCGATCCCGGAGGTGCTCTCCACCCGGACCCTGCTGGTCTTCGAGGAGACCGACCTCGACCCGGACCACCGGGAGACCTGACGGGCGGGGCGGAGCCCACCGGGAAGTCCGCCGAGAGATCTCCGGGAGTTCGCCGGGAGGCCGTCAGGAAGCCGTCCGCAGCCCGTCGAAGGCCAGCCGGGCGACGGTCTCGGCCAGCTGCTGCTCCTCCGCGGGGTCCTGCTGCGGCCGGTACCACTCCACCAGCGAGTTGATCATGCCGAAGAGGAGCCGGGTCGCGAGCCGGATGTCCACGTCCGCCCGCAGGTCGCCCTCGGCGGCGGCGGCCTTCAGCAGCTCGGCCACCCGGTGGTCGAACTCGCGGCGCCGCTCCATCGCCCACCGCTCGGTGCCCGTGTTGCCCCGCACCCGCAGCAGCAGCGTCACGTACGGCAGCTCCGCGATCAGCACCTCGACGGTACGGCGCGTGACGTACTCGACCCGCTCGACGGCCCGGCCCCGCCCGGCCCCCGGCTCGTCGAGGATCGCGAACAGGCCGTCGAGCGCGCGGCTGACCGCCCGTCGCAGCAGCTCCTCCTTGCCGGTCACGTGGTGGTAGATCGACGACTTGGAGATGCCCGCCGCCTTCGACAGGTGCTCCATCGACGTACCGTCGTAACCGCGCTCGTTGAAGATCCGCACCGCGACCGAGAGCAGCGTCTCGGGGGTGTAGGTGTCGCGCTTCGCCGTGGTCATCGGGAGTCCTTCCCCGTCCGGGCTTCCTCGTCGTACGCCCGGCGCACGAGACCGACGCCCGGCGCGTACCGCCCCGTCGGGTACCACTCGTGCAGCGTCCTGAGCAGCTCGCACACGCGCTGGTGGCCGACGCTCGCGGCCCACTCCAGCGGTCCGGCCGGATAGTTGACCCCGAGCCGCATCGCCGTGTCGACGTCCTCGGCGGTGGCGACCCCGCGGTCGACCGCGTCGGCCGCGAGATCGGCCAGCATCGCGACCGTGCGGGCGACGATCATGCCGGGCACGTCGCCGATCACGGACACCTGTTTGCCGAGGGCCTGGAAGAGACCCACCGCCCCGGCGAGCCTCTCCGGCGCGATGTCCTCGCGGGCGGAGAGCACGATCCGGCCCGCGCGCGCGTAGTCGAAGGCCAGGTCGAAGAGGACGACGTTCTCACGGCCGTGCTCGAAGGCGGGCTCCCCGTCCGTGAGCATCAGCGCGGTGCCGTCCGGCAGCTCGATGAAACCGCTGCCGACCGTGCGCCGCCGGACCGTGATCCCGGCCTCTTCGAAGAGCCCCACCAGCGGTTCGGCCGGTCCCAGGTCGCCCCGGACGGTGACCCGCGCGGGCGCCTCCGCCGGGGGCGCCGTGTGCGGCCCGGGCCGCTCGGCGCCCTCCGCGTACGGGAACCAGCCGTGCCCGGTCTTGCGGCCGAGCCGCCCCGACTCGACGAGCCGGCGCTGCGCGAGCGACGGGGTGAACTTGGGGTCGTGGTGGAAGGACTCCCACACCGACCGGGTGACGGCCTCGTTCACGTCCTGGCCGATCAGGTCGGTCAGCTCGAACGGGCCCATGCGGAAGCCGCCGCTCTCGCGCAGGGCAGCGTCGATGGTGGCCGGGTCGGCCGCGCCCTCCTCGTGGACCCGCAGCGCCTCGGCGTAGAAGGGGCGCGCGATCCGGTTCACGAGGAAGCCGGGGGTGTCCGCGCAGCGCACCGGGGTCTTGCCCCAGCTCTTCACCGTCGCGTACGCGCGCGTGGCGGTCTCCGGATCGGTGGCGAAGCCGCTGACGACCTCGACGAGGGGGAGCAGCGGCGCCGGGTTGAAGAAGTGCAGCCCGACGAAGCGGCCGGGCAGCCGCAGGGCTCCCGCGACGGCGGTGACGGAGAGGGAGGAGGTGTTCGTGGCGAGGACGGTGTCGTCCCCGACGACCTCCTCCAGATCCGCGAAGAGCTGTCGCTTGACCGGGAGGTCCTCGACGACCGCCTCGATCACGAGGGCGGCGTCCGCCAGTTCGGAGAGTTCCGCCGCCGCGTGCAGCCGCCCGGCGGCCGCCTCGCGCGCGCCGGCGTCCAGGCGCCCCTTCTCCACGAGGCGGTCCAGGCGGGCGGTGAGGGCGGCCACGGCCTCCCCGGCCCTGCCGGGGGCGCTGTCGTAGAGGCGCACGGGGTGGCCGGCGACCAGGGCGACCTGGGCGATCCCCTGCCCCATGGTCCCGGTGCCGACGACGGCGACGGTGCGGTGCCGCTCCACGGCGGGTCCCGGCTCCACGGCGGGCTCGGGCTCCACGGCGGGTCCCGGCTCCACGGCCTCCGCACGGCTCTGTTCCACGGCTTCCCCGGTGGCGGATTCGCTGGCGGTCACGTCGTCGCTCCCCCTGACGGTCACGTCGGCTCTCATGGGGGTGATCCTCCCCGATGGGTTTTCCACAGGTTCGACGGCCCCCCTTGTCCCGACCGATCGTTCGGTTACTCTAACTCCGTACGTGTCTCCCTGCCCAGCTCGACGAGGAGTTGGTCCACCCATGGCCACCGTCCAGCCGACCGCCGACCGTCTGGCCGAGAAGCACCGGCCCACGCTCGACCAGGCGCTCGACACCATCCGCACCCGTGCCTACTGGTCGCCGCACCCCGAACACCCGAAGGCGTACGGGGCGGACGGCTCGCTCGACGCGGCGGCGGGGCTCGCCGCGTACCGGGCCCTGCTGCACACCCGTTTCGAGCTGGACCAGCCCGGTACGGACGGCTGGACCGGCGGCGAGGTCTCGCCGTACGGCCCGGAGCTGGGCATCGAGTACCCGCACGCCGACCTCGACGTCCTGCTCCCCGCCATGCGCGCGGGGACGGGCGCCTGGCGGGACGCCGGGGCCGAGACCCGCGCCCTGGTCTGCCTGGAGATCCTGGCCCGGATCTCCGCCCGCACCCACGAGTTCGCCCACGCCGTCATGCACACCAGCGGACAGGCGTTCATGATGGCGTTCCAGGCCGGCGGCCCGCACGCCCAGGACCGGGGTCTGGAGGCCGTGGCGTACGCGTACGCGGAGCAGACCCGCACTCCCTCCGGACGGACCGGCTGGTCCAAGCCCCAGAGCAAGCGCGACCCCCTGGAGCTGAGCAAGGAGTTCACCCCGGTCGGCCGGGGCGTCGCCCTGGTGATCGGGTGCAACACCTTCCCCACGTGGAACGGCTATCCGGGCCTGTTCGCCTCCCTCGCCACCGGCAACCCGGTCCTGGTCAAGCCCCACCCCCGCGCGGTCCTGCCGCTCGCCCTCACCGTCCGGATCGCCCGCGAGGTCCTGGCCGGGGCGGGCTTCGACCCGAATCTGGTGGCCCTCGCCGCCGAGCGCCCAGGCGAGGGCGTCGCCAAGACGCTGGCCGTGCGCCCGGAGATCCGGATCATCGACTACACCGGTTCGACCGCCTTCGGCGACTGGCTGGAGGCCAACGCCCGCCAGGCCCAGGTCTACACCGAGAAGGCCGGCGTCAACTCGGTCGTGGTGGACTCCACCGACGACTACAGGGGCATGCTGGCCAACCTGGCCTTCTCGCTGTCGCTCTACAGCGGCCAGATGTGCACCACCCCGCAGAACCTGCTGATCCCCCGCGACGGCATCACCACCGATCAGGGACCCAAGTCGTACGACGAGGTGGTGGCCGACCTCGCGGCGGCGGTCGACGGCCTGCTCGGGGACGACGCCCGCGCCAACGGCCTGCTCGGCGCCCTGGTCAACCCGGACGTGAAGGCACGTCTGGAGGCCGCCGCCGGACTCGGGGAGGTGGCGCTCGCCTCCCGCGAGGTGGTCAACCCGGAGTTCCCGGACGCCGTGGTCCGCACCCCGCTCGTCGTGAAGCTGGACGCCTCCAAGCCGGAGGCCCGGGACGCGTACTCCTCGGAGTGCTTCGGCCCCGTCTCCTTCGCCGTCGCGGTGGACTCCACCGCGGACGCCCTGGAGCTGCTGCGGCGCACGGTCCGCGAGAAGGGCGCGATGACGGTCGGCGCGTACACGACCTCGGAGGAGATCGAGCGGGCGGTGGAGGAGGTCTGCCTGGAGGAGGCGGCCCAGCTCTCGCTGAACCTCACGGGCGGGGTGTACGTGAACCAGACGGCGGCGTTCTCCGACTTCCACGGCTCCGGCGGGAACCCGGCCGCGAACGCGGCCCTGTGCGACGGCGCCTTCGTCGCCAACCGCTTCCGGGTGGTGGAGGTCCGCCGCCAGGCGTGACCGTCCCGTGCGCGGCGGGGCCCGCCGGGCCCCGCCGCCTCAGGGGGTCCCGATCTCGGCGTACCTCTGGATCCACGCGTGCATGGCGATGGCGGCGGCCGCTCCCGCGTTGATCGAGCGGGTCGATCCGAACTGGGCGATCGAGCAGACCGTCTCCACGTGGGCGCGGGCCTCCTCGGTGAGCCCGGGGCCCTCCTGGCCGAAGAGCAGCACACAGCGGCGGGGGAGGACGGTCCGTTCCAGCGGCACGGCGCCGGGCAGGTTGTCGATGCCGATGACGGGCAGGCCCTCGGCCGCCGCCCAGGAGGTCAGCGACTCGGTGTCCGGGTGGTGGCGGACGTGCTGGTAGCGGTCGGTGACCATGGCGCCCCGCCGGTTCCAGCGGCGCCGGCCCACGATGTGGACCTCCTTCGCCAGGAAGGCGTTGGCGGTCCGTACCACCGAGCCGATGTTGAAGTCGTGGCCCCAGTTCTCCACCGCCACGTGGAAGTCGTGGCGCCGGGTGTCCAGGTCGGCGACGACCGCCTCCCGGGTCCAGTACCGGTAGCGGTCGACGACGTTGCGCCGGTCTCCGCCGGCCAGCAGCTCGGGGTCGTACCGCTCGTCCCGGGGCCACGGCTCCGGATGCGGGCCGACACCGACCTCGGTGCCGAACCCCTCGTCGTACTGGACCGGCTCCCCGGCCGTCTCCGGTCCGGGCTTCTCCGGTCCGGGCTTCTCTTCGGTGGTGCTCACCCGACGAGGGTACGGGGGCCGCGCTCCTCACCCGTACGGCGCTGTCCGGGCAACCTCCCGCCCGGTGCCCGCCGCAGCAACCGGTCCCGGCCCCCGGCCACCCGGGCGCCCAGGGCCACCAGGAAGGCCGTCGGGAGGAAGACGGCGTCGGCGGAGATCATCGCGAGCGAGAAGACCGGCAGCCCGAGGAGCAGGGCGATGCCGGCGTGCTCCAGCATCATCGCCACGAGGAGGACGTTCTTGACCTTGCGGTTGAAGAGGGTGAAGGGGAAGGCGACCTGGACGATCACCGTTCCGTAGGACAGCGCCATCACCATGATCCCGCTCGACGCGAGCAGTCCGGAGAGCGCGGGCCAGGGGGTGAAGTGGTCGAGGTGGAGGGGGTAGAACAGCGCGGTGCCGTCCTGCCAGCGCGAACCCTGGATCTTGTACCAGCCGGCCGTGGCGTAGATCAGGCAGACCTCCGCCATGAGGACGAGGAGGGCGGCGTTGTGCGCGAGGTTCGCGAGGGCGTCGAGCAGGACGCGCGGCTCTCCGGGGGCGTGCCGGCGGACCAGCCACCACAGCGCGTTCCCCAGCCAGAGCACCCACAGCAGCACCGGGACCCACCACTCCCCGGTGACGTCGCCGAACCGGGTGGCGGCCATGAGGAAGCCGCCGAGCACGGCCCACAGCAACGGCCCGGTGGGGTCGCGGCGCGGCGGCTCCCCGGCACGGGCGGCCCGGTCATCACGGGCCTCCCGGCGGGCGTCGAGGGACCAGACCCGGCCGCACCGGATCAGGACGAGGTAGATCGCGGCGAGGTGGAGGACGTTGTCGCCGCCGTCGCCCACGAAGACCGACCGGTTCTGGAGCGACAGGACCCCGGCCATGAAGACCACGGACACGGCCCGGGTGCGCCAGCCCACCAGGAGCAGCACGGCGGAGAGCACCGCGAGCCCGTAGACGCACTCGAACCAGAGGCGCCCGTCCGACCACATGAGCACACTGAAGGAACGGTTCTGGGCGATCAGTCGGCGGGCGAGGTCCCAGGACCAGGGAGCGTCGGGACCGTACAGCTCGTGCCGGTGCGGCAGCTCCCGCAGCAGGAAGAGCAGCCAGGTCAGCGAGAAGCCGATCCGGACGATCGCGGCCTGGTACGGGCCGAGGGGGCGTCCGGTGACGGTCTGGACGGCGCGGGCGAGCCGGCGGTCGACGGACTCGCGGGTGCGCGCGTCCGGAGGGGCGGTCGCGGGGTCCGGCCGGGACGCCGGGTTCGGGAGGGTCATCGGGTGGTCTCCGCGCGGTTCCGGCCGCTCCCGGCGGGCCGGTCGGCGTCGGTGATCCGCCACCACGGGAGGGGGCGGTAGGAGGGAGAGGGCTCCGGCCGCACGGCGCTCTCCGTGCTCTCGGGGTTCTCGGGGTTCCACGCGGGGCCGGCGACGGGCCGGGTCACGGTACGGAGCTGGACGCGCCGCACGTCGGCGCCGTCGAGGGAGGGCAGGTCGCCGAGCCGGAGCATCACGATCCGGCGCATGTACTCCTCCGAGAGGTGACCGCGCGACCCGCTGGGACGGAGGTCGTCGGAGTGCGAGGTGAAGTAGAAGTCCACGGCCCTGCGGAGCAGGTTCTGCTGGACGTGGCTGGGCATCGGGTGGTGGAGGACCGCCCCGACGTCCCCGGCGGTGAGGTCGATCCAGCCGGTGGTCCGGTGGCCGCCGCCGGCGGTGGCGACCTCGGCGCGGACCTCGACCGAGACGTTCTGCTGGAGCGGGTTGGGCGCGAAGAGCTTCCAGTTCTGTTCGAACTCGGGGTAGATCCAGTCGTCCACGGCCTGGCCGTGCCGCTTGGTCAGCGTGTTGGACGGCGCCACGTGCAGGAAGACCATTGCCAGGTGGACGCAGGCGAACACCCCGGTGACGGCGAGCGCGACCGCGACGACCACCTGGTAGGGCAGGGACAGGGCCGTGATGCCGGTCCCGGCCGCCGGAGCGGCGTCCACGGGGGACGGCGCGTGCGGAGGGGCGGCCGGGGGGCCCGGGGGCGCGGGCAGCGGGTCCGCCGGGGACGGGTGGCGGTCGTCGTCGTCCGTCCCGGACGTCTCCTTCTCGACGTACGCGTCCATCCCGCCCCGATCCCGATCGGCCCGCCCCGGTCATCCCCAGGGTTGACACCATACGGGCCGCCGACTCACCATTGGAGTCATTCAACCGAACGATCGGTCGGTAGGGGGTCCGATGACCGCAATGACGGCAGGGACGGCAGGTGGCACGACCGCACCCGGCGCCACGGGCGAGGCCGGGGCGGTGGAGCAGGCCGCCCGCGAGGCCGTGTTCGACGCCGCCGTCGCCGCCGACGAGCGCATCGAACCGCGCGACTGGATGCCCGACGCCTACCGCGCCTCGCTCGTCCGCCAGATCGCCCAGCACGCCCACTCCGAGATCATCGGCATGCAGCCCGAGGCGAACTGGATCACCCGGGCCCCCTCGCTGCGGCGCAAGGCGATCCTGATGGCCAAGGTGCAGGACGAGGCGGGGCACGGCCTGTACCTGTACAGCGCGGCGGAGACCCTCGGCACCAGCCGTGACGAGCTGCTCGACAAGCTCCACACCGGCCGCCAGAAGTACTCCTCGATCTTCAACTACCCCACGCTGACCTGGGCCGACGTAGGCGCGATCGGCTGGCTGGTGGACGGCGCCGCGATCACCAACCAGGTCCCCCTGTGCCGCTGCTCCTACGGCCCCTACGCCCGCGCGATGGTCCGGGTCTGCAAGGAGGAGTCCTTCCACCAGCGCCAGGGGTACGAGGCGCTGCTCGCCCTGTCGAACGGCACCGAGGCCCAGCACGCCATGGCGCAGGACGCGGTGAACCGCTGGTGGTGGCCCTCGCTGATGATGTTCGGCCCGCCGGACGACGAGTCGACCCACACGGCCAGGGCGATGGCCTGGAAGATCAAGCGCCACACCAACGACGAACTGCGGCAGCGCTTCGTGGACATCGCCGTCCCGCAGGCCGAGGCGCTCGGCCTCACCCTCCCCGACCCCGACCTGCGGTGGAACGAGGAGCGCGGGCACTACGACTTCGGCCCGATCGACTGGACCGAGTTCTGGGACGTCCTCAAGGGGAACGGCCCCTGCAACGACCAGCGGCTGAGCAGGCGGCGCCGGGCCCACGAGGACGGCGCCTGGGTCAGGGAAGCGGCGGCGGCCCACGCGCAGAAGCACCACGGGAAGCACCGGGAGGCACAGGGATGACGAGCGACGGTTGGCCGCTGTGGGAGGTGTTCGTGCGCTCCCGCCGCGGACTGTCCCACACCCATGCGGGCAGTCTCCACGCGCCCGACGCGGAGATGGCCCTGCGCAACGCCCGGGACCTGTACACCCGCAGGAGCGAGGGCGTCTCCCTCTGGGTCGTCCCCTCCGCGGCGATCACCGCCTCCTCGCCCGACGAGAAGGACCCCTTCTTCGACCCGGCGGCGGACAAGCCCTATCGCCACCCGACGTTCTACGAGATCCCGGAGGGGGTGAAGCACCTGTGAGCACCCCCGACATCCGGGAGGGCACCCCCGCCCGGGAAGGTGCCGACAGCCGGGAGGGCACCGACAACCGGGAGGGCGCCGCCGCCGTGCCCGTCGGCGCGGCACTCGCCCTCGGGGACGACGCCCTCGTCCTCTCCCACCGCCTGGGCGAGTGGGCCGGTTCCGCCCCCGTCCTGGAGGAGGAGGTCGCCCTGGCCAACATCGCGCTCGACCTGCTCGGCCAGGCCCGCGTCCTGCTCTCCCTCGTCGGCGACGAGGACGAGCTGGCCTACCTCCGGGAGGAGCGCTCCTTCCGGAACGTCCAGCTCGTCGAGCAGCCGAACGGGGACTTCGCCCACACCATCGCCCGGCAGCTGTACTTCTCGACCTACCAGCGTCTCCTGTACGGCCGGCTGGCCTCCGGCGACGGCCCCTTCGCCGGTCTCGCGGGCAAGGCCGTCAAGGAGGTCGCCTACCACCAGGACCACGCCGAACAGTGGACGCTGCGCCTCGGCGACGGCACCGCCGAGAGCCACGAGCGGATGCGACGCGCCTGCGACGCCCTGTGGCGGTACACGGGCGAACTGTTCCAGCCCGTCGAAGGGCTCGACGTGGACACCGCAGAGCTGGAGAGCGCCTGGCTGGAGTCGGTGACGGGCGTCCTCGGACGGGCCACGCTCGACGTTCCCACCGGGCCGCGCACCGGTGCCTGGAGCGCGGGCGCGGGCCGGCAGGGCCTGCACACGGAGTCCTTCGGGCGGATGCTCGCCGAGATGCAGCACCTGCACCGCAGCCACCCGGGGGCGTCGTGGTGACCAGGACGCCCCTGGAGGAGGAGCTGAGCCGGGTCGCCGGCGCCGTCCCCGACCCGGAGCTCCCCGTCCTCACCCTGGAGGAGCTGGGCGTCGTGCGGGGCGTTCACGTGACCGGCCCCGGCCGGGTCGAGGTCACCCTCACCCCGACCTACACGGGCTGCCCGGCGATCGAGGCCATGTCCTCGGACATCGAGCGCGCGCTCCACGAGCACGGGGTCCCGGAGGTCTCCGTCGTCACCGTCCTCGCCCCCGCCTGGTCCACCGACGACATCAGCGAGGAGGGACGGCGCAAGCTCACCGAGTTCGGCATCGCCCCACCCCGTCCGCAGGGCCCTTCCGGCGGGCCCGTGCCCCTGACCCTGGCGATCCGCTGCCCCCACTGCGGCTCCACCGAGACCGAACTGCTGAGCCGTTTCTCCTCCACCGCGTGCAAGGCGCTGCGCCGCTGTACCGCCTGTCGCGAGCCGTTCGACCACTTCAAGGAGTTGTAGATGGTGACCTCAGGGGCCGGGCGGGCCGGATTCCACCCGCTCAGGGTGAGCGGGGTCGAGCGGCTCACGGACGACTCGGTGGCCGTCACCTTCGAGGTTCCGCCCGACCTCCAGGAGGCGTACCGGCACGTGCCCGGCCAGCACCTCGCCCTGCGGCGCGCCGGAGAGCGGGGCGAGGAGGTCCGGCGCACGTACTCGATCTGCGCCCCGGCCGCCCCGACCGGTGAGCCTCCCGTCCTGCGCGTCGGCATCCGGCTCGTGGACGGCGGCGCGTTCTCGACCTACGCGCTCAAGGAGCTGGCCGTCGGGCACCTGGTCGACGTCATGGAGCCCCGGGGCCGTTTCACGCTCGCCCCGCGTCCCGGCCGCTTCGCGGCCGTCGTCGGCGGCAGCGGCATCACTCCGGTCCTGTCGATGGCGGCCACCCTGCTCGCCCGTGAGCCGGAGGCCCGGTTCTGTCTGGTCCGGAGCGACCGCACCGCCGCGTCCACGATGTTCCTGGACGAGGTGGCCGACCTCAAGGACCGTTACCCCGACCGGTTCCAGCTGGTCACCGTGCTCTCCCGGGAGGAGCAGCAGGCGGGGCTGCCGTCCGGGCGGCTCGACCGGGACCGGCTCACCGCGCTGCTGCCCGCGCTGCTGCCGGTCGGCGACGTCGACGGCTGGTTCCTCTGCGGTCCGTTCGGGCTGGTGCGGAGCGCCGAGCGGGCGCTGCGCGACCTGGGGGTCGATCGCGGCCGGGTCCACCAGGAGATCTTCCACGTGGACGACGGCTCGGCGACCGTGGTGGCCCCGGCGGCCGACGCCCCCGCGCACGCCACCCTGACCGCGACCCTGCACGGCCGTTCCGGCACCTGGCCGGTGGAACGGGGAGAGACGCTTCTCGACACCGTGCTCCGGGCCCGCGCGGACGCCCCTTACGCCTGCAAGGGCGGGGTGTGCGGCACCTGCCGCGCCTTCGTCGTCGACGGGGAGGTGCGGATGGATCGCAACTTCGCGCTGGAGCCGGAGGAGACCGACGCCGGATACGTCCTGGCCTGCCAGTCCCGGCCCGTCACCGCCGGGGTGGAGCTGGACTTCGACCGCTGACGGCTCCACCCGCCGGAAAAGTCCACGACCGTTCGCCCCGGCCCCCGCACGGGGGCCGGGGTGCCGGTGCCCGTGCCCGTGCCCGCGCTGTCGAACAGCGCTCCGGCCCCTCGCACGGGGGGCCGGGCCTCCGGGGGAAGATCAGAGGACGAAGGCCGGGCTGCCGTTCTCGGTCACCATCGGGCGCCCGGCTCCGTCCCAGGCGAGCATCCCGCCGTCGATGTTCACCGCGTCGAAGCCCTGCTGGACCAGGTACTGCGTGACCTGCGCCGACCGGCCGCCGACCCGGCACATCACATAGGCCCGGCCGCGCTCGGACAGGACCTCCGTGACCTCGCCGAAACGGGCCACGAAGTCGCTCATCGGCACGTGCACCGCGCCCTCGACGTGACCGGCGGCCCACTCGTTGTCCTCCCTGACGTCCAGCACCAGGGCATCGGCGGGCACGGATGCCACGTCCACCGAGGGCAGCGGGGAGACGTTCATGGGACTGACCTTCTCTCGTCGGAACCGCCGGGAGGCACCCGGACTCACGGAAAAACCTACTGCACGAGCCCGGACAGCTCGTTCTCCCGCTCGGAGACCTGTGCGAGCAGCTGCTCCGCGATCTCCTCCAGGAGCCGGTCCGGGTCGTCCGGCGCCATCCGCAGCATCGCGCCGATCGCGCTCTCCTCCAGCTCGCGCGCCAGCGCCGACAGCATGTCCTTGCGCTCCGCCAGCCACTCCAGACGGGCGTAGAGCTCCTCGCTCTCGCTGAGCCGCTCCTCGGCCGGCGCCGGGCCGGCCTCCCACTCGGCGGACAGCTCCCGCAGCAGCGCCTCGTCCCCGCGGGCGTAGGCGGCGTTCACCCGCGTGATGAACTCCTCGCGCCGCTTCCGCTCGTCCTCCTCGCGGGCCAGGTCGGGATGGGCCTTGCGGGCCAGCTCGCGGTAGAGCCTGCGGGCCTCCTCGCCGGGCCGGACCCGCTTCGGCGGCTGCACCGGACGGCCGGTGAGCATCGCCGCCGCCTCGGGGGAGAGGCCGTCGGTGTCGGCCCAGTCGTGGAACAGTTCCTCCACCCCGGGCATCGGCAGGACCGCCGCCCGCGCCTCCCTCGCCCGTCGCAGGTCCTCCGCGTCACCGGTGCGGGCCGCCCGGGCCTCGGCGATCAGCGCTTCCAGCTCGTCGAGCCGCGCGTACATCGGACCGAGCTTCTGGTGGTGCAGCCGGGAGAAGTTCTCCACCTCGACCCGGAAGGTCTCGACGGCGATCTCGAACTCGATCAGCGCCTGCTCGGCCACCCGCACGGCACGTTCGAGCCGCGCCTCGGGCCGCTCGTCGGCCTCGGCTCCGGCTCCGGCTCCGGCTCCGGCTCCGGCTCCGGCTCCATCAACGGTGCCGGTGGCGGTACCGGCTTCGGCAGCCTCGCCGGCCCCCTCCCGCGGGACGGGACCGGCATCCGTCTCCGTGTGCGGCTGTGCGTCGGCCGGGCCGCCGGCCGCGTTCTCGACGCCGTCCTGGCCCTGGTCCACGTCGCTGTCCTCGTTCCGGGTCGTCACCCTCCCAGCGTAAGGGGGCGATGCGCCGCTCCCGGCCGGAAGTCAGACGCCGAGCTCGGCCGCCACCCGACCGGAACGGACGGCGGAGAGCAGGTCGGCGTGGTCGGCGGTGGTGCGGTCCGCGTACCGGACGGCGAAGGAGGCGACGGCCTCGTCCAGCTCCTCGTTCTTGCCGCAGTAGCCGGATATCAGGCGGGGGTCGGCGCTGTGGGCGTGGGCGCGGGCGAGCAGGGCCCCGGTCATCCGCCCGTAGTCGTCGATCCCGCCGGTGGTGAGCGCGGCGGGGTCGACGCTGCCCTTGCGGTTGCGGAACTGCCGCACCTGGAACGGGCGCCCTTCGACCGAGGTCCAGCCGAGCAGATGGTCGCTGACGACCTGCATCCGCTTCTGCCCGAGCACCACGCGCCTCCCCTCGTGGTCCGCGTCCTGCGCCGTGAAGCCCGCGGCCGGCAGGTGGGGCAGCAGGGCCGAGGGGCGGGCCTCCTTCACCTGGAGCACCAACGGCTCGCCCCGGTGGTCCAGGAGCAGCACGACGTAGGAGCGGGTGCCGACGCTGCCGGTCCCGACGACCCGGAAGGCCACGTCGTGGACGGCGTACCGCGCGAGGAGCGGCAGCCGGTCCTCGGACACGGTCTCCAGGTACGGCCCGAGGGACGCGGTGACCCGGGCCGCCTCTGCGTCCGGGACGCGGCGCAGCACCGGGGGAGCGTCGACGAACCTGCGGCCGCCTCCCTCGGCGTCCGCCACGGCCTCCGTCGACCGGGCGGCGAACCGGGCGCTGGTGTTGTTGCGCGCCTTGGCGGAGACCTTCTCCAGGGTGCCGACGAGGTCGTGGGCGTCGGCGTGGGAGACGAGTTCCTCGTCGGCGATCGCGTTCCAGGCGTCGTGGGCGGGAAGCCGGGCGAGCAGGCGCATGGTGCGCCGGTAGGCGCCGACGGTGTCGAAGGCGGCGGCCCGGCAGTCCTCCTCGCTCGCGCCGGTTTCCCGGCCGGCGAGGACGAGGGAGGTGGCGAGCCGCTTGAGGTCCCATTCCCAGGGGCCGACGACGGTCTCGTCGAAGTCGTTGAGGTCCATGACGAGCCGGCCGCGGACGTCCCCGTAGAGACCGAAGTTGGCCGCGTGCGCGTCGCCGCATATCTGGGCCGCGATCCCGGTGACCGGGGTTCCGACGAGGTCCTGGGCCATCAGCCCGGCGGATCCGCGCAGGAAGGCGAAGGGGCTCGCCGCCATCCTGCCCACCCGTATCGGCGTCAGTTCCGGGACCCGGCCGAGGTTCGACTCCTCGACAGCGCGTACGGCGTCCGGACGGCCGGCGGGAAGGCCCTGCCGGTCGTGCGAGGAGCGGGGCACCCGCTCGCGCAGTTTCCTGCCCCGCGCCCCGGGAGAGACCTCGGTCCCCGCGACCGGTCGGCGCGCGAACCCCGGCACGTACGGGATGCGCTCCTCGCCGGGCATCCCGTACGACGGCCTGCCCGTCGTCCCGTACGGTGCTCCGTCCGTACCCCGTTGTTCCGGCACGACGGTCCTGATCACGTCCATGGGACGTCCTCCCCCGATGCGATGTCCACCATCGTTCGGCCCGACGCTACCCCCGCGACCGGCCGGCCGCCTCCCCTGTGGACAGCCCCTGTGGACAAGTCCTCAGACCGCGACGGCCTCCTCCATCTCCTCCTCGGCCTCCTCGTCGGAGCCGGTCCCGGCCGTGGTCCCGGCCCCGGTCTTCTCCGCGTGTCCGGCGGTCGGCGCCCCGGCGGCTTCCTTCGCCCGACGGGACTCCGTGAGACCGGCGAGGACGACGAGAGCGACACCGGCGAGGAGCCAGAGGGCGAGGACGAGGATGTTCCCGCCGAGCGCGTGGCCGCCGAAGTACACGTGGGAACGCACGCCCTCGACGAAGCCGGCGCCGTTCCAGAAGGCGTGCAGGGCGCCGAAGAAGCCGGGCTGGAGCTCGGGCCGGTAGATGCCGCCGGAGCTCGTGAAGTTGAGCATGACGAAGAGCACCATCACACCGAGCGTGGTCCAGCGGCGCAGGAAGGTGTGCAGGCCGATGCCGACCATCAGGATGCCCGCCGCGTACAGCCAGGACATCGCCCACACCCCGCCGAGTCCCCGGTCGACCAGGTGGAAGACCGGTCCGGCGAAGACGGTGCCGATCAGGCTGACGACGAGGGACATCCCGGCGGCGAGGAGGGCCCTGATCCGCATGGGCAGGGCGGCTCCGGCGCCGCCGATGACGGCGACCGAGGCGTACGCGCCGATGCTGAGGGCGACGAGGAGGAAGAAGACCCCCTGGCCGGTGGGGTCGCCGGAGGCGGTGGGGGCGACGTCGGTGACCTTCAGGGGCGCGTCCTGCGCGGCGGCGACCTTGGTGAACACCTTCTCGACCGCCATGGCGCTGGTGTCGGAGGAGCCGGAGGCGACGAGGAGTTCGGGCTTCTCGCCGGGGAGGTAGGCGCCGAAGCTGTGCTGCTCGCGCAGCGCGGTGACGGCGCTCTCCCGGTCGGCGACGGTGCGGACGTCGAGGGCGCCCGCTCCCTTGTCCTGGAGGGTCTGGGCGAGGACCTGGGTGGTGGGGCCGGAGCCGACGACGTCGACGCGCAGGTCGTGGGGCTCGGGGGAGTGGAAGGCGCCGAGGTAGGCGAGACCCATGCCGATGCACATCAGCAGGGGGGTGAGCAGATGTCCGAGGACGTGCTTCAACGCACCCTTGGTGTTCGGTCCTGAGGACACCGAGACCTCCATGGTTGGCTTTTACAACTAGAGAACCGTTGTACTATACAACTGAAAGGCCGCAGTGGGCGAACGGAGCCCGCACGACGACGAGGGAGCCCCCATGACCGGCGGCGCGCAACCACCCCGCGAAGCGTCCCTGGACGTCATTCAGCGGGAACTGACGGCCTTCGCCCGCCGGGCCCGCGCCGCCGCGGCCCGGATCCACCCCGAGATTCCGCTCGTCTCCTACACGCTCCTCGCCCACATCGAGGAGCGGCGCGGCTGCCGCGCCACCGATCTCGCGGCCCACTACCTGCTGGACAAGTCGACGGTCAGCCGCCAGGTCGCCGGTCTGGAGAAGCTGGGCCTCGTCGAGCGCCGTCCCGCCCCCGACGACCACCGCGTACAGGTCCTCCACGCCACGGAGGCTGGCGCGGAGATCCTCTCCTCGGCCCGGACGAACCGCCACGCCGCCTATCAGGAACGACTCAGCGACTGGTCGGCCGAGGACCTGGCCCGCTTCGCCACGTACCTGCTCCGTTACAACGGCACCGATCACAGCGGCCCCGACCGCGACGGCGCCGGTCACAGCGACACCGGAACGAGCCGTCCCCCGGGTCACCCCTCACACTGAAGAGCCCGCCCCGGACGCCGCCCGGTCTCCGGGCTCCCTACAGTCCCGCGTCCCGGGCCAGCAGGGCCGCCTGGACCCGGTTCTCGCAGTCCAGTTTGGCCAGGATGCGGCTCACGTACGTCTTCACCGTGCCCTCGCTCATGTGCAGCCGCTTCCCCGCGTCCGCGTTGGAGAGCCCTTCCCCGAGCAGCGCGAGGACATCCCGCTCCTTGTCGCTCAACGCCGCCACCCGTCCCCGCGCCTCTTCGGCGCGGGCCGCCTCCCGTCCCGTGGCGAGTCGCTCGACCACATGGCGGGTCGCCGCCGGGGACAGGTACGCGTCTCCCGCCGCGGCCGCCCGCACCGCTGCGATCAGTTCCGCCGGCGCCGTGTCCTTGAGCAGGAAACCCGCGCCTCCGTGTTCGAGCGCCCGCAGCACGTTCTCCCGCTCGCCGAAGGTCGTCAGGACGACGACCCGGGCCGCGGGCACCGCCCGCCGCAGTTCCGGAAGTGCCGAGAGGCCGTCGAGGACCGGCATCTGGATGTCGAGCAGCACCACGTCGGCGGCGTGCGCCCGCGCCGCCTCCACCGCGGCCCGTCCGTCGGCCGCCTCCCCGACGACCTCGATCTCCGGGTCGGAGGTGAGGATCATGCGAATCCCGGCCCTGATCAGCGGTTCGTCGTCGGCGATCACGACCCTGATGGGCTGCCCTGCCACAGCTACTCCCCCACGGCTCCGGTACGAACGGCCGGCGCTACCTCTGCTCGACCGTGTACGACTTCTTCTCGATCAGCTTGCCGTCCCTGAAGCAGAACCGGAAAACGGGCTCCTCGTCGAAGCTCTCCCCCAGTTCCGAGGACATCAGCACCAGGCAGTCGGCCCCCTGCGGCCGCGCGGGCCCCGAATCCCCCAGGCCCGCCGTGGCTATCGTCTCGCCCGACGGCAGCCGATCCCGGACCTCCCGCTCGTCCGCTCCGACCCGCACCGCTTCGTACTCGGCGGGATCGATCATCCCGTCCTTCAGCGAACCCACCAGGAAGTAGAGGACGAAGCCGCCCGCCACCACGAGCAGGACGATCGCCGCGAACGCGATCCCGCAACCGAGCGCGATCGTCCCGCCCGTACTCCTGCGCCCGCCCCCGCGCATCGCCATCGCCAGCTCCCGCTCCGTGAAGGTCCAGTCGGCCGGTCCGGCCACGACCGGACGACCATCCCCCGCCAGCGGCTTCGTGGTCTGCTGCCGGAAGTCGTCGGCCGCATCGACCAAAGGCACTGCCTCCGCGACCGGTGCCGTCCCGTACGGCAGCATCCCGGCCACCCGGAATCCGCCGCCGTCGGCGGGGCCCGCGTGGCACATGCCGCCCACCAGGCGGGCCCGCTCGACGAGTCCGGTCAGCCCCTGCCCGCCGCTCACCACGTCCTGCGCGGGGCCGTCCACCGGCTCCCCGTTGACGACCTCCACCACGAAGGTGTCCGGCTCGTACCGCAGCTCGACGCCGATCGGCGACCCCGGCGCGTACTTGTAGGCGTTGGTCAGAGCTTCCTGCACGATCCTGTACGCGGCGTGGTCGGCCGCCGGTGCGAGCGACCGCTCCTCCCCCGTCCGTCGCAGCGCGACCTCGGTCCCCGCCGCCCGGGCCGCCGCCACGAGTCCCTCGATGCCGGCGATGCCCCGGGCCGCCCGCCCCGCCTCGTCCCCGGCCCGCCCGGGCACCGCGGTGGGCCCGCCCGCCGCCGCGGTCCCGTCGCGGAGTATCCCGACGACCTCCCGCAGCTCGTGCATCGCCGTCACCGACGCGTTCCGCAGGACGCCGACCACTTCGCGCTGGCGCTCACCCAGCTCCCGGTCCACCTCCAGGGCGCCCGTGTGCACGGCGATCAGTGCCAACTGGTGCCCGAGGCTGTCGTGCATGTCCTGGGCGATCCGCTGCCGCTCCCGCAGCCGCGCCTGCCAGACCACCATGGCCCGCTCGCGCAGCAGTTGGGCGTTGCGCTCCTGGAGCGCGTGCAGCAGGGTCCGCCGCTGGGTCCAGTAGCGGTGGGCGAGCCCGGGGGCCAGGGTGGTCGCCAGGTAGTAGAGCGTCCCCATGAAGGCGACCGTGAGCAGACGCTGCTGGTCCCAGGTCTCCAGGAGCGTTCCCCCGACGTCGAGGACGTAGGCGGCGATGAACGCCGCCAGCGCCCGGCCGGCCCCCTCGACGTACCGCCCGGCCGACCAGCCGACCACGAGCAGCAACGGCCCGAACCCGGCAACGAAGGGGGCGAGGGCCGCCGTCAGGACGAGCACGCTCACGGGCAGCCGGCGCCGCAGCAACGACAGCACGGCGGCGCCGACGGCGACCCCGGCGAGCCGCCACCCCTCACCGCCCAGCAGTTCCTCGGTCCCCGCGCCCAGCAGCCCCACGACCACGGCGAGGGCCACTTCTCCGGTGGTCCTGCGCCCCGACCACTGCCCGGGCACGGCGAACCAGGCCCACCCCGCGGCGAGTACGGCACCGATCCCGTACGCGCTCCGGCTTCCCGACTTCGACATGGCGTCCACGCTCGCACCCTAGGTACGGCCCCCGCCCCCGGCCTTCCCTCTTTCGTCTCGCCCGTCCACGACGAAGGTCGCGCCCCTCGCCGCGGGGGCTCCGGCGAGCCGTCCGTCCCTCTCTCCGAACTGCCGCCGGAGGAGGGCGCGTTCTCTGTGGAGTACCTCACACCGGAAGGCGGGCGGAGGGCGGACGCCGTACGGTCTCGGGCCGCACCCGGAACCGAAAAAGCAGAGAAGGTCGGCACCGTCCTACGGTGCCGACCTTCTCCTGTGTACTGCTGGAGCGATGCTCCTGGTGCGCGAGGGGGGAGTTGAACCCCCACGCCCTTTCGGGCACTGGAACCTGAATCCAGCGCGTCTGCCTATTCCGCCACCCGCGCATTGGGTGTGCTCCGGGCTCTCTCACTTGCGGTGCGAGCGCCTGGCGACATCAGAAGATTAGCACGTCGCCAGCCTTGGATTCACATCCGTTGTTTCGGCACCGCTCGTGGAGACCAGGGTCAGGGAGTGACAGAAGGGCGGTCGGGGGTAGGGCGCGGCGGAGGAGCGCCGAAGAGGAGGGGAAGCAGGCAGCAGGAGCGGGAAACGGGCGAGAGCGGAGAGCGGGAAACAGGTAGGAGCGGGGAGCGGGAGAAGGTGGGAGCGGGGGGCAGGGGAAAGAGGGGAAAGGAGAGGGCCGCAGCAGGGGAGAAGGGAAGAAGGGGAGGGAAGGAGAGCGGGAGGAACGGAAGGCGGAGAGGGAGAGAGCGGGAGGAACGGGGACGGACCGCCCGGACCCCGGACCGAACCCGCGCTTCCGCGGCCGGGTGCGGGACACTGTCCACAGGCCGCCTCTACGATCCCGTGGGGCAACCTGTGAGAGGTGACACTCGTCCACAGGGCAGAGAAGGGGAACCAGCCGATTTCCCGACGCGTGGATACGATCAGTGAGCAGTACCAGGACGACAACGACGGAGGAGGTGCCCCATGGGAGTCCTGAAGCGTTTCGAGCAGCGTCTCGAAGGTCTGGTCAACGGCACCTTCGCCAAGGTCTTCAAGTCCGAGGTCCAGCCCGTCGAGATCGCCGGCGCGCTCCAGCGCGAGTGCGACAACAACGCGACGATCTGGAACCGCGAGCGGACGGTCGTCCCCAACGACTTCATCGTGGAGCTGAGCACGCCCGACTACGAGCGTCTCAGCCCCTACTCCGGGCAGCTCGGCGACGAGCTCGCCGGCCTGGTCAGGGAGTACGCGAAGCAGCAGCGGTACACCTTCATGGGGCCGATCAAGGTCCATCTGGAGAAGGCCGAGGACCTCGACACCGGCCTCTACCGCGTCCGCAGCCGCACCCTGGCGTCGAGCACGTCGCAGCCCCAGCCGCCCAGCGGGCAGCAGGGCCGTGACGGCTACGGGTACCCCCCGGCCGGTGCTCCGCCCATGCCGGCCTCGCCGCCTCCCGGCGCTCCCGGCCACCGGCCGCCGTCCGGCGGTCGCCCCGGGGCCGTCCCCGGCCCCGGAACCCATGCCGGCGCGGGCTCGCAGACGCGCCACTGGATCGAGATCAACGGCACCCGCCACCAGATCTCCCGCCCGACCCTGGTCCTCGGCCGCAGCACCGACGCGGACGTGAGGATCGACGATCCCGGCGTGTCCCGCCGGCACTGCGAGATCCGGACCGGAACGCCCTCGACGATCCAGGATCTCGGGTCCACCAACGGCATCGTGGTGGACGGGCAGCACACCACCCGCGCTACGCTCCGCGACGGCTCGCGGATCGTCGTGGGCAGTACCACCATCGTTTACCGGCAAGCCGAAGGGTGAAGCGGGGGCAATGTCAGAGCTGACCCTTACGGTCATGCGGTTGGGTTTCCTGGCCGTTCTGTGGCTGTTCGTCATCGTGGCCGTGCAGGTCATCCGCAGCGACCTCTTCGGTACGCGGGTGACCCAGCGCGGTTCGCGACGCCAGGAAACACGGCCCCAGCAGGCCGCACGCCAGAACGCCGCGCCTCCGCAGCAGCGCGGGCAGCAGACCGCGCCGGGCGGTCGCCAGCGCCGCGGTGCCCCGACCAAGCTGGTCGTCTCCGAGGGCACGCTCACCGGCACGACCGTCGCGCTCCAGGGCCAGACGATCACGCTGGGCCGGGCGCACGATTCGACGATCGTCCTGGACGACGACTACGCCTCCAGCCGACACGCCCGGATCTACCCCGACCGGGACGGCCAGTGGATCGTCGAGGACCTCGGGTCCACCAACGGGACGTACCTCGACCGGACCCGTCTCACCACCGCCACGCCGGTTCCGCTGGGCGCGCCGATCCGCATCGGCAAGACCGTCATCGAGCTGCGGAAGTAGTGGCTGCATCATGAAGAGGCGCGAGCGGAGCGAGCGGGCCGGGACGGCCCCCGGTGTGGGACGTGCCGCGCTCCCGACCGGAGCGACTGAAGCGACCGGAGCGACCGGAGGGTGGGCAGTGTGGGTCGAGACCGGCTGTACCCCGATGCAGCGGCGACAGGGCAGGTGCGCATGACACTGTCCCTGCGATTCGCCGCGGGCTCGCACAAGGGCATGATCCGCGAGGGCAACGAGGACTCCGGTTACGCCGGTCCCCGGCTGCTCGCCATCGCCGACGGCATGGGCGGCCAGGCCGCCGGCGAGGTCGCCTCCTCCGAGGTGATCTCGACCCTCGTCACGCTCGACGACGACGTCCCCGGCTCCGACATCCTCACCTCGCTCGGTACGGCGGTGCAGCGCGCCAACGACCAGCTCAGGATGATGGTCGAGGAGGACCCGCAGCTGGAGGGCATGGGCACCACGCTCACCGCCCTGCTGTGGACCGGCCGGCGGCTCGGCCTGGTGCACGTCGGCGACTCGCGCGCCTACCTGCTCCGGGACGGCCTGCTGACCCAGATCACCCAGGACCACACCTGGGTCCAGCGGCTCGTGGACGAGGGCCGGATCACCGAGGAAGAGGCCACCACCCACCCGCAGCGCTCGCTCCTCATGCGCGCGCTCGGCAGCGGCGACCACGTCGAACCCGATCTCTCCATCCGCGAGGTCCGGGCCGGCGACCGCTACCTGATCTGCTCCGACGGTCTCTCCGGCGTGGTCTCGCACCAGACCCTCGAAGACACCCTCGCCAGCTACCAGGGCCCGCAGGAGACCGTGCAGGAGCTGATCCAGCTCGCGCTGCGCGGCGGCGGACCCGACAACATCACGGTGATCGTCGCCGACGTCCTCGACGTCGACGGCGGTGACACGCTCGCCGGCCACCTCCACGACACCCCGGTCATCGTGGGCGCGGTCGCCGAGAACCAGACCCAGCTGAACGACGGCGGGGCCATGCAGACCCCGGCCGGCCGCGCCTCCGGGCTCGGCCGCCCCGCGCCGCACCAGCAGCCCCCGGCCGGCGGCTTCGGTCCGCCCGGCAGCGGCGACGGAGACGGTTACGGCGGGATGCCCCCCCAGGGTTCCTTCGAGTCGTACACGGACGACGACTTCGTCAAGCCGCGCAAGGGCCGCACGTGGCTCAAGCGCTCCTTCTTCCTGGTCCTGGCCCTCGCCGTCGTCGGCGGTGGGCTCTACGGCGGCTGGCGCTGGACGCAGACGCAGTACTTCGTGGGTTCCAAGGACCAGCACGTGGCGCTGTACCAGGGGATCAGCCAGAACCTGGCGTGGGTCTCGCTGTCGAAGCTGGAGAAGGACCACCCCGAGATCGAACTCAAGTACCTCCCCGCCTACCAGCGGAAGCAGGTCGAGGACACGATCGCGGGCGGCAGCCTCGGCAAGGCCGAGACCAAGATCGCCGAGCTTTCCTTGCAGGCGTCCGCCTGCAAGAAGACCGAGCAGCGCCGCGCCGCCGCCGAGAAGGCGGCCGACCTGGCGAGCAAGCCGCCGGTCCCGAAGCCCGGTGCCACCGCCACCCCCGTCCCCAAGCCCACCACAGCCGCTCCCTCCCCCGGTCCCACCCTCACCGGGGAGGAGCAGAAGCTGGCCTCGAACTGCGGCAAGCAGTAAGCACCCGTAGGGGGCCTGTCACCACCATGAGCGTTGTCACCAACACGACCACCATCGGCGCCATCGAGGCGCCGAGCCGCCGCAACACCGAGCTGGCGCTGCTCGCGTTCGCCGTCGTCATCCCGGTGTTCGCGTACCTCAACGTGGGTCTGGCCATCGACGGCAAGGTCCCGGCCGGCATGCTCGGGTACGGCCTCGGCCTCGCCCTCCTCGCGGGCGTCGCGCACCTGGTGGTGCGGAAGTGGGCCCCCTACGCCGACCCGCTGCTGCTGCCCCTCGCCACCCTGCTCAACGGCATGGGCCTGGTGCTGATCTGGCGGCTCGACCAGTCGCCGCGGCTGATCGCCACCTCGATGCGGCTGTACAAGAGCTTCAGCCCGGACGCCCCGAGCCAGATGATGTACTCCGCGATCGGCATCGCCATGTTCGTGGGCGTGCTGCTGCTGCTCAAGGACCACCGGGTCCTCCAGCGCTACACGTACATCTCCATGGTGGTCGCCCTCGTCCTGCTGCTGCTGCCGCTCGTGCCGGGCCTCGGCACGGACAGCTTCGGCGCCAAGATCTGGATCCGGGTGGGCGGCTTCTCGATCCAGCCCGGCGAGTTCGCCAAGCTGGTCCTGGCGGTGTTCTTCTCCGGCTACCTGATGGTGAAGCGGGACGCGCTGGCCCTGGCCAGCCGCCGCTTCATGGGGCTCTACCTGCCGCGCGGCCGCGACCTCGGCCCGATCCTGACGATCTGGGCGGTCAGCCTCCTCATCCTGGTCTTCGAGAACGACCTCGGCACCTCGCTGCTGTTCTTCGGCATGTTCGTGATCATGCTGTACGTGGCGACCGAGCGGACGAGCTGGATCGTCATGGGTCTGTTGATGGCGGCGGGCGGCGCGGTCGCCGTGAGTTCCTTCGCCAGCCACGTCCAGTCCCGCGTGGCAGCCTGGCTCGACCCCTTCGAGTGCCTGAAGACGGCGCCCGCGGGCTCCAACATGGCGTACGCCTGTGACCAGATGACCCAGGTGCTGATGTCCTTCGGTTCCGGCGGCATCCTCGGCACCGGTCTCGGCCAGGGCAACTCCGACCTCATCGGCTTCGCGGCCAACTCCGACTTCATCTTCGCGACCGTCGGCGAGGAACTCGGCCTCACGGGTGTGATGGTCTTCCTGCTCCTCTACGGGCTGATCGTCGAGCGCGGCATCCGCACCTCCCTCGCCGCCCGTGATCCCTTCGGCAAGCTGCTCGCGATGGGCCTCTCCGGGGCTTTCGCACTCCAGATCTTCGTCGTCGCCGGCGGTGTCCTGGGGCTCATTCCGCTCACCGGCATGACCATGCCGTTCCTCGCGTACGGCGGTTCCTCCGTGATCGCCAACTGGGCCCTGATCGGCATCCTGATCCGGATCAGCGACACCGCGCGCCGCCCCGCGCCCGCGCCCGCCCCGTCCCCCGACGCCGAGATGACCCAGGTGGTCCGCCCGTGAACAAGCCGCTGCGACGGGTCGCGATCTTCTGCGGCCTCCTCGTCCTCGCCCTGCTCGTGCGGGACAACTGGGTGCAGTTCGTCCGTGCCGACGAACTGAACTCGCACGCCAAGAACACCCGCGTCCGGATCGAGCGGTACGCCAACGAGCGCGGCAACATCATCGTCGACGGCAAGCCGATCACCGGCTCCGTCGACTCCAAGGACGAGTACTACAAGTTCAAGCGCACCTACGTCGACGGCCCCATGTGGGCCCCGGTCACCGGCTACGCCTCGCAGGCGTACGACGCCAGCCAGATCGAGAAGATCGAGGACGGCATCCTCACCGGCAACGACGACCGGCTGTTCTTCGACCGCACGCTCTCCATGTTCACCGGCGAGAAGAAGAAGGGCGGCGACGTCGTCACCACCCTGAGCGGCGCCGCGCAGAAGGCCGCCTTCGAGGGCCTCGGCAAGAAGACCGGCGCGGTCGTCGCCATCGAGCCGAAGACCGGCAAGATCCTCGCGATGGCGTCCACTCCCTCGTACGACCCCTCCTCCTTCGCCGGTTACTCCCGCACGGACGAGAAGGCGTGGGTGGCGCTGAAGGACGACAAGAACAAGCCCATGCAGAACCGGGCGCTGCGCGAGATCTACCCGCCCGGCTCCGTCTTCAAGGTCGTGACCGCCGCCGCCGCCCTCGAGAACGGCAAGGTCGGCGACATCAACGCGCCGACCGACACCCCCGAGGGCTGGAAGATCCCCCTCTCCACCAAGGAGATGGTCAACCACGCCCAGGGGTGTGCGAACGCCAGCCTGAACAGGGCGCTGGAGATCTCCTGCAACTCGGTCTTCGCGAAGCTCGGCGACGACGTCGGCCGCGACAAGATGGTCGAGATGGCCGAGAAGTTCGGCTTCAACGCCGAGCAGTACACGCCGGTCCGCGCCTCCGCCTCCGTCTACGACAAGAAGGCCGACCGCGGCGGCAACGCGCTCTCCTCCATCGGCCAGTTCAACACCGCGACCACCCCGCTCCAGATGGCGATGGTCACGGCGGCGATCGCCAACGACGGCAAGCTGATGAAGCCGTACATGATCGACGAGCTGCGCGCCCCCAACGTCGACGTGATCAAGAAGACCGAGCCCGAGGAGCTGAGCCGTCCGGTCTCGCAGGAGACCGCCCAGAAGCTCCAGCAGATGATGGAGAACGTCGTCACCCGCGGCACCGGCGGCAACGCCGACGTGAAGATGGACGGCGTGAAGGTCGGCGGCAAGACGGGTACGGCCCAGCACGGCGAGAAGAACGCCAAGCGTCCCTACGCCTGGTTCATCTCGTACGCGAAGACCGCCGAGGGCTCCCCGGTCGCGGTGGCCGTCATCGTCGAGGACTCCCAGGGCACCGACCGCGAGGACATCAGCGGTGGCGGTCTGGCCGCCCCGATCGCGAAGGCCGTCATGAAGGCGGTCCTGAAGACCCGGAGCTGATTCCCGGGTCGGGTGCGCGCCAGGTACCGGTCGGGTATCGGCTGCCGACCCCGGGCAGAGCGCCTGCCCGGGGCCGGTAGCGTATGCGCGGACAGCACACACCGCCGGACCACCCATGGGTGCGGTCGGGACAGACGGAGAGGGCTGGATTAGCTATGGAAGAGCCGCGTCGCCTCGGCGGCCGGTACGAGCTGGGCTCGGTGCTCGGCCGTGGTGGCATGGCCGAGGTCTACCTCGCCCAGGACACCCGGCTCGGCCGCACCGTCGCCGTGAAGACGCTGCGGGCCGACCTGGCCCGCGACCCGTCCTTCCAGGCCCGGTTCCGCCGTGAGGCACAGTCCGCCGCCTCGCTGAACCACCCGGCGATCGTCGCGGTCTACGACACCGGGGAGGACTACGTCGACGGGGTCTCCATCCCGTACATCGTGATGGAGTACGTCGACGGATCGACCCTGCGCGAGCTGCTGCACTCCGGGCGCAAGCTGCTGCCCGAGCGCACCCTCGAAATGACGGTCGGCATCCTCCAGGCGCTGGAGTACTCGCACCGCGCCGGCATCGTCCACCGCGACATCAAGCCGGCGAACGTCATGCTGACGCGCACCGGCCAGGTCAAGGTCATGGACTTCGGCATCGCGCGCGCCATGGGCGACGCGGGCATGACCATGACGCAGACCGCCGCGGTGATCGGGACGGCCCAGTACCTCTCCCCGGAGCAGGCCAAGGGTGAGCAGGTCGACGCCCGCTCCGACCTGTACTCCACCGGCTGCCTCCTCTACGAACTCCTCACCGTCCGCCCGCCGTTCATCGGTGACTCCCCGGTCGCGGTCGCGTACCAGCACGTGCGCGAGGAGCCGCAGCCGCCGAGCAACTTCGATCCCGAGATCACGCCCGAGATGGACGCCATCGTCCTCAAGGCGCTGGTCAAGGACCCCGACTACCGCTACCAGTCCGCCGACGAGATGCGCGCGGACATCGAGGCGTGCCTCGACGGGCAGCCGGTCGCGGCCGTCGCCGCCATGGGCATGGCGGGAACGCCCGCGTACGGCGGCGGGTACGGCTATCCGCCCGAGGACCAGCCGACCACCGCCCTGCGCCAGACCGACCCGGCCGGCCAGACCTCCATGCTGCCTCCGGTCAATCCGAACGACGGCGGATACGGCTACGACGACCGCCCGGACCGGCGCCGCGGCGGCCAGAAGAAGTCGAACACCTCGACGATCCTGCTGGTCGTCGCGGGTGTCCTGGTGCTCATCGGAGCGATCTTCATCGGTGTGTCGCTCACAGGCAAGAAGGAAGGTCCGCAGCGGGTCACGGTCCCGCAGATGGTCGGCCTGACGCTGGCGAACGCGGAGAACCTCGCGATCAACGCGAAGGTGAAGGTCCAGCAGGCCGGCACCGAGCGGTGCGACCAGCCCAAGAACACCATCTGCCGCCAGAACCCGGTCGCGGACAACGTCGCGCAGATGGAGGCCGACGGCACGATCCAGGTCTTCCTCTCCGAGGGCGCTCCGCTCCAGGAGGTCCCGGACGTCCAGGAGCAGTCCCAGGCGCGTGCCGAGGAGAGCCTGAAGAACAAGGGCTTCAAGGTCAAGGTCGAGCAGGAGGAGTCGGACGAGGAGCCGGGCACGGTCCTGCGGCAGAACCCCCAGGGCAACACCAAGGCCGAGAAGAACTCCGAAGTGACCATCGTCGTCGCGAAGAAGAAGCTGAGCACGGTTCCCCGGGTCGTCGGCAACCCGCGCGCGCAGGCCGAGGAGCAGCTGAAGCAGCTCGGCTTCACCGTGGTCACCGAGGAGGTCGACTCCGACAAGCCCAAGGACGAGGTCCTGGAGCAGACCCCGCAGGGCGACACCTCCGTCGCCCAGGGCTCCGAGGTCCGGCTCAAGGTCTCCAAGGGCCCGCAGCAGGTCCAGGTCCAGATCCCGGCCGACATCGGCGGCAAGAAGTTCAAGGACGTCAAGCAGCAGCTCGAGGGCATGGGCCTGTCCGTCACCCAGCAGGGGTCGGACAAGGAGGACGCCCTCGTGGTCAACTCGAATCCGCAGGCGGGTTCGATGGTCAACACCGGGAGCTCCGTCACCCTCTTCACCCTGGGCGGCGGGAACCCCGACGGCGGCAGGCCCGGCGACGACGGAAACGGCGACAGCGGTCGCGACAACGGCATCGGCGGCTGGTTCGGCTGACCGGCGGTCCCGTACGCGGGAGGGCCCCGGCATCCAGGACGGATGCCGGGGCCCTCCCGCGTACGGGGCGGGGTGTGCGTCTCAGCGCAGCTCCGCCGGGGGCGTGCGGTCGTGGTCGACCTTCTCCGTGCGCTCCAGTTCGCCCCAGACGATGTACCGGCGGTCCGAGGTGTACATGGGCGTGCAGGTGGTCAGCGTGATGTAGCGGCCCGGCCGGCTCTTGCCCGACTCCTTCGGCACGGGCCGGAGGACGTCCACGTTGTACTTCGTGGTCTCGGGGAGGGTCTTGTAGACCTTGTAGACGTACCAGGTGTCCTTGGACTCGAAGACGATCGCGTCGCCGGTCTTCATCTTGTGGATGTTGTGGAACTTGGCGCCGTGCCCGTCCCGGTGCGCGGCCAGCGTGAAGTTGCCCTGCTTCTCCTGCGGGAAGGCGGCCGGGAACGGGTCGGTGTAGTAGCCGGCGACGCCGTTGTTGAGGACGGACGGGTCGGTGCCCCGCTTCACCAGGATCTCGTCCCCGCCCATCGCCGGGACGTGCAGGAAGCCGATGCCGTCCCGGGTGTCGAGTGCGCCGGGAGCGTCGTCGGCCCAGTGGTCGCGGACCTGGGCGCCGTCCTTGTCCGCGGCGCGGTCGGCGAGGACGTTGGTCCACCACAGCGAGTAGACGACGAAGAGGCCGAGCACCAGGCCCCCCGTGATGAGGAGTTCGCCGAAGAGGCTGATGAGTCCGGCGATCCGGTTGCGCGCGCGTGCCACTAGGTCGTCCTGTCGTCCCGTCCGGAGGTGTGGGGGCTCAGCCTACGAGCGCTTCCGGCTTCCCCTTGCTGCGCGGGCGCTCCTCGACGAGCCTGCCCCACACGATCATGCGGTACGTGCTGGTGAATTCGGGCGTGCAGGTGGTCAGGGTGATGTACCGGCCGGGACCGGTGAAGCCGGATCCCTTCGGGACGGGCTCGATCACGGACACGTTCGAGGGCGGGGTCTGCGGCAGGATGCTCGCCATCTCGTAGGTGTAGTACGTGTTCCGGGTCTCGACGACGATCGGGTCGCCGGGCTTCAGGCGGTTGACGTACCGGAAGGGCTCGCCGTGCGTGTTGCGGTGGCCGGCGACGGCGAAGTTGCCCTGCTTGTCGGAGGGCATGGCCGTTTTGAGCGGGCCCTCGGAGTAGTGGCCGACCATGCCCTTGTCGAGCACCTTCGCCTTGTCGATGCCCTCGGCGATGGGGACGACGACGTCCAGCTTGGGGATGTACATGATGGCGAAGCCCTCTCCGGGCTCGAACGCCTCCGGCTTGTTCTCGTCCTTCCGCTCCTTGGACCAGGTGTCCGCGATCCGTTCCTTGACCTGGTCGGTCTCCTGGCCGGCGAGGACGTTCGTCCACCACAGCTGGTAGGTGACGAAGAGCAGCATGACGACGCCGAGGGTGATGAAGAGCTCTCCCACGATCCGGCTGGCGACGACGCCGACACCGTCCTTGGCCTCGCGGGCCGCCCGCCGTGCCTCGGTACGGGTGAGGGGCGCGGCCGGCCGCGCGGCGGCACCCGTCCCGGCGGCGGTCGGCGCGCCCCGGCGGCCCTTGGCCCGGCCGCCCTTGGCGGCGCGGCGGCGTTCGGCCCGGCCGGGGCCGGGAAGCTGTTCGGCGACCGGCCCGGAGTCCGGTTCCGGGGGGGCCTCGACGGCCTCCAGGACCATCGTTCCGGCCGGGTCGTGCGCCGGGGGCTCCTCGTCGGCGCCGCGGGCCCCGCGGGAAGGCCCGTAGGGGGCCTCCTGAGGGGTCGCCCCGCGGGCGCCGGACTGTTCGTACGGGTACGGGTCGGCCGGCGCGTAGGAACCGGCCTGGGCGTACGGGCCGGGTGCCCCGTACGCGTCGGCCGGTCCGTACGGGCCGGCCGGAGCGTAGGAACCGGGCCGGGCGTGCCCACCGGGGTGGGCGTAGGGGTCGGTCCGCTCGTGGTGGCCGGCCTGGGCGTACGGGTCGGCCTGGGCGTACGGCTCGGCCTGCGCGTGGGAACCTGCCGGTGCGTACGGGTCCGCGGGCGCGGAGGAGTACGGATCGGCCGGGGGGTAGGGGCCGGCGGCCGGCTGCGGTCCGGAAGCGGCGTACGGGTCGGCCGTCGCGTACGGGTCGGCGGGCGCGTACCCGTCCTCGGGTGCCGGCCGTTGTTCCGGCTCGTGCTCGTCCCTGAACCACGGCGAACCCGTCGTCATGCGACGGCCTTGCCCACCACCGGTGCGAGCCCCGCCGACCGGCCGACCGCCTCCGTGTCCCCGCACTCCTCCAGCCAGTTGGCGAGCATGCGGTGGCCGTGCTCCGTGAGGACGGACTCGGGGTGGAACTGAACCCCTTCGACGGGGAGTTCGCGGTGACGGAGGCCCATGATGATGCCGTCCCCGGTCCGGGCGGTGACCTCCAGCTCGGCGGGGAGGGCGGTGGGCTCGGCGGCCAGCGAGTGGTAACGGGTCGCGGTGAACGGCGAGGGCAGCCCCGCGAAGACGCCCCGCCCCTCGTGCGTGACGGGCGAGGTCTTGCCGTGCAGCAGCTCGGGCGCGCGGCCGACGACGCCGCCGTACGCCACGGCCATCGACTGCATGCCGAGGCAGACGCCGAAGACGGGCACGCCGGTGCCGGCGCAGTGCCGGACCATGTCGACGCAGACCCCGGCCTGCTCGGGCGCGCCGGGCCCGGGCGAGAGGAGGACGCCGTCGAAGCCGTCCTGGGCGTGGCCCGGCTCGACCTCGTCGTTGCGGAGCACTTCGCATTCGGCGCCGAGTTGGTAGAGGTACTGGACGAGGTTGAAGACGAAGCTGTCGTAGTTGTCGACGACGAGAATGCGCGCGCTCACTGGCCGTCCACCGTCACATCGTTGAACGGAAGCAGCGGCTCCGCCCAGGGGAACACGTACTGGAAGAGGACGTAGACGATCGCGAGGACCAGTGTGATCGAAATCAGCGCCCGCACCCACGCGTTGCCCGGCAGATGGCGCCAGATCCAGCCGTACATGACGTCGACCGTCCCTTCCGTTCGTTACGGGGACCAGAGTACGGGGCGGGGGAGGCACGGGGGGATCGCTGTCCGAAGCCTGTGGACGGCCACCGGCCGGACCGCCGGTCAGTCCACCGGCTTCGCGTGGTGGAGGTCCACGGTTCCCGCGTACCCGGGGAGGGTCACCGCCCCGTGCTCGTCCACCTTCCAGCCGAGCCCGTACGCCTTGACGTACAGCCGGTAGTTCTGGACCGCCGGGGAGTCGGCCAGCGCCCGGCCCAGCTTCTTCCGGTCACCCACGGCGGTGATCCGGTACGGCGGCGAGTAGACGCGGCCCTGGAGGATCAGCGTGTTGCCGACGCAGCGCACGGCGCTGGTGGAGATGAGCCGCTGGTCCATGACCCGGATGCCCTCGGCGCCGCCCTGCCAGAGGGCGTTCACGACGGCCTGGAGGTCCTGCTGGTGGATGACGAGGTCGTTGGCCTGCGGTTCCGGGTAACCGGGGGCCGCGTGGGCGTTCGGCGGGGCGTCGTCCAGGGTGACGGTGAGGCCGGAGCCGGAGACCTCGTTGGTGCCCGCGGCCGTTTCGAGCGCTTCGAGCTTCTCGTCCTCCGCGCGCGTGGAGCCGTCGTCGCGGGCGGCGAGGGAGTCGACCCGGGAGCGGAGGGCGGCGGTGGTCTCGTCCAGGCCCGCGTTCTTGTGGCTGCGCTCCTCGATGAGGTCGGAGAGCTTGAGGAGGGAGGTGTCCGTGCGGAGGTTGGTGCCCCGGGCGGTGTTGAAGCTGGTGACGAAGATCAGCCCGGCGAGGGCGAAAACGGCAAGGGTGAGCAGCCGGACGGGGCGCCACCTCGCGGTGCGGCCCGGCCCTTCGGGAGAGTCGGCGGAATTGCTCAACGTACCCTGATCCCCTTCGGTGCCGCGGAACCACTACGCTAACGGACGCCCGGGGGACGCAGTCGTCCTCCTTCGCCCCATCCCGGCGCCAGCCACAGTTCCCTGCGCGGTCACGCAGCGCATCGACAGGAGAGTCCCTCGTGCCGAAGTCACGTATCCGCAAGAAGGCCGACTTCACGCCTCCGCCCGCCAAGCAGGCCACCAGCATCAAGCTGACCAACCGCAGCTGGGTGGCGCCGGTGATGCTGGCCCTGTTCGCCATCGGTCTGGTGTGGATCGTCATCTTCTACGTCACCGACGGTTCCATGCCGATCGAGTCGATCAGGAACTGGAACATCGTGGTGGGCTTCGGGTTCATCGCCGCCGGTTTCGGCGTCTCCACACAGTGGAAGTAGCGGCGGTCCAGCACCTCCACCGGTCACCCGTCAAGCTCTCCCCCCAGTTTATCCACAGCGTTGTGCACAGCACTGGATAACTTAAGAAGATCTGTGGATAACTTGCGCGAGGTTGACGCCGGTATGACCGCGCATCCTCTCCACAGAACCCGACGCACCCCTCACCTCCCTGGAGAAACACCAGGTCAGAGGCGAGGGGTGCGTGCGTTCTCCACGGAACGGGAACAGTCCGCCACACACTGTGGATAACTCTGGGGAAAGCTTGTCCTCCAGCTCGTCCACAGCCTGTTGCGCTCAGGTGAGCGCGGCCGAACGGGCCAGCACGATCCCCAGGTCGATCAGGAACAGCAGTCCACAGGCCGTGCCCTGCACGAGGGCCCGGCGGGACCGGGGCGCGTGCACCAGCGCGTACGTCACCAGGGCACCGCCGACCAGGCCGCCGATGTGGGCCTCCCAGGAGATCCCCGGCCGGGTGAAGGTCAGCAGCAGGGACAGCGCCACGAAGAGGACGACCGGGCGCATGTCGTGCCGCCGGCGGCGGGCGAGGACGACCCAGGCGCCGATCAGTCCGAACACGATCCCGGAGGCGCCGAGCGAGAACTGGTTCTGCGGCGAGAGCAGATAGGCGAGCACCGAGCCGGAGAGTCCGGAGAGCAGGACCAGGGCCGCGTACCTGACCCGGCCCAGCTCGGGTTCGACGATCCCGCCGATCACCCACAGGCCCAGCATGTTGAAGAGGAAGTGCGGGATCTCCTGGTGGAGGAAGGCGGAGGTCAGCAGCCGGTACCACTCGCCGTCCGCGACCCCGGCGAGTTCACCGGTCGGGAGGTACGCGTACCCGATGAGGGCGAGGTCGTCCACGAGCCGGTCGCCCACCGCCTGGACGGCGAGGAAGAGCGCCAGGTTGACCGCGATGACGATCTTGGTGACGAGGCGTCCGTCCACGGCCATCCGGCCGCCCGCGAGCGTCCGGGGGTGCTGGGCGTCCGGAGCGTGACCCGTCCCCGAACCGCCGCGCACGCAGTCGGGGCACTGGAAGCCGACCGAGGCGGAGGTCATGCACCGGGGACAGACCGGCGTGTCGCAGCGGGCGCAGCGAATGCCGGTCTCGGTCTCCGGATGACGGGGGCAGTGCGGCAGGCCCGACTGCGGTTCCATGGGAGGTTCCCGTCCCTTCCGCCTCAGCGCTTCTCGATCACCACGGACTCGACGACCACGTCCTGGAGCGGCCGGTCGGTGTGCGGGTCGGTCGCGGTCGCGGCGATCGCGTCCACGACCTTCCGGCTCTCCTTGTCCACGACCTCTCCGAAGATGGTGTGCTTGCGGTTGAGCCAGGTCGCGGGGGCGACGGTGACGAAGAACTGCGATCCGTTGGTCCCCGGGCCGGCGTTGGCCATGGCCAGCAGGTAGGGGCGGTCGAAGAAGAGTTCGGGGTGGAGCTCGTCGGCGAACGCGTACCCGGGGTCGCCGGTGCCGTCCCCCAGCGGGTCGCCGCCCTGGATCATGAAGTCCTTGATGACCCGGTGGAAAACGGTCCCGTCGTAGAGCCGGTCCTTGGAGACCGCGCCGGTGGCGGGGTGCGTCCACTCGCGCTCGCCCGTCGCGAGCTCGACGAAGTTCCGGACCGTCTTCGGCGCGTGGAACGGCATCAGCCGCACCTCGATGTCGCCCAGGTTCGTCTTGAGGATCGCGTACAGCTGCTCGGCCACGGTCGTCTTCCGTCCACATCGGGTCGCGTCATGTCATGACTGTCTCTGGCGCGTCCGATCCTCGCATGCCCCGGATGCCCGCCCCACATGCCGGAGCCCGGACCCGGAGGCATGATTCCGAAGAGGATGGATAGGCGAAAACCTGACATCGCCACCGAGGAGGAGGAATCCCGTGACCCGCATGGACAGCGTGCGCGCCGCCACAGGTTCGGCGAAGGAGAGTGTCCTGCACGCCGCCGACGCGGTGGCGCCCTACGCCGAGACGGCCAGGGACCACGCCACGCACTACGCGCACGAGGCGCGGGAACTGCTCGCGCCCACACTCACGAAGGCCGCCAAGCAGGCCAAGTCGCAGTACGCCTCCCACGTCGCGCCGCGCGTGCCGCCGCGGGTCGACGCGGCCGCGCAGCGGGCGGCGGTCAAGACCCGTCAGGTCGCCCGGCAGGCGGCCGAGTACACCGCTCCGCGCATCGAGAGCGCGGTCGCCGCGACCGGCCCCGCGCTCGAGGAGGCCGGGGCGCGTTCCACCGCGGCCTGGGCCGCGCTGCGCGGTCAGGTGACGCCGAAGGAGATCCAGAAGCTCCTCAAGAAGCAGCGTCGCCGGGCCAGGGCGGGGCGTTTCGCCAAGGGGCTCGCCGTCGCCGGCGTCCTGGCCGGGGGCGTGTTCGCCGCCTGGAAGTGGTGGGACAAGCAGTCCAACCCGGACTGGCTGATCGAACCGCCCGCGCCCACCGAGGTGGAGGAGAGCGGTGTGCTGACGTCCGTCGACGGCAGTGTCTCCGTCCTCGACCCCGAGGTGGAGGCCAAGGAGACCGAGGCCGCCGCCGATGCCGCGGCCGCGGAGGCCGCGGCGGCCGAGATCGCGGAGGCGGAGGCCGCCGAGCGCGACAAGGACCGCTGACGGGGCGGAGTCTCCGTCGAGAGGTTGCGCAGGAGTCCTGCCGGGAAGTCCGGTCGGGGCTCCTTCGCCTTTTCCGGGGCGGGGGCAGTGGGTCTTCGCGGGGCCCGGTGCGGGTTTCCTCCGGGGCCCGGTACGGGTCTTCCGCCGGGGGCCGCGACGGAACGCCTGTCGAGGGAGCCGAGGGGCCGCCTGAGGGGCTCGACGGGTTTCTTCGTCGGTGCCGGTCCGGAACGGTCGGGGGTCGGCCGGTGGTTCGGCCGGAGGGCGAGTAAGGGTTCGGCTGGGAGTCGGCCGGTGGTTCGGCCGGAGGGCGAATGAGGGTTCGGTCGGGTGTGACAGAAAGTGATCAACCCGTCATGGCCCGGTGATCGGTCGGAGCCTTTCCCGGAAGCTCCACCGGCTTTTCGCCGGGAGCACTGCCGGAAGTGCCGACCCGCCGGAAACACCGGGGATTTCCGCCGCGCTCTTCGTCCGGGAGTCCCGCCGGGAAGTCCGTCGGGCCTTTCCGGTTCCTTTCACGGTCTTCTCCACCAGGAATGCCGGCCGGGATGTGCGCCGGTGGTGACGAGTCCCGTGTGCGGACACGAAGGGGGAAACGCGTCCCGGTCCTCCGCGCCCTACGCTCCCGCCGCGAGTGCCAGTTCCGTCAGCGCGACCGGGTCGACCTCGGTGGCGGCGGGGGCCGAGGAGCGCTGCCGGGCGGCGGGAGAGGAACCGTGGGCCTCGGCGGCGATGCGCTGCTTGATGGTGGGCGGCAGGGAGCGGTCGCCCGCGAGCGGCCACCGGTGCCGCACCCGCTGGGCCGGTACGGAGGCGTGGGTGCGCTCTGCGGCGGGGACGGACACGGCGGGGGCCGTCGGCTCCTCGGGCTGCTGGACGACCGGCTGCCGGGCCGCGGCGGCGGTGCCCGCCAGGCCGGCGGAGGCGAGAAGGGCGAAGAGGACCGAGATGAAGGCGGTCCAGAACTGCTTGACCTTGGCGGTGGCCATGATTCCTCGCTTCTGTGACGTTCCCGGATGGTTCATCCCGAGTTGCGCGCTTCACTCGGCTTCCTCATGATGTGTCCGCGCCTCGCGTTGTCGCGGACCGACGCCCCCGCCGCGCAGTTCTTCCGATGAACACCATCCATACGGAGCAGAAGAAGAGGCGGTTTCCTCGTACGGCGTGTACGGAGGCGGCGCGGACCGGGCCCGTCCCGGCGGTCCCGCCCGGCCCGGCCACCGCCCGGGAACGGAACGCGAAACAGCCCTCCCCGCCGTGTTTCCACGGCGGGGAGGGCTGTTCGAGAAGTGGAGCCTAGGGGAGTCGAACCCCTGACATCTGCCATGCAAAGACAGCGCTCTACCAACTGAGCTAAGGCCCCGGAACGGGAACAGCGTACCGGGTCACCCCCCATGTCCGGCAAAAAGATGGGGACTCCCGGTCCACGACCACTCTCCGTAAGATGTCGCCCAGGTTCGCAGTGGTGAACCGCAGGGATGGGGAGAAGTGATGGACGCAGCGCAGCAGGAAGCCACGGCCAGAGCCAGAGAGCTTCAGCGCAGTTGGTACGGGGAGCCGCTGGGGGCCCTCTTCCGCCGCCTGATCGACGATCTCGGCCTCAACCAGGCCAGGCTCGCGGCCGTCCTCGGCCTCTCCGCTCCCATGCTGTCCCAGCTGATGAGCGGTCAGCGGGCCAAGATCGGCAACCCGGCCGTCGTCCAGCGCGTCCAGGCCCTCCAGGAGCTGGCCGTGCAGGTCGCCGACGGCAGCGTCAGCGCCGCCGAGGCGTCCGGCCGGATGGACCAGATCAAGAAGTCGCAGGGCGGCTCCGTCCTCACCGGCTCGGGCCAGACGGCCACCGGCTCCGGCGCCCCGACCGTGCGCCGGGTCGTCCGCGAGATCCAGTCCCTGCTGCGCTCCGTCGCGGCCGCCGGCGACATCATCGAAGCCGCCGATTCCCTCGCCCCGGCCCATCCCGAACTGGCAGAGTTCCTCCGGGTGTACGGCGCGGGGCGCACCGCGGACGCGGTCGCCCACTACGAGTCGCACCAGAACTGACCCGGTCCCGGCAGCCGGCCGGCATCCGGAGGGACGACGCGACGGGGAGCGGGCACAGCGCGATGGGTGAGGTCTTCGCCGGACGGTACGAGCTGGTCGACCCGATCGGGCGGGGCGGGGCGGGCGCGGTGTGGCGGGCCTGGGACCACCGGCGCCGTCGTTACGTGGCGGCCAAGGTGCTCCTGCAGAGCGACGCCCACACGCTGCTCCGCTTCGTCCGCGAGCAGGCGCTGCGGATAGACCACCCGCACGTCCTGGCCCCGGCCAGCTGGGCCGCCGACGACGACAAGGTCCTCTTCACCATGGACCTGGTGGCCGGCGGCTCGCTGGCCCACGTCCTCGGGGACTACGGCCCGCTGCCGCCCCGCTTCGTCTGCGTCCTGCTCGACCAGCTGCTCTCGGCCCTCGCGGCGGTCCACGCCGAGGGGGTCGTCCACCGGGACATCAAGCCGGCCAACATCCTCCTCGACGCCACCGGCACCGGACGTCCGCATCTGCGCCTCTCGGACTTCGGCATCGCCATGCGCAAGGGCGAGCCCCGGCTCACGGAGACCGACTACGTCGTGGGGACGCCCGGCTACTTCGCCCCCGAACAGCTCCTCGGCGCCGAACCCGACTTCCCCTCGGACCTGTTCGCCACCGGCCTGGTCGCGCTCTACCTCCTCCAGGGCCGCAAGCCGGACTTCCGGGCCCTGGTCGAGGACTTCGTCGCCCACGGCACCCCGAGCGCTCCCGAGGGCGTCCCGGAGCCCCTGTGGCAGGTGCTCGCGGGGCTGCTCCGGCCCGACCCGCAGTCCCGCTTCCGTACGGCCACGGGGGCGCGCAAGGCGCTGGGCGCCGCCGTCGAACTGCTCCCCGACCCCGACCCCGCCGAGGAGCCGGTCGAGATCTTCGACCAACTCGGCCCCCTCCCACCGGGCTTCGGGCCCGCAGGCCCCGAGAGACCCGTCCGCTCCGGGGGATCCACGGGTTTCACGAACTCCCCGACTCCCGCCGCCTCCGCCCGTGCCGAGGGCCCCTCGGCTCCCGAAAGCCTCCCGGGGCACACGAGCCCCACGGGCCCCGGGCACCCCACCGGCCCCGAAACCCCCGCCGCTCCCGTCCCGGCCCCGGAGCCGGCCACTCCGCCGGCTCCTGGCCCTTCCGGGACGGGAAGCTTCCTCCTGCCCCCACCGGCCACGCCTCCGGCCCCCGCCCCGGCCATGCGCCCGGCGTCCGCTCCCGCGCCCGCCTTCGGCCCGGCTCCCCCCGTCTCCTCACCGTACGAACAGCCCCCCGCCTCCCCGTACAGCGGCCCTCCGTACACCGCGTACCCGGCCCAGAGCCCCGCCCCGCTCCCGGGCTTCACGCCCTCCCCGGGCTTCGGGCCGCCCGTGTCCGTCCCCGCGCGCCGGCCGGGACCGCCCCCGAAGGTGGCGGTCCCGGTGCTCCTGCTCGCGCTGGTCTGCCTCGCGGTCGGCTTCTGGGCCCTCGCCCAGGTCTGAGGGCGGGGCACCGCGCACGGGGCACGAACCGCTACACCGCCCGCCTGCGCGCCACCGCCGTCCACGCTCCCAGGCCGGCCAGCAGGACCGTCCCGGTGCCGATCCCCGCCACGGCGACCAGGCGCAGGGAGTCCGCGCGCGCCGTCCCCTCCGCCGCCCGCGACCCGCCGACGCCGGTCTCGGCCGCCGTCCTGTCCTCCGCGGTCACGGCGAACGGTCCCGCGTCCCCGTCGTATCCGGGGCCGGGCTTCGGCGCGTTCAGCACGTTCACCCGCAGCGTCAGCGGAACCGGTCCGCCGCCGTACTCCTCGGCCACCTCCGGATCGAGCGTGGCCACCAGGTAGTACCAGCCGGCGAACCGCATCCCCTTCGTGGCGCTGTGGAACGAGACCCGGTTCTCGTGCGCCACCGGCCGCTGCGGGCCGAGCGGCAGCGTCGCGGGCTTCCCGCTGTAGCCGACGCCGCCCTCGGCGACCTGGCCGAACGCCGGGTTCACCAGGGTGAGCGACAGCGCGCCGGAGACGTATCCGCCGTCCTTGGTACTGCTCCCCAGCTCGGCGGTGGTGAAGAGCTGCTGCCCCCAGTCGAGGGGCACCCGGTAGAAGAGGGACTCCCCGGGCCGGATGTCGGACCGCCACTCGCCCCGCGTCAGCGGGACGGCCCCGTGGAACCCTGCGCCGCCCTGCCGGGGGCGCGGTCCTCCCGTCGGGGGCGCGGGCGTGCCGGAGGCCCAGGTCTCGGGGAGCCGGGTCGGCCCGGCCTCCTTCAGCGGGGGCTCGGTCAGGTACCGGAGCTCCAGCTCCCAGTCGTCCCGCGAATCCGGCGAATCGCGCTCGACCAGCACGTAGAAGGTGCCCGCCCGCCGACAGCCGGAGGCGCCGCCCGGGCCGGTGACGCGGTGGGCGTACCCGACGAGGGGCCGGGCGTAGTCGTTCGACCCGAACCCCACCCGCTGGGAGTCGCAGTCCGTGCCGGAACCGTCCCGTACGACCACCTTGAAGCCGTCGCCGGCCTTCACCGCGCTGCCGGGACCGGGCACGGCGACCACGGAGACGTACGCGTTCTGCCGGTCGTCGAGGTCGAGCCGGTAGTAGACCTTGCCGTCCTTCGCGAGCGTGTCGCGGTAGGTCCGCCCCGCCGTCAGCGGTACCGCGTCCGAGCTGGTCACGGCTCCCCGCACCCGCTGGGCCGCGGGGTCGAAGGCGTACGACGGGGCGGTGCTCCCCCCGCCCGTGCGGGCCTGGGCGGGCAGCGCCGCCGCTCCCACCGCCGCGGCGGCCGCGATCAGGGCCCCCGCCCTCCGGCCGAGGCCGAACCGCTTCCTCACGCGCCCCTCCTCTTCGCTGAAGCAATCAAATTATTCGCTCAGGCAAATTCGGGGAGAGCGGGGTCCGGTCCGGACCGCCCCCCGGACAGAGCGAAGCCCCGGCCCGCTCGCGCGCGGCCGGGGCTTCACCCCCAGACAAAACTCTTCTCAGACACCCGAACCTGCGGGCACGGAGTCGGTCGCCTCCGTCCACAGATCCTGCTCGGCGCGATCCGCCTGGATCTGGCGGTACACGAGGAGCCCGCCGATGGCGGCCAGTGCGACCAGGAGAAGCTTCTTCACCGCGCGACCTCGTCTTTCGTTGACGTAGGAGACTTCTGACGCCCACTCTACACATCGACCGATACCGATCGGTGACCTGTACGAGGTTCAAACCCACGATGCGGCCCGTCCGCCCGGGAAAACGACATCGGCCCGGACGGGAAACCGTCCGGGCCGATCGAAAATGTGGGGCTAACAGGATTTGAACCTGTGGCCTCATCCTTATCAGGGATGCGCTCTAACCAACTGAGCTATAGCCCCGCCGCGCTCTGCGGAGTGTGTCCCGCGCGCTGACTCCTGAAGATTAGCGCACGTGGGGGCCAGTCCCAAAATCGGTTCCCCGGGCCGGCCCCGCACGTCCTACTCGTCCTCGGCGAGCGTCAGCTCCACACCGCCCACGAAGCCGGCCGACAGGTTGTAGATGAACGCGCCCAGGGTCGCCAGAGCGGTCATCAGGACCACGTCGATCACGGCGATCACCGAGGTGAACATCAGCACCCGCGGCAGCGACAGGAAGGACTGCAGGTCGAAACCGTTGGACTCGTTCGAGCCCGTGGCCTCGCTGATCGTCCCGCCGATCGTCGAGAAGACGCCCATGGCGTCCATGACCATCCACAGCACCGCGGCGGCCACGACCGTGCAGATGCCCAGCGCGATGGAGAGCAGGAAGCTCACCTTCATCACCGACCACGGATCGGCCTTCGCCACCCTCAGCCGCGCCTTGCGCGTCCGGGGCGTCGTGCGCGCCCCGGTGCGCGGCCGGCGCACGGCTCCGTCCCCCTTGCCGCCCGGCGCCGGAGCACCGTACGCCTGCGGCGGGTGGTAGGGCCCGCCCGACGACTGCTGCGCGCCCGCGCGCTCGCCGGGCAGCGGCCCGTTGTAGGTCTCGTACGGGGGCTGCTGCCCCCGGTTGTCCGTCACCGCAACCCCCTGGGAGTCCGTGGCGGAGCCACGGGCGCCGTTCGCTCCAGCACCTGCAGAAGCTCCGGCGGCCGCCGATCCGGCGCCCGTGGCTCCACTCACGTTCTTACTCCTCGTGCTCCCCGGCCGGAGGCTCCGTGCCCCCGGCTGTCCCGCCCTCGACCACTCCGGTCTCGGACACCTCGACCATGTCCTCGGCCCCGTCGGCGTCGTCGACCTCGTCGTCCTCGCCGCCGGCCTCGGCGTTCCGCGCGATGCCGACGACGGCGTCGCGCTTGCCCAGGTTGATCAGCTGGACGCCCATGGTGTCACGGCCGGTCTCCCTGACTTCATTGACTCGCGTACGAATCACACCGCCGGACAGCGTGATGGCGAGGATCTCGTCGGTCTCCTCCACCACCAGCGCTCCCACGAGCGATCCGCGGTCCTCCACGATCTTGGCGGCCTTGATGCCGAGGCCGCCACGGCCCTGGACGCGGTACTCGTCGACGGGAGTGCGCTTGGCGTACCCGCCGTCGGTCGCGGTGAAGACGAACGTACCGGGCCGGACGACATTCATCGAGAGCAGCTCGTCGTCCGCGCGGAAACTCATCCCCTTGACACCCGAAGTGGCGCGTCCCATCGGACGCAGCGCGTCGTCCGTGGCGGTGAAGCGGATCGACTGCGCCTTCCTGCTGATGAGCAGCAGGTCGTCCTCGGCGGAGACCAGCTCGGCGCCGATCAGCTCGTCGTCGTCGCCGTTCTCCAGTTCGCGCAGGTTGATCGCGATGACGCCGCCCGAGCGAGGCGAGTCGTAGTCCTTCAGCGCGGTCTTCTTCACCAGGCCGGCCTTGGTGGCGAGCACCAGGTAGGGCGCGGCCTCGTAGTCGCGGATCGCCAGGATCTGGGCGATCTGCTCGTCCGGCTGGAAGGCCAGGAGGTTGGCCACGTGCTGGCCGCGGGCGTCCCGGCCGGCGTCCGGCAGCTCGTACGCCTTGGCCCGGTAGACCCGGCCCTTGTTGGTGAAGAAGAGCAGCCAGTGGTGGGTGGTGGAGACGAAGAAGTGGTCGACGATGTCGTCCTGCTTCAGCTTCGTGCCCCGGACGCCCTTGCCGCCGCGCTTCTGCGAGCGGTAGTCCTCGGTCTTCGTCCGCTTCACGTAGCCGCCACGCGTGATGGTGACGACGATGTCCTCCTCGGCGATCAGGTCCTCGATGGACATGTCGCCGTCGAAGGGCACCAGCTTGGAGCGGCGGTCGTCGCCGAACCGCTCGACCAGCGCGGCCAGCTCCTCGCTGACGATCGCCCGCTGGCGCTCCGGGGAGGCCAGGATGGCGTTGTACTCGTTGATCCTCGCCTGGAGCTCGTCGTGCTCGGCGACGATCTTCTGGCGCTCCAGGGCGGCGAGGCGGCGGAGCTGCATCTCCAGGATCGCGTTGGCCTGGATCTCGTCGATGCTCAACAGGCCCATCAGGCCGCCGCGGGCGGCCTCGACCGTGTCGCTGCGCCGGATCAGCGCGATGACGTCGTCGATCGAGTCGAGCGCCTTGAGCAGACCGCGCAGGATGTGGGCGCGCTCCTCGGCCTTGCGCAGCCGGAAGCGGGTCCGGCGGACGATGACCTCGATCTGGTGCGTCACCCAGTGGCGGATGAACGCGTCGAGCGAGAGGGTGCGCGGCACGCCGTCGACGAGCGCCAGCATGTTCGCGCCGAAGTTCGTCTGGAGGTCGGTGTGCTTGTACAGGTTGTTGAGGACGACCTTGGCGACGGCGTCGCGCTTGAGCACGATGACCAGGCGCTGGCCGGTCCGGGACGAGGTCTCGTCGCGGACGTCGGCGATGCCGCCGATCTTGCCGTCCTTCACCAGGTCGGCGATCTTCTGCGCGAGGTTGTCCGGGTTGGTCTGGTACGGCAGCTCCGTGACCACCAGGCACTGGCGGTTCTGGATCTCCTCGACCTCGACCACCGCGCGCATCGTGATGGAGCCCCGGCCGGTGCGGTACGCCTCCTCGATGCCCTTGCGGCCGACGACGAGCGCGCCGGACGGGAAGTCGGGGCCCTTGATCCGCTCGATCAGCGCGTCGAGCAGCTCCTCGTGGGACGCGTCGGGGTGCTCCAGGGCCCACTGGGCGCCGGCCGCGACCTCGCGCAGGTTGTGCGGCGGGATGTTGGTCGCCATGCCGACGGCGATGCCGGCGGAGCCGTTGACGAGCAGGTTCGGGAACCGGGCCGGCAGGACCGTCGGCTCCTGGTTGCGGCCGTCGTAGTTGTCCGTGAAGTCGACGGTCTCCTCGTCGATGTCGCGGAGCATCTCCATCGACAGCGGCGCCAGCTTGCACTCGGTGTAGCGCATGGCGGCGGCCGGGTCGTTGCCCGGGGAGCCGAAGTTGCCGTTGGAGTCGACCAGCGGCATGCGCATCGACCAGGGCTGGGCGAGGCGGACGAGCGCGTCGTAGATCGAGGAGTCGCCGTGCGGGTGGTACGTGCCCATGACGTCGCCGACGACGCGGGCGCACTTGTAGAAGCCCTTCTCGGGCCGGTAGCCGCCGTCGTACATCGCGTACAGCACGCGCCGGTGGACGGGCTTGAGGCCGTCCCGCACGTCGGGCAGCGCGCGGGACACGATGACGGACATCGCGTAGTCGAGGTACGAGCGCTGCATCTCGGTCTCGAGCCCGACGGGCTCGATCCTCAGCGCGCGCTCCTCCTCGGTGAGGGCGGAGGCGGCGCGGGAGATGTCGTCGCCGTCGGGGGCAGGAGTGTTCTGGTCGGCCATGGCCGGTCGTCAGTCCTTTCGTACGGTCAGCGGGGACCGACTCAGATGTCGAGGAAGCGGACGTCCTTGGCGTTGCGCTGGATGAAGGAGCGCCGGGCTTCGACGTCCTCACCCATCAGCACCGAGAAGAGGTCGTCCGCCTGGGCGGCGTCGTCCAGCGTGACCTTGCCGAGCACGCGGTGGTCCACGTCCATGGTGGTGACGCGCAGCTCCTCGGCGTTCATCTCGCCCAGGCCCTTGAAGCGCTGGATCGAGTCCTCGCGGATCCGCTTGCCGTTCTGCTTGCCCAGTTCGACCAGGGCGTCGCGCTCCCGGTCCGAGTAGGCGTACTCGAAGTCGTCCCGGCCCCACTTGATCTTGTAGAGCGGCGGACGGGAGAGGTAGACGTGACCGGCCTCGACGAGCGGGCGCATGAAGCGGAAGAGGAACGTCAGCAGCAGGGTGTTGATGTGCTGGCCGTCGACGTCGGCGTCCGCCATCAGGATGATCTTGTGATAGCGGAGCTTCTCGATGTCGAAGTCCTCGTGGACGCCGGTGCCGAAGGCGGAGATCAGCGCCTGGACCTCGGTGTTCTGGAGGATCTTGTCGATCCGGGCCTTCTCGACGTTCAGGATCTTGCCGCGGATCGGCAGGATGGCCTGGTACATCGGGTTGCGGCCGGACTTGGCCGAACCGCCGGCGGAGTCGCCCTCGACGATGAAGATCTCGCACTTGGTGGGGTCGTTCGACTGGCAGTCGCTCAGCTTGCCGGGCAGGGACGCCGACTCCAGCAGACCCTTGCGGCGGGTCAGGTCGCGCGCCTTGCGGGCGGCGACGCGGGCGGTGGCCGCCTGGATCGACTTGCGGACGATGTCCGCGGCCTCGACCGGGTTGCGGTCGAACCAGTCGGTCAGGTGCTCGTGGACGACCTTCTGCACGAAGGTCTTCGCCTCGGTGTTGCCGAGCTTGGTCTTCGTCTGGCCCTCGAACTGGGGCTCGCCGAGCTTGACCGAGATGATCGCGGTCAGGCCCTCGCGGATGTCCTCGCCCGAGAGGTTGTCGTCCTTCTCGCGCAGCAGCTTCTTGTCGCGCGCGTAGCGGTTCACCAGACCGGTGAGCGCGGCGCGGAAGCCCTCCTCGTGCGTACCGCCCTCGTGGGTGTGGATCGTGTTCGCGAAGGAGTACACCCCCTCGGTGTACTGCGAGTTCCACTGCATCGCGATCTCGACCGAGAGCAGCCGGTCCTTGTCCTCGGCCTCGATGTCGATGACCGTGGGGTGGATCAGCTCGCCCTTGCGCGAGTTGAGGTACTTGACGAAGTCGACGATGCCGCCCTCGTAGTGGTACCGCACCGTGCGGGCCTCGGGCGCGGTCGCCTCCGCGTCCGGGTCGTCGGCGCCGACCGTGGCCTTCGCGGACTCGCGCTCGTCCGTCAGCGTCAGGGTGAGGCCCTTGTTGAGGAAGGCCATCTCCTGGAAGCGGCGCGCGAGCGTCTCGAAGGAGTAGTCGGTGGTCTCGAAGATGTCCGGGTCGGCCCAGAACGTCACCGAGGTGCCGTGCTCGTCGGTCGCCTCGTGCTGCGCGAGCGGCTCGACCGGGGCGCCCATCTTGTATTCCTGCGTCCAGCGGTGGCCGTCGGTCTTCACCTCGACGGCGACCTTGGTGGACAGGGCGTTCACGACCGAGACGCCGACGCCGTGCAGGCCGCCGGAGACCGCGTAGCCGCCGCCGCCGAACTTGCCGCCCGCGTGCAGGACGGTCAGGACGACCTCGACGGCCGGCTTGCCCTCGGACGGGACGATGCCCACCGGGATACCGCGGCCGTTGTCGACGACGCGCACGCCGCCGTCGGCGAGGATCGTCACGTCGATGGTGTCCGCGTGCCCGGCCAGGGCCTCGTCGACCGAGTTGTCGACGACCTCCTGCACCATGTGGTGCAGACCGCGCTCACCGGTCGAGCCGATGTACATGCCAGGGCGCTTGCGCACGGCATCCAGGCCCTCGAGAACCTGGATGTTGCTGGCGGTGTACTGGTTGTTCTCGTTGGGATTGCCGGAATCGGCCACGAAGCGCCCTTTCTGGCACAGCACAGGCCGTTCTCCGGGCATACGGGAGCGGCTGCGTCGTTCGACATGTTCCGCAGGGTGGCGGGATTGTCTTCCAGTCTACCGGTAGCTCTGACACTCATGGGGGTTTGCCGGTACCTGAGTACGCATGTGCCGCCCTCGACGGGAGCGAGACGACTCCCCATATCCGGGGAGGGGCTTCAGAGCCCCCTGACGGCCACCCAGCGCTTCGCCTCGTAGCGCGTTGTGGGCATCCGGTCCGGTCCTGTCGCGAGAGGCCGGTCCGGTCCCGCCGGGGGCACCCGGTCCGGCCCGTCGCGGGGCGTGGTCCGCGCCCCGCGCGAGACCCCGGGCGGGCCCGGTGGGAGCCGAGCGGAGGGGGCGTGCGGCCCGGGGAGCGAGGGCCGTCCGGTGGTCCGGGGCGGGCCCGGTGTCTCGGACTGGGGCGCCGGGCCGCACCGGGCCGCGGCGGGTACGGCGGTCGGGACGGCCCGAGGGGACGGAACCGGGGCCGCCGGGGTGGTGCCGGACCGGGGCTCAGCCGTACGTGTCGCCGGGGCCCACCGATCCCGGCGCCCGCAGCGGCCCGTAGCCCCGCCTCGGCGCCCCCGGCCCCAGGACCTTGATCACCCGTACCGTTCCGTGCCCCAGGTCCTCGTTGAGCCGCGCCACCAGGCGGGGCGCGAGGAGCCGCAGCTGTGTGGCCCACGCGGTCGAGTCGCACTGCACGGTGAGGACCCGGGCGTCCGGATCGTCGTCGTACCTCAGCGGTACGCAGTGCTTCGCCAGGTCCTCGCCGACGATCTGCGGCCACCGGCCCATGACCCCGCCAACCGCCGCCGGTGTCTCCCAGCCCCGCTCGGTGATCAGCCGGTTGATCGCGGCACCGAGTGCCATCGGGTCGCGCCCGTCGGCACGCGCGCCGGAACGCAGCCCGCCGCCGCGCCGGGCCTGCTTCTTCTGCTGGGCGGCCGCACCCCGCGCCTTCGCCTGCTCCTTGGCGGCGCGCAGCGCGACCCGGGCGAGGTCGACGCCCGAGGGTTCGGGGGCCGCGGCGCTGTCCACAGGCTGGGGACGGTTCTTCTCGCTCATCCGCGCTCCACGGTCATACGCGTTCCACTGCCCCTCCGGCCACCGCGTACCGCGCCCCCGCCAGGACGCCCGGCACGTCGTCGTCGACGGCGGCCGTCACCAGGACCTGCTCGCCGTGCGCCACCAGCTCCGCCAGCCGTTCGCGCCGGCGCGCGTCCAGTTCGGCGAAGACGTCGTCGAGGACGAGGACCGGCTCGTTGCCCTCGGCCCGCAGCAGGTCGTAGGAGGCGAGCCGCAGCGCCAGCGCGTACGACCAGGACTCGCCGTGGCTCGCGTACCCCTTCGCGGGCAGGTCGCCGAGCTTGAGCAGCAGCTCGTCCCGGTGCGGTCCGACGAGCGTGACGCCCCGCTCGATCTCCTGCGTGCGGACCCCGGCGAGGGCGGCGAGCATCTGCTCGTACAGCTCCTCGCGCGTGCTTCCGGCGCCGGGGGCGGAGGACCGGTACTCCATCAGGACCGGCCCGCCGGAGGGCGCGAGCCGGTCGTACGCCTTGTCCGCGAGCGGCTGGAGCGCCCCGACGAGGTCGAGGCGCTGGGCGAGCAGTTCGGCGCCCGCCCGGGCCAGGTGCTGGTCCCAGACGTCCAGGGTCGACAGGTCCATGGCCCGGCCGCCGTGCCGCCGGGCCATCGCGGTCGACTTCAGGAGGGTGTTGCGCTGCTTGAGCACGCGCTCGTAGTCGGCGCGCACGCCCGCCATGCGCGGCGCGCGCGCCGTGATCAGGTCGTCGAGGAAGCGCCGGCGTTCGCCGGGGTCGCCCTTCACCAGGGCGAGGTCCTCGGGCGCGAACAGCACGGTCCGTACGATCCCCAGGACGTCACGCGGCCTGACCTGCGAGGACCTGTTGATACGGGCGCGGTTGGCCCGCCCCGGGTTGAGTTCCAGCTCGATCAGCTGGGAGCGCTCGCCCTGGGTGACGGCGGCCCGGACGATCGCGCGCTCCGCCCCCATCCGCACGAGCGGGGCGTCGGAGGCGACGCGGTGGCTGCCGAGGGTCGCGAGGTAGCCGACGGCCTCGACCAGGTTGGTCTTGCCCTGGCCGTTGGCGCCCACGAAAGCGGTGACGCCCGGGTCGAGCGGGACCTCGACCCGGGCGTAGGAACGGAAGTCGGCCAGCGACAGATGCGTGACGTGCATGGTTGGGCGCCGACCTTCCCCGGCTGCCGTGCACCGCCGGGTGCACAGCCTGTGGATTACTTCTTCGTCTCGACCGCGTGGCCACCGAACTGGTTGCGCAGCGCGGCGATCATCTTCATCTGCGGGGAGTCGTCCTGCCGCGAGGCGAACCGCGCGAACAGCGAGGCGGTGATCGCCGGCAGCGGTACGGCGTTGTCGATGGCGGCCTCGACGGTCCACCGGCCCTCGCCGGAGTCCTGCGCGTAGCCGCGCAGTCCGTCCAGGTGCTCGTCCTCGTCCAGCGCGTTCACGGCGAGGTCGAGCAGCCAGGAGCGGATGACCGTGCCCTCCTGCCAGGAGCGGAAGACCTCGCGCACGTCGGTGACGGAGTCGACCTTCTCCAGGAGTTCCCAGCCCTCGGCGTACGCCTGCATCATGGCGTACTCGATGCCGTTGTGGACCATCTTCGCGAAGTGGCCGGCGCCGACCTTGCCCGCGTGGACCGAGCCGAAGTCGCCCTCGGGCTTGAGCGCGTCGAAGACCGGCTGGACCTTCGCCACGTTCTCGGCGTCGCCGCCGTACATCAGCGCGTAGCCGTTCTCCAGGCCCCACACGCCGCCCGAGACGCCGCAGTCGACGAAGCCGATGCCCTTGGCGGCCAGCTCCTCGGCGTGCTTCTCGTCGTCCGTCCAGCGCGAGTTGCCGCCGTCGACGACGACGTCGCCGGGGGAGAGCAGCTCGGCCAGCTCGTCGATGGTGGACTGGGTCGCGGCACCGGCCGGGACCATGACCCACACGACGCGGGGGCCCTTGAGCGTGTTCACCAGCTCTTCGAGGCTGTGGACATCGGCGAGGTCCGGGTTGCGGTCGTATCCGATGACGGTGTGGCCTGCGCGGCGGATGCGCTCGCGCATGTTGCCGCCCATCTTGCCGAGACCGACGAGACCGAGCTCCATCAGAGATTCCTTAAGCGTCGTGTGCGGTTCGTACCCGCGTCCGAGCCTACGCCCGGACGCGGGTGCACACCTGTGGGGTCGGCCGCTCAGGCGAAGCCCCGGAGGACCGGGGCCGGCCGGGGCTTCGCCCCCTCCCGGGGACGTCGCCGGCCCCCGGGCCGGCGACGTCAGCCGCTGAGGCGCACCGGCATGATCAGGTACTTGTACGCCTCGTCCGCCTCGGCGTCGACGGCCGCCCTGCCGCTGAGCAGCGCCGGCTTGGTGGAGGTGGTGAAGGAGAGCTGGGCGACCGGGGAGTCGATCGCGCTCAGGCCGTCGAGCAGGAAGGTCGGGTTGAAGGCGATCGAGATGTCGTCGCCCTCCAGCTGGGCGTCGACCCTCTCCACAGCCTGTGCGTCGTCGCTGGAGCCCGCTTCCAGGATGAGCACGCCCTGCTCGAAGCTCAGCCGGACCGGGGTGTTGCGCTCGGCCACCAGGGCGACACGCTTGACGGCCTCGACGAAGGGGGCGGTCTCGATCACCGCGACCGAGTTGAACTCGGTGGGGAAGAGCGTCCGGTACTTCGGCAGGTCGCCCTCGAGCAGCCGGGTGGTGGTGCGGCGGCCCGCGCCCTCGAAGCCGATGAGGCCCTCGCCCTTGCCGGAGCCCGAGAGCGCCAGGGTGACCGTGTCACCGCTGGTGAGCGCCTTGGCGGTGTCCAGGAGGGTCTTCGCGGGCACCAGGGCGACCGCGGAGGCGTCCGGGGACTCCGGCTTCCACAGGAACTCGCGGACGGCGAAGCGGTAGCGGTCGGTGGAGGCCAGGGTGACGGTGTCGCCCTCGATCTCGATGCGCACACCGGTGAGGACGGGAAGCGTGTCGTCACGGCCGGCGGCGATGGCCACCTGCGCGGCGGCGGAGGCGAAGACCTCACCGGGGACGGTGCCCGTCGCGGTGGGCATCTCCGGCAGTGCCGGGTACTCCTCCACGGGCAGGGTGTGGAGGGTGAAGCGGGAGGAGCCGCAGACCACGGTCGCCCGTACACCGTCTGTGGAGATCTCCACGGGACGGTTGGGGAGGGCGCGGCAGATGTCGGCGAGCAGGCGGCCGGAGACGAGGACGGTGCCGTCCTCCTCGACCTCGGCCTCGACGGAGACCCGCGCGGAGACCTCGTAGTCGAAGCTCGAGAAGCTCAGGGCGCCGTCCTCGGCCTTCAGCAGAAGGCCCGCGAGTACGGGCGCCGGCGGACGGGCCGGGAGGCTGCGGGCCACCCAGGCCACCGCCTCCGCGAGTACATCGCGCTCCACCCGGATCTTCACCGGAACCGCCTCCTGCTGTTGCTGGCTCTTCGTCGACTGCGGGATCCAGTCTGACGTACGCCGCCGACACTCGGTGCTGCTCGGGGTCAAGTCGCGTCGAGGGGCGGCCGGGGCTCCGGCGCCGAGTTGTGCACAGGCCCCACTTCGAAGCGGATTCCGGGCTAACTCTAGGTGGGAGTAGTAGTAGGGCCTGTGGAAACCGTGGATAACCCCGTCTGCGCAGGTCAGGCCCAGTTTTTTGTCCACCGCGCCTGTGGGTGGAGCCGGTGGACAACCCGGGGCTTCTGTGGACACCCGAAAGTTCTGCACACCCCATACACAGGCCACGGGGACTTCTCCCCAACACCGTCCCCAGCTTTACCCCGGTTGCCCACAGCCCAATCGTCTCCCTTGGTGTGACGGCTTTCACTCTTCGAGGTGAGGAGGGGTGTTTCGTTGCCGAACAGTGGACAGGGCTGTGGAGAAGCTGTGGGCAACAGTCCCCTCCCTGTGGGCGGCCGGTGGACAACTCTGAAGGCCCTCTGTGGACGAAAACTTCATCCACAGGCTGTGGAGAAACTTTTCCAACAATTCCCCAGGGGCCTGAGCTGGCCCGACGTCCTGCCAGCCATCGGGCCTGTGGACAAAATCCGGATAACTTGGCAGTCCCCACCCTGTGGACGGGTGATCATCCCGCACTCTGTGGAGAACCCGCCAGCGGAACCGCGCAATCGAACACCCCTGGCCGGTCCCCACCCTGTGCACACTCCGCGTACCGGCCTCCGCGGCCCCGTCGAGGCACTGTTCCGCCGTCCCGCCCCTCTCGGATCCACTGCCGGGAAGGCGCCGGGACGGGAGAAGTCGGGCGCGGCGCGGCGGCGGGAGGGACGCGTGAGGCCGGCGGAGTCCCGAGACGTCGGTCCGGCTCCGGGCGGCCTCCACCGGCCGGCTTCCGGAGGTCACCCGGAACCGGAACCACCGGCCCCCGGAAACGCCGAAGGGCGCCCCGGGAGGTCTCCCGGGGCGCCCCGCACGGCCGTGGCGGCCCGTGTCAGCCGTTCTTGATGCGGTTGGTCAGCTCGGTGACCTGGTTGTAGATGGAGCGCCGCTCCGCCATCAGGGCGCGGATCTTCCGGTCCGCGTGCATTACCGTCGTGTGGTCGCGCCCGCCGAACTGCGCGCCGATCTTGGGCAGCGACAGGTCCGTCAGCTCCCTGCACAGGTACATGGCGATCTGCCGGGCCGTCACCAGGACGCGGCTGCGGGAGGAACCGCAGAGGTCTTCCACCGTCAGGCCGAAGTAGTCGGCGGTGGCGGCCATGATCGCGGGGGCGGTGATCTCGGGGGCGCTGTCCTCCCCGCCCGGGATCAGGTCCTTGAGCACGATCTCGGTGAGCCCCAGGTCCACCGGCTGCCGGTTGAGGCTCGCGAAGGCCGTCACCCGGATCAGCGCGCCCTCCAGCTCGCGGATGTTCCGCGAGATCCGGGAGGCGATGAACTCCAGCACCTCCGGCGGGGCGTTGAGCTGCTCCTGCACCGCCTTCTTGCGGAGGATCGCGATGCGCGTCTCCAGCTCGGGCGGCTGCACGTCGGTGGTGAGGCCCCACTCGAAGCGGTTGCGGAGCCTGTCCTCCAGGGTCACCAGCTGCTTGGGCGGCCGGTCCGAGGAGAGCACGATCTGCTTGTTCGCGTTGTGCAGGGTGTTGAAGGTGTGGAAGAACTCCTCCTGCGTCGACTCCTTGCTCGCCAGGAACTGGATGTCGTCGACGAGCAGGATGTCCACGTCCCGGTAGCGCTTGCGGAAGGTGTCGCCCTTGCCGTCGCGGATCGAGTTGATGAACTCGTTGGTGAACTCCTCGGAGCTCACGTACCGCACGCGCGTGCCCGGGTAGAGGCTCCGCGCGTAGTGCCCGATCGCGTGCAGCAGGTGGGTCTTGCCGAGGCCCGACTCCCCGTAGATGAAGAGGGGGTTGTACGCCTTCGCCGGCGCCTCGGCCACCGCGACGGCGGCCGCGTGCGCGAACCGGTTCGAGGAACCGATGACGAAGGTGTCGAAGAGGTACTTGGGGTTCAGGCGCGCGTGCTGCTCGCCCGGGGCGCCCGCGCCCTGCCCGGAGGACGGGGAGCCGTGCCCGCCGCCCGTGGAACCGGGACCCGGACCGCCGCCCGGCCGGGGGCCGGGGCGAGCGCCGTGCCCCTGCGGTTCGGGCAGCTCGGCGCGCTCGGGCCGCTGCTGCTCGTAGCCGCGGGAGGGCTCGTCGTAACGGGACTGCCGGGACTGCTCGGGGCCGGTGTACGGGGCGCGCTCCTGGTAGCCGCCGAGCCGCTGCTGCTGCCAGGAGAGGTCCTCCTGGGCGCGCGGCCAGGCGCCGGGGTCGGGCCGCTGGGGCGAGGAGTAGTCCGGGTAGGCCGGACGCGCGGCCGGCAGTCCGTCGTCGGGCATCGGCCGGTGTCCGTAGCCCTCGTACTTCTCGTACGGCTCGGAGCGGTCGCGCTCGTCGTAGCGGGGCCGCTGCGACTGTTGTGCGGGGGGCGACGGCGGTGTCTGCTCCCCGACGGAGTCGTCGACGGTGATCGCGATCCGGATCGGCCGGCCGCACTCGCGGCTCAGGGTCTCGCTGATCAGCGGGGCGAGCCGGCCCTCCAGGACGCGCTTGCCCCATTCGTTCGGCACGGCGAGCAGGGCCGTGTCGGCGACCAGGGCGAGCGGCTGACAGCGCTCGATCCACTGCTTGTCCTTGGGCTCGATGCCCTGCTGGCCCTCGGCGAGGAGTTGTTCCAGGACCTGCGGCCACACTGCGGCAAGATCGGCAGGTACGTCAGCCACGGGGCACGCTTTCTCGCAGGTCCCACGATGGTGTGGTTTTCGGGGACGGTGGATCGAAGTCCGCAGGACCGGTCCGTCGAGGACAGGTGAGGACAGAACGGAAAAGATTGTGGAGTCCGCCCACGGTAGTCGGGTCGACTGACACGGTTCAAGTTGTTGTCCACAGGCTGTGCACAATGGGGGACGGCAACGAGCCGGTTTGACCGGATGGCGTAGCCACGCGTACCGTAACCAAGTCGAGTTGTCGATGGCTGCTGCCGCCTGCCTCCGATGGGCAAAGATCACGTTCCGTGGTCGCGAAGCGGTGCACTCGGGCGTATTGCGAGCTTCTCGTGGGCGCACGGTGACAGCCAGGCGATGTCCCGCCACCACCCGAATCATTTCTGGAGCCCCCGAGTGAGCAAGCGCACCTTCCAGCCGAACAACCGTCGTCGTGCGAAGACCCACGGCTTCCGTCTGCGCATGCGTACCCGTGCCGGCCGCGCCATCCTGGCGAACCGCCGTGGCAAGGGTCGCGCGAGCCTGTCCGCCTGATCCACTTAAACAGGTCATGACGTGCTGCCTACCGAGAATCGGCTGAGGCGGCGCGAGGACTTCGCCACCGCGGTACGTCGAGGACGCCGGGCCGGTCGCCCACTCCTCGTCGTCCACCTACGCAGCGGTGCAACGGACCCGCACGCGCCTGGGGAGAGCGCTCCCCCGACGCGTGCGGGTTTCGTCGTGAGCAAGGCCGTGGGCGGTGCGGTCGTACGCAACCAGGTGAAGCGTCGTCTGCGCCATCTCGTCCGCGACCGACTTCCCGCCCTCCCCCCCGGTAGCCTGGTGGTCGTACGGGCGTTGCCCGGAGCCGGCGACGCCGATCACGCACAGCTGGCCCGAGACCTGGACGCCGCTCTTCAGCGGCTCCTGGGAGGGGGCGCGCGATGAAGTACCCGCTGCTGGCCCTCATCAAGCTGTACCAGTGGACGATCAGCCCCCTCCTGGGGCCCGTCTGCCGGTACTACCCGTCGTGTTCCCGCTACGGATTCACGGCCATCGACCGGCATGGCGCGATCAAGGGCACAGCCCTGACCGCCTGGCGCATCCTGCGGTGCAATCCGTGGTCGCCCGGCGGCGTGGACCACGTTCCCCCGCGCAAGCGCCCCCGCTGGCACGAGATGCTGCGGAACGCGCTGCGCGGCGACAAGGGCGGGTCCACCGCCGAGACGAGCCCGGCCGCAGAGACCTCGCCCAATGCTCAAGGAGCCTGATTAGTGGACACGATTGCCAGTCTGTTCAGCTTCATCACCTGGCCCGTTTCCTGGGTCATCGTCCAGTTCCACAAGATGTACGGGGCGATCTTCGGCCCTGACACGGGCTGGGCCTGGGGTTTGTCCATCGTGTCCCTGGTGGTGCTGATCCGCATCTGCCTGATCCCGCTCTTCGTGAAGCAGATCAAGTCGACGCGGAACATGCAGGCGCTCCAGCCGAAGATGAAGGCGATCCAGGAGCGCTACAAGAGCGACAAGCAGCGCCAGTCCGAAGAGATGATGAAGCTGTACAAGGAGACGGGCACCAACCCGCTCTCCTCGTGCCTTCCCATCCTGGCGCAGTCGCCGTTCTTCTTCGCCCTCTACCACGTGCTCTCCGCGATCGCGTCGGGCAAGGAGATCGGCAAGATCGACGGCCCGCTCCTGGAGAGCGCCCGGCAGGCCCACATCTTCGGTGCCCCGCTGGCGGCCAAGTTCACGGACAGCGCCGAGAAGGTCGCCGCGCTGCAGGCGTCGCTGACCGATGTCCGTGTCGTCACCGCGGTCATGATCATCCTGATGTCGGCCTCGCAGTTCTTCACTCAGCGCCAGCTGATGATGAAGAACGTCGACCTGTCGGTGAAGACCCCGTACATGCAGCAGCAGAAGATGCTCATGTACATCTTCCCGGTGATCTTCGCCGTCATGGGCATCAACTTCCCCGTCGGTGTCCTCGTCTACTGGCTGACCACCAACGTGTGGACCATGGGCCAGCAGATGTACGTGATCAACCAGAACCCGACCCCGGGCAGCAAGGCCCAGGACGCTTACCTCCAGCGCCTCCTGAAGAGCGTCGTCCACCACGGCGAGGTCCGCGGCCGTCGCCGGAAGAACATCGTCAAGGTCATCGTCGCCAAGGGCGGGGACCGCAACGAGAACGAGCGCCGCTTCTTCGTGGGCCTCTCCAAGGCGGGCTTCGCCGCCCAGCCCGACGGAAACGTGATCAAGAGCGACACGATCACGGCCGAGGCCGAGGGCGCTGCCGTCGCCAGGCGTCAGCAGCCCAAGCGCCAGACCAAGGCCCAGCGCCAGGCCGCCGCCCAGCAGGCCGCGGCGAAGGACGCCGAGGAAGCCTCCGAGCCGGCCGACACGAAGCCGGTCACCTCGCTCGAGAAGAAGCCCGAGGGCCCGGCCGGGACCGGTGCCTCCGGCGGAGCGAAGGACGAGGCCCAGGCCGACAAGCCCGCACGTCCGAGCCGCGCCAACTCCGGTGGCTCCCGCCAGCAGGGCAAGGCCGGTCAGCGCAAGGGCCAGCAGCGGCCCAAGCACCCGTCGTCCAAGAAGTAAGCCACCCGACGCAAGAAGGAGTCCGTCCGTGACGGAAGGCACCACCTCTGCCGCCGCCGAGGGTGGCGACACCCTGTCCCGCCTGGAGCAGGAGGGCGAGATCGCGGCCGACTACCTCGAAGGTCTGCTCGACATCGCCGACCTCGACGGCGACATCGACATGGACGTCGAGGCGGACCGGGCCGCGGTATCGATCATCAGCGACTCCAGCGGCCGTGACCTCCAGAAGCTCGTGGGCCGTGACGGCGAGGTGCTGGAGGCGCTCCAGGAGCTGACCCGCCTGGCGGTGCACCGGGAGACCGGTGACCGCAGCCGTCTGATGCTCGACATCGCCGGCTTCCGGGCCAAGAAGCGCTCCGAGCTGGCCGAACTGGGTGCCAAGGCCGCCGCCGACGTGAAGTCGAGCGGTCGGCCGGTCAAGCTCGACCCGATGACGCCGTTCGAGCGCAAGGTCGTGCACGACGCGATCGCCGCCGCCGGTCTGCGCAGCGAGTCCGAGGGCGAGGAGCCGCAGCGCTTCGTCGTCGTGCTCCCGGCCTGACCCCTCACGTAGTCTCGGCCCCGTCTGTTCGCAGGCGGGGCCGATCTTTGTCAGCCTGAACACTCAGCCACCACAGTGCGCTCGCACCCACGGGTGCGGTACGGAAGGACGGTTCCCGTGACGGAGGCAGCGGAGCTCCCCGAGGCGCCGGAGCAGGCGCGGACAGTCTTCGGCGAGTACTTCCCGGAGGCCGTTCGGTACGCGGAGCTCCTCGCGGACGCGGGTGTGAAGCGCGGCCTGATCGGCCCGCGCGAGGTCCCCCGGCTCTGGGAGCGCCACCTGCTGAACTGTGCCGTTCTCTCGGAGGTCGTCCCCGAGGGCGTCACCGTCTGCGACGTCGGGTCGGGCGCCGGGCTCCCCGGCATTCCGCTGGCGCTGGTCCGGCCGGACCTGAAGATCACGCTCCTGGAGCCGCTTCTGCGCCGGACGAACTTCCTCCAGGAGGTCGTCGAACTGCTCGGACTCGATCATGTGACCGTGGTCCGGGGGCGGGCGGAGGAGATGCTCGGCAAGATCACCCCGGTGCACGTGGTGACGGCTCGGGCGGTGGCCCCGCTGGACCGGCTGGCCGGCTGGGGCGTCCCTCTGCTGCGTCCGTACGGAGAGATGCTGGCTCTCAAGGGCGACACCGCGCAGGAGGAGCTCGACGGGGCCCGTGCCGCGCTCTCCCGGCTCGGCGTGGTGGCGACGTCGGTCCTGCAGGTGGGCGAGGGAGTCGTCGACCCGCTGTCCACGGTCGTCCGGGTGGAGGTCGGCGAGAGCCCCGGCGGTGTGCGGTTCGCGGCCAAGAGGGCCAAGGCCGCCCGCACGAGCAAGACGCGCCGTCGTCGCTGATCTGCCCCTTGCGTACCATTTCGGAGTGTCGTCCGGCCCCGGCCGGACGGCAGGGGCATGGTGTTTCACGTGAAACATCGCTCAATGCTGCAGGGGATCATCGACCGTGGCCGCGCGGTCACCGCCCCCCGGGACCGTCGACCCCGTGTGAATCCACCCGCGCGGGTGGTGGAGATGTCCACAGAGGTGGATTCCTCCACAGAACCACCTACCTCGCTGGTTCGTGACCCCGAAAGCATGGCAGGCTCTCCTCATCGCGAGCCCGAAGCCGAGGAGAGTGAATCCTTGCGGTCCGACGCCAACATCGCGGGACCGATGACCGACCCGGTCCCCGGTCCCCGAACCGAATCGGCGGGGGAAGACGTTTCACGTGAAACACTTCCCCCGATGGACGACACCCCCGTGGGGAGCGCCGCTCAGCTGGCGGCAGAGGCACTGGGCCGTGCCGGCGAGGGTCTTCCCCGTCCGGCCCGGACGCGCGTGATGGTGGTCGCCAACCAGAAGGGCGGCGTGGGCAAGACGACCACGACGGTCAACCTCGCCGCCTCCCTGGCCCTGCACGGTGCTCGCGTCCTGGTCATCGACCTGGACCCGCAGGGCAACGCCTCCACGGCTCTCGGTATCGATCACCATGCCGATGTCCCCTCTATCTACGACGTCCTGGTGGACAGCAGGCCGCTCTCCGAAGTGGTGCAGCCAGTGGTGGACGTCGAAGGGCTCTTCTGTGCCCCCGCCACCATCGATCTCGCCGGAGCGGAGATCGAACTGGTGTCGCTGGTGGCACGTGAAAGCCGTCTCCAGCGGGCGATCCAGGCGTATGAACAGCCGCTGGACTACATCCTCATCGACTGCCCGCCCTCGCTCGGCCTGCTGTCGGTCAACGCCCTGGTGGCGGGGGCCGAGGTGCTGATCCCCATTCAGTGCGAGTACTACGCCCTCGAAGGTCTGGGACAGCTCCTGAAGAACGTCGAGCTGGTCCGGGGGCACCTCAATCCCACCCTCCATGTCTCGACGATCCTTCTCACCATGTATGACGGCCGCACGAGGCTCGCCTCGCAGGTCGCCGAAGAGGTGCGGACCCACTTCGGCGAAGAGGTGCTGCGAACCAGCATCCCCCGGTCCGTCCGCATCTCGGAGGCGCCGAGCTACGGTCAGACGGTGATCACCTACGATCCGGGTTCCAGTGGTGCCCTGTCGTACATCGAAGCGGCTCGTGAGATCGCCCTCCGGGGCGTCACCGTGAACTACGACGCCCAGCACGCACGTGTGGGGTACCAGAACCATCAGCGCAGCATGTCGGAGGGAATCCAGTGAGTGAGCGACGTAGGGGATTGGGGCCGCGGGGACTCGGTTCGCTGATCCCGCAGAGCGCTCCGTCCCCCGAGTCGGCGGGGGCGTGGACCGGATCGGTGAAGACGGCCGAGCCGAAGCCCCCCGCCGGGGCGTACTTCACCGAGATTCCGATCGAGTCCATCGTTCCGAACCGGCACCAGCCGCGGCAGATCTTCGACGAGGACGCCCTCGCGGAGCTGGTCGTCTCCATCAAGGAGGTCGGCCTGCTCCAGCCCGTGGTCGTGCGGAAGACCGACGGCGACCGCTATGAGCTCGTCATGGGCGAGCGCCGTCTGCGGGCCTCCACGACGGCGGGCCTCGAGCGGATTCCGGCGATCGTCCGGGAGAGCGACGACGAGAAGATGCTCCTGGACGCTCTGCTGGAGAACCTTCACCGGGCCCAGCTGAACGCGATCGAAGAGGCACACGCCTACGAGCAGCTGCTCAAGGACTTCGGCTGCACCCATGACCAACTCGCGGACCGGATCGGCAGGTCCCGCCCGCAGATCACCAACACGCTGCGTCTGCTGCGGCTCTCTCCCCCGGTACAGAGCCGCGTGGCCGCCGGGGTGCTCTCCGCCGGCCATGCGCGCGCCCTGCTCGGCGTGGGGGACCAGGAGGCCCAGGACAAGCTGGCCGCCCGGATCGTCGCCGAAGGGCTTTCGGTGCGCACGGTCGAGGAGATCGTGAGCCTCATGGACTCCGAGGAGCCCGCCGAGACGGCCAAGCCGAAGAAGCCGCGTGCCGGAAGCCGCGTCTCGCCCGCTCTCACGGACCTGGCCACCCGGCTTTCGGACCGCTTCGAGACCCGGGTGAAGGTCGACCTGGGACAGAAGAAGGGCAAGATCGTCGTCGAGTTCGCCTCGATGGACGACCTCGAACGCATCCTCTCGACCCTGGCCCCCGGCGAGGGACGGGTCCTGGAGCAGAAGAGCGCCGAGCGGAGCGCGGCGGGCTGACGCCCGCACCTCACCGGCACCACCCCGGGGGCGGGCCGGGCTCCGGTCTCACCGGAGCCCGGCCCGCCCTTTGCCTGGATGCGGTGTCCTCCTGATCTCCCGGTCGATACGATTTCAAGAGGCGTATCCGTGCGCGAAGGCGAGGGAAGCGAGGATCGGCCGTGGGGCGACGGCTCGTACCGCTCACGCTGGACAACCTTCCGGACCTCCCCACGCGGTGTCGCTCCTGTGTCTTCTGGGAGCTCGACCCGGTCAGCGGCGAGGCCGCGGTGGAGTCGGGGCACCCGGAGGTGGAGAAGGAGTCCTGGATCTCGGCCGTGCTCCTGGAGTGGGGCTCGTGCGGCCGAGTGGTCTACGTGGACGAAGTGCCGGTCGGTTACGTCCTCTACGCGCCTCCGGCCTACGTGCCGCGATCGACCGCCTTTCCGACGAGTCCCGTGGCGGCGGACGCCGTGCAGTTGATGACGGCCTGGATCATGCCCGGCTATCAGGGGCAGGGGCTGGGCAGGGTGATGGTGCAGACGGTGGCCAAGGACGTGATGAGGCGGGGCTTCAAGGCGATCGAGGCGTTCGGGGACGCCCGCTGGAAGGAGCCGGCCTGCGTGCTGCCGGCCGATCACCTGCTGGCCGTGGGTTTCAAGACTGTCAGGCCGCATCACGCCTTTCCCCGGCTGAGACTGGAACTCAGGACGACGCTTTCCTGGAAGGAGGACGTCGAGATGGCCTTGGACCGGCTGCTCGGCGCCGTGCAGAAGGAACCCGCCCTGCGCCCCCTGTGACGACGTACCCGCGGACCGACCCGGAACGCGAAAGCGGCCCGCCCCAGGGGGCGGGCCGCTTCTGTTTCACGTGAAACATTCACACGGACGTTTCACGTGGAACAACGCAGGGGGTCAGGCCTTGGTGGGCTCGACGAAGCCCTCCAGGTCGCGCAGGATGGCCGCCTTCGGCTTGGCGCCGACGATGGTCTTCACGACCTCGCCACCCTGGTAGACGTTCAGCGTCGGAATGGACATGACGCCGTACTTGGCGGCCGTGGCCGGGTTCTGGTCGATGTTGAGCTTCACGATCTCGATCTCACCGTGCTCGGCGGCGATGGCCTCCAGCGACGGGGCGATCTGACGGCACGGGCCGCACCACTCGGCCCAGAAGTCCACCAGAACGGGCTTGTCGCTCTTGAGGACGTCCTCTTCGAAGGAAGCGTCGGTCACAGTCTTGAGGGCCACAGCGGCCTCCTTGATATCGCGGGGTGTGGGTGGGGGAGCAGGCGTGGGTCAGACCACGGGGGTCTCGGCCAGCTTCTCGGGCTCGGCGACCTTCTCGGTGTCGGCGAGGGCGGCCAGGAAGCGCTCGGCGTCGAGGGCGGCGGAGCAACCGGTGCCGGCGGCCGTGATGGCCTGGCGGTAGGTGTGGTCGACGACGTCGCCGGCACCGAAGACGCCCGGGAGGTTCGTGCGCGTCGACGGAGCGGCCACCTTCAGGTAGCCCTCGTCGTCCAGGTCGAGCTGGCCCTTGAAGAGTTCGGTCCGGGGGTCGTGGCCCACGGCGATGAAGAGGCCGGTGACGGGAAGCTCACGCGTCACGCCGGTCTTCGTGTCGCGCAGGGTCAGCCCGCTGAGCTTCTGCTCGCCGTGGATCGTGGTGACCTCGCTGTCCCAGGCGAAGGAGATCTTCGGGTCGGCGAAGGCGCGATCCTGCATGGCCTTCGAGGCGCGCAGGGTGTCCCGGCGGTGGACGATCGTGACGGACTTGGCGAAGCGCGAGAGGAAGGTGGCCTCCTCGATCGCGGTGTCGCCGCCGCCGACGACGGCGATGTCCTGGTCCTTGAAGAAGAACCCGTCGCAGGTGGCGCACCAGGAGACGCCACGGCCGGAGAGCGTGTCCTCGTTGGGGAGACCGAGCTTGCGGTGCTGGGAACCGGTGGTGACGATCACGGCCTTGGCGCGGTGCACGGTGCCGGCGGTGTCGGTGACGGTCTTGATCTCACCGGTCAGGTCCACGGCGACGACGTCGTCGGGAACCAGCTCGGCGCCGAAGCGCTCCGCCTGGGCCCGCATGTTGTCCATCAGGTCCGGGCCCATGATGCCGTCGCGGAAACCGGGGAAGTTCTCGACCTCGGTCGTGTTCATCAGGGCACCGCCGGCGGTGACCGCACCCTCGAAGACCAGGGGCTTCAGCGACGCGCGGGCCGTGTAGAGCGCGGCGGTGTATCCCGCGGGTCCCGAGCCGATGATGATCACATTACGGACGTCGCTCACGGGTTTCTTCCTCGTCTCTGCGGACTGCCACTGCCTAGGGGGGCGGTTGTCTCGGTCGCTCACCCCACCCAACGGATCCTAAGGGGCGTGCATTCCCGGGAGCGCCGCGCGGCACGTGGACGGCGAGGAAAGCGGCTCAGGAGCGCGGGTACGTCCGGCTGAGCAGAACTTCGGCGGGGGTTCCGGCCGTCGTCGGCCGGTCGGCGCAGGAGGCGTCGATCACATAGGCCCGGACCCGCGCGGGGTCGGCGGGGTCCGGGAGGACGAGCAGATAGGCGGGTGTCCCCCGGTACTCACCCCGCTCCTGGCCCAGTACCGGATCGGCGCGTCCGGTGCCGGCCAGGACACAGCCGGGTGCGGCCCCGTCCCTGCTCCGCCGGGGAGCCACTGTTCCGGTGTCCGAGGACAACGATTCGGGTGCGACGTCCTGAGGGGTTCTCGGGCTCTTCTCGCCGGTGAGGAGGGCGTGGACCCGTTCCTCGACCGCCGACCCGGAGAAGGTGCCCGGAGCGGCCTCGGTGAACGCCTCGGCCTTCTTCGTGCCGGTCGCCACTCCCGCGGTGGTCGCGGTGTCCGCCTGGCCGAGGTACAGGCTCGTTCCGAGGGCCACGGCTCCGAAGGCGGCACCGACCGCGGTGAGCAGGGCGATCCGACGACGTCGGGGAACACCGGGGCGTCCCGGCCCGGCGGAGGCCCGAGGGCGCCCGGCGGGCCGGGGCGTGCCCGGGTCGGGCGTCGCCTTCTCGTAAGGGCGCGATGTTTCACGTGAAACGGGTGCGCTGTCGTCCTCGCCCGGCGAGGTGGCGTCGAGGAGGGCTTCGGCGGCGAGGGCGGCGTCGATCCGCCCCGCGATCTCGGCGGGCATCCGGGGCGGGCCGGGCAGGGTGCCGAGCAGTCCTCGGATCTCCTCCAGGGAGGTCTTCACGTCTCCGCAGAGGGAGCAGTCCTCCACATGCCGGCGTACGGCCGCCGACCGGCTCGGCGGGAGAAGTCCCTCGGTCAGGTCGGAGATCTCCGAGACGTCCGGGTGCTGTGTGGTGTCAGCCCTGTCGGCCGTGGAAGTCACGTGCGCCCACCTCCGCCCTTCACAGCAGCTGGACCGGTCGATCCGGTATCCGTCGGACCCGGCACCGCTGGGACGGATGTCCCCGGCGTCCGGTTCCTTCCCCCTTCGGCGGCCCGGCTACTCACGGTGCCCGTGCGCAGATGAGTGACCAGCGGCAGCAGGCGTGCCCGGCCACGTGCGCACCGGCTCTTCACGGTCCCGGCGGGAACGCCGAGGACGCGGGCCGCCTCCGCGACGGGGTACCCCTGCATGTCGACGAGGACGAGGGCGGCCCGCTGGTCGGCGGGGATCGAGGCGAGCGCGGCCAGGACCTCGCGGTGGAGGTCCTGGCGCTCCGCGGGCGCCTCCGCGGATTCGTGGGGGGCGAGGAGCTGCTCGAAGCGGTCGTCGTCGACGACCGGCGAGGTCCTGCGGGAGGCGGTCTTCCGTGCCCGGTCGAGACAGGCGTTCACCGTGATCCGGTGGAGCCAGGTCGTGACGGCCGACTGGCCCCGGAAGGTGTGGGCGGCCCGGAAGGCCGAGAGGAGGGCGTCCTGAACGGCGTCGGCGGCCTCCTCGCGGTCCCCCAGGGTGCGCAGGGCCACGGCCCACAGGCGGTCGCGGTGTCTCCGTACGAGCTCACCGAAGGCATCGGGGTGCCCGGCGACGTGACGGGCCAGGAGCTCCCGGTCGTCGGCGGTCTCGTCTGTCGGTTCGTCCAACGGTGAGCCCCCTCCCCTGCGCGGTCGTCAGCCCAGGACCTTGATTTCCCTCAGCTTGCCGCGGAAACCACCGTCGTTGGCGGGCAACTCGGTGAGCCAGATCAGAACGTAGCGGGTGGTGACCGGTGCGGTGGGCTTCAGCGTCACGTTGTCGCCGGTCCCGGACGCCCGGGTGGTGAACCGGTCGGGCAGGGAGGGGGCCGAGGCGGCGTCGGCGGGAGCGGTCCGCAGTTCCACCGAGGTGCGCCCCAGGAACGAGAGGTCGACCGAGCTGATCTTCTGTGTCCTGCCCAGGTCCAGGACGAGCCCCACGCCCCTCTTCAGCCCGCCGAAGTCGGCGGTGTAGTAGCTGTCGGTGTGCCAGAAGGTGCTGGGGTCTCCGTCGTAGGCGTTCGGTATGGCCTGGGGCTTCTCCACCCCGTTGCCCAGCGGGTCGAAGTCGTGTGCGGAGGAGATGGAGACCGGCTTGGGCGGAACGGGCTTCTCGTCGGACATGACCGTCGGTGCCGTGTCCGGGACCTTCGGGGCCTCCTTCGCCCCCAGGAGCCGGTCGGCGATCTGCCAGCTGCCCAGCCCCAGAGCGGCGATCAAGAGGGCCGAGACGGTCCACTTCAGCGCCCTGCCGGTACGGCTCTGCAGCGGGGGCGGCGGGACGGCGGCGGGCTGGGCGACGGCCGGATGGGGCTGCTGGCGCCCGTACGACCCCTGCTGGTACGTCGTGTGCTGGTATTCGGGAGGGGCGGTGAACTCGGGCTCCGGCGGCTTCACACGGGGCATCGCGGCCACGGCCCTGGCCAGCTCGTCCGGGGTGGTGCAGGGCGGCTCCTGACGCGAGGCGGTGGCCCCGTCGTTGACGAGGGCGCGCATGGCGATCTCGGAGAGCCCCCGGTGGACGCCCGCGCGCACCTGGTCGGGAGGGAGCAGGCCGACGCCCTTGGGAAGCCCGGAGAGGCCGTAGGCGTCGCTCTCGTACGGCCAGCGCTGGGTGAGTGCCGCGTACAGCAGGGCGCCGATGGCCTCGGTGTCGCTGCGCTGGGGACGCTCGGCCGTGATGCCGCGCAGGGCGGCGTTCACGGCCAGGCCGCGAATCCGGTACTGACCGGTGGAACTGCGCAGGACCGCGCTCGGCGTGAGCCGGAGGTGGGAGAGGCCCTCGCGGTGGGCGGCGGCCATGGCCTGGGACACCTGGCTGACGAGCTGGTAGGCGTCGTGGGCGTCCAGGGGGCCGAGCGCGAGCAGCGCGGTCAGCTCGACGGAGTCGGGCAGCCACTCGTGCACGACGTACACGAGGTCGTTCTCCTCGACGGCGTCGAGGACCTGGACGAACCGGGGATCGCCGAGGAGGGCGGCGGAGCGGGCCGCGGCCAGGACCGAACGCGCGCGGGGGTGGTCGGCGGGCAGCAGGTGGACCCCGACGGCACGCCGCAGCTTCTCGTCGACGGCGCGCCAGCTGCTGAAACCGTCCAGTCGGGTGACGCACTCCTCCAGCCGGTAACGCCTGGCCAGCTTGTGGCCGCTGTGCAGCTCCGGAACCGCGAGGGAAGGCTGTTCGCCGCTCTGTCGTTCGCCCGCCTCGTTGTCCGTGGCCTCGGCGGTCTTCTCCGCCGCTTTCTGCTTTTCCGCCACCCCGTCGGCCGCGGCCTTGCCCGCCTTCGCGGTCAGCGGGTCGTCACCGCTGTTGTCGGCCACGTCGACGGCAGCCGTGCTACGTTCCGCCACCGTCGTTCCTGCCTCCCCATTCGTTGCGCCACATCCAACAGCCAAGCCAATTGTGCCCACAGTCGGACGCCATGCACGACACGCGGTTCCCGCCGATGGTTGTGCGGGGTCCCGGGGTTCAGCGTCCCAGGCGGCCCCGGACCATGCCCACCAGGGTGTTCAGTTCCGCGATCCGCATGCGCTTGGCCGCGACGAAGAAGACTCCGAGGAGCACGGCCCCGCCGACGAGCAGGGCGACGAGCGAGCCGAACGCGCCCTCCCCCAGGAGCTTCAGCAGACCGAAGCCGACCACGCCGGCGGCGATCGCGGCGGGCACGGAGGCCATGCAGAGCCGGGCGTAGGTCCGCAGCACGTGGGTGCCGTCCAGGTCGCCGCCCAGGCGGTTGCGGAGGCGGCGCCAGGCGATGCCGACACCGACGGCGTAGGCGATCCCGTAGGAGGCGGCCATGCCCACCACGGCCCACTGGGCGGGCAGGACGACGTAGCAGACCGCCGATGCCGCGGCGTTGACGGCGGCGACGATGACGGTGTTGTAGAAGGGCGTCCGGGTGTCCTCGTAGGCGTAGAAGCCGCGGAGCACGACGTACTGGACGGAGTAGGGGATCAGGCCGAGACCGAAGGCCATCAGGATGAAGCCCATGCCCTGGGCGGCCTCGACGCCGCTGGAGGCGTAGAGCAGGGTGCACATCGGGACGCCGAGCGCGAGGAAGGCGAAGGAGACCGGGACGATCGCGACGGCCGAGTTGCGCAGGCCCTGCGAGATGTCGTCGCGGACGGCGCCCGGGTCGCCGTCGTGGGCGGCGCGGGAGATCCGCGGCAGCAGCGCGGCCATGACGGAGACCGTGATGATGGCCTGGGGCATGCCCCAGATCAGCTGGGCGTTGGAGTAGGCGAGGAAGCCGGCGCCGTTCTTCCCGGACTCCTCACCGGCGGCGGTGGCGAGCTGCGTGACGACCAGGACGCCCGCCTGATTGGCGAGGACGAAGAGCACGGTCCACTTGGCGAGCTTGACCGTCTTGCCGAGCCCGTGGCCCTTCCAGTCGAAGCGGGGACGGAAGCGGAAGCCCGTCTCGCGCAGGTACGGGATCATCGCCAGGGCCTGGACGACGAGACCGAGCAGGGTGCCGATGCCGAGCAGGCGGATGCCCTCGTCCGGAATGGTCTGCACGCCCATGTGGGACTCGGCGGAGGTGCCGTAGACCCAGATGAACAGGCCGAAGGTGACGATCATGACGATGTTGTTGAGGACCGGGGTCCACATCATGGCGCCGAACTTGCCGCGGGCGTTGAGGATCTGCCCCATCACCACGTGCACGCCCATGAAGAAGATCGTGGGCAGGCAGTAACGGGCAAAGGTCACGGCCACGCTGTTGGCCGCCGCGTCGTCGGCGATGGTGTTCGACATCAGCCGGATCAGCAGGGGGGCGGCGAAGACCGCCAGGGCGACGATCAGGCCGAGCGCCACCATGACCAGGGTGAGCAGACGGTTGGCGTATGCCTCGCCGCCGTCCTCGTCGTTCTTCATCGAGCGGACGAGCTGCGGGACGAAGACCGAGTTGAGCCCGCCGCCGACGGTGAGGATGTAGATCATCGTCGGCAGGGTGTAGGCGATGGTGAAGGTGTCGCCGAGCAGGGCCGCGCCGAGCGCACCGGTGATCACCAGGCTGCGGACGAAGCCGGTCAGCCGGGAGACCAGGGTGCCGGCCGCCATCACCGCGCTCGACTTGAGGAGTCCGGAGGCCCGGCCGCTCTTCCTGGGCGCGGGCAGAGGCTCCGGCTCCGGGGCGGGCGGAGGTACCTGGCCGGAGAGCTGCTGGTCCCGGTAGAGGTGCGCGAAGGCGTCCGGGGCGGGTGCCTCCTCGCTCGCCCGGGTCACCAGGTCGTCGACGCCGGTGAACTGGACCGTGCGCGCGTCGTCGCCGTAGGGCAGGTGCCGCGAGGGGCCGTCGGGTTCCGGGGCCGGCGTCTGGGCCCACACCCGGGGGTCGGGGGCGTACGGGGACGCGGACGGCTGCTGGTAGAGCGCGTGCGGGTCCTGGTAGGTGCCGGGCGGCGGTGGCGGGTGTGCGGCCCGGTCGTAGAGCGCCTCGGACACCGGGTCCTGCGCGGAGAGGTCCTGCGCCCGGTACGGATCGTGCGCGAAGGCGTCCTGGAGGTAGGGGTCCTGGGCGTACGGGTTCTGCGCGTAGGCGTCCTGCGCGGAGAGGTCCTGCTGGGGCGGGTACGGCGCGGGGGTGCCCTGCGGGGCGGGAACGCCCTGCTGCGCGGGTGGCACCGGCGGGTGGCCGGAACCGGAAGGCGTCGCGGGTGTCCCACCGGACGGCACGGCGCCGCCCGGGCCCTGGCCGCGGTCACCGTCGTACGGCGCGTTCATGGTTACCCCACCTCATCGTCCCCGGCCGACCGGCCACGACATCGCTCAACGGTCCACTTTCTCACCCGTGGCCGACGGGTCGCCGCTTTCGGGCCCGGTGTCCGGTGTCGGGTCACTCGCCTGCTCGGCTCCGTCCACGCCGGAATCCTCCGATTCGGGGCTCGGCGCGGCGCCGGGTCCGGCGTCCCGGGCGGCGCCCGGGCCCGCGTCCGGCGCGGCCCGCCCGGCCTCTCCGGCCGGGCCGGTCTCCTCGGTGTTCCCGGCGTTCTCTGTGTTCTCGGTGCTTTCGGCTTCCTCGGCCTCGGCGTTCCGGGCGGCCACGCGTTTGCGCTGGCTGTACATCCGCACACCGGCGAGGACGAGGAGGAGGACGCCGCCGGCGATCACGAGCATCACGGTCGGTGTGATTTCGGAGACCTTCACGGTGAACCTCATGGGCTGCCCGTACGGAGTGCCGTCCTCGGTGTAGAGCTGGGCCGTCATCGGCACCTGCCCGTTGACGTTGGCCGTGGCGGTGAACTTCACCGACTGGCTGTGCCCGGCGCCGACCCTCACGGGGAGGTCGGCGACCCTCTCGCCGTCGAGCTTCAGCCGGTTCTTGTTGCTGGAGGAGAGGCGCAGCACGAGGTGGTCCACCCCCTGCAACAGCTTGTTCTGGACGGTCACCGGGATCGTCGCACTGCGCCCGGAGAGCGTCAGGTCCGACTTGTCGACCAGCTGGACGCCCTTGGTGAGGCCCTGCAGGTCTTCCAGGACGTCGGCCCGGTAGATCGCGGCCGCCCTGGTCCGGCCGCGCCAGGAGATCGACATCTCGCGGTTGATCGCGTTGCCGAACGGCGTCACGACCCGGTCCGGAGAGGTCAGGATGACCTTGAAGTCGTTCAGCGCGTCCCGGGTGGACTTCATGTCGCCGAAGGCCAGGACCGGCAGCTCACGATCGCGCAGCTCCTTCGGGTACCGGGAACCGGCGGGCACCGTGCTGGAGGCGTTCGGGTCCGGCTTGGCCGAGGCGGCCGCGAGGAGGTCGGACGGCTGGGTCCAGCGCCGCCCGGAGAGGCCGCGCAGGGCCACCGCCATGGTCTGTGCCTGGGCGACGGACGGCATCCGCTGGGGAGCGACGACGACGCTGCGCTGGTTCTCCGGCTGCTCCAGCGTGACCGCGAGGGTCTGGGAGAGGAACTTCTGGACCGCGAGCGTGGAGTCCTCCGCGCGGACCATGTCCCCGTCGAAGGCGGTGGACAGGAGCGCGTCGCTCACGACGGCCGTGGTGCTGCCGTTGCCGAGGGGGCGTGCCGCCGTGGGCGTGTAGGGAAGCTCGTCGCGGACGCTGTCGCTGCGGGCGATCACCTTGTCGGCACCGGCCGAGGTCGCGACCGCCACGATGGCGGGGTCGACGGCGCCCTCGACGGGCCAGGAGAAGTCGGTGGAGGGCTGGACGTGCAGGATGGTCTCGACCGTCATCCCGGCGACGGCGGTGGCCGACTGGAGGTGTCCCAGGGAGCCGGGGACGTCCTTGCCGCGGTGGGCGAGGGAGGCGAGGTCGGGATCGGCGAAGGGGAGGGCGACGACCTTGTGCCCCTGGACCGCCTTCTCCAACGCGTCCAGCCAGCGCTCGGCGAGGGCCTGGTGGGTGCCGGGGACGTGGAGGGTGCCGTCCTTGACGCGGTAGCCGTTCGCCATGGCGTCGACGGTCGCCAGCAGGTCCGGGTCGATCACCCAGGTGACGGGCAGGTCCTTGCCCAGCGAGACCATCTGGTCCAGCCGCCCGCCCGGCTTCAGCTCGGCCGCCAGGGCGTCGTCCTCGAAGACCGGCGTCTGCTGGTCGTCCGTCGCGGTCTCCGCCGAGACGTGGGACGAGGCGATCAGCGGCCAGAGGTAGGTGAACTGGGTCTTCTTCTCCGTGGCCTCGGGCTGGTACGGCAGGAAGGTCCGCTCGATGCCGAGCACCCGGTCGTAGCGCCGGTCCGGGGTCTGGCCCATGAGGGAGACCCCCAGCTGGTAGACGCCCGCCTCGCGGAGACCGAGGGCGGAGACCGGGACGGAGAGGGAGAACTCCGTGCCGAGGCCGGCGCCCAGCCGGGGAATCCTGACGGCGGGAGCGTCCTCCAGTGGAGGGGGGTCGATCTCGCGACGGTAACCGGTGCGCCCCGCCGCCTGCTCGATCTCGCTGCGGCTGGTCATCTTCGGTCCGACGCGCAGGTTCACGGTCGCGCCGGTGATGGTCTGCTTGCCGCGGTTGGTCACCGTGCCGGTGACGGTGACGGTGTCGCCCTCGACGGGCGCACTCGGGGACAGGGTGTCGAGGGATACCTCGACGGTCTTCGAGCCGGTGGCGTCGTCGGCGGCGGCCGCCGGGGAGACGGCGGCCGGAGCCTGGAGCAGTACGGCGAGGAGGGGCGCCCCGAGAGCCGCGGTCAGCGTGCGCCGCAGCCATCGGCGGACGGGTGAGGGACCGGTTCCCCGGATGTCTGCCGCCTCGGCCACGCCTTCGCCCGTCCTCGTCGTCGTCCGGGGGGCCGGTGGCTCCCGGTTGCTGTGTCCAGGCATGGTAACGAGGCACGCCGGGGGCAAGTGCCGGGGTCCGCTCCGGGTGATCCTCCCGGGCCGCCGACGGGACCGGTCCGCCGGTCCCGCTCCGGGAAACGAGGACGGCGGGACGGGTCCGGGCACGTACCCTTTTCTGTTGTGCCGAACGCCAACGAAGACACCCCGACTGCACTGAGCCAGGTGCAACGCCGCGCGGTCAGTGAACTGCTGCGCGTGTCCCCCGCCGCCGACGACCTCGCCCGCCGTTTCCAGGAGGCCGGGTTCGGCCTCGCACTGGTCGGCGGCTCGGTGCGGGACGCCCTGCTGGGCCGGCTCGGCAACGACCTGGACTTCACCACCGACGCCCGCCCCGAGGACGTACTGAAGATCGTCCGCCCCTGGGCCGACGCCGTGTGGGAGGTCGGCATCGCCTTCGGCACGGTCGGTTGCCAGAAGGACGCCCGCGTCGGGGACGCGGTTCAGCGCTTCCAGATCGAGATCACCACCTACCGTTCGGAGGCGTACGACCGGACCTCGCGCAAGCCGGAGGTCTCCTACGGCGATTCGATCGACGAGGACCTCGTCCGGCGCGACTTCACCGTCAACGCCATGGCCGTGGCCCTCCCCGAGAAGGAGTTCGTCGACCCGTACGGGGGCCTGGAGGACCTGGCCGCCCGGGTCCTGCGCACGCCGGGAACGCCGGAGGAGTCCTTCTCCGACGATCCGCTGCGCATGATGCGGGCCGCGAGGTTCGCCGCCCAGCTGGACTTCGAGGTCGCCCCCGAGGTCGTCACGGCCATGAAGGAGATGTCCGGCCGGATCGAGATCGTCTCCGCCGAGCGGATTCGCGAGGAGCTCAACAAGCTGCTGCTCTCGGCCCACCCGCGCAAGGGCCTCGGCCTCCTCGTGGACACCGGTCTCGCCGACCACGTGCTGCCCGAACTGCCGGCCCTACGGCTGGAGAGCGACGAGCACCACCGGCACAAGGACGTCTACGAGCACTCGCTGACCGTGCTCGAGCAGGCCATCGACCTGGAGGAGGACGGCCCCGACCTGGTGCTGCGCATCGCGGCCCTGCTCCACGACATCGGGAAGCCGCGTACCCGGCGCTTCGAGAAGGACGGCCGGGTCTCCTTCCATCACCACGAAGTCGTGGGCGCGAAGATGGTGAAGAAGCGCATGACCGCGCTCAAGTACTCCAACGAGATGATCAGGGATGTCTCGCGCCTGGTGGAGCTGCACCTCCGCTTCCACGGTTACGGGACCGGTGAGTGGACCGACTCGGCCGTGCGGCGCTACGTCCGGGACGCCGGCCCGCTGCTCTCGCGGCTGCACAAGCTGACCCGCTCGGACTGCACCACCCGCAACAAGCGCAAGGCGACCGCCCTCTCCCGGGCCTACGACGGCCTGGAGGACCGCATCGCGCAGCTTCAGGAGCAGGAGGAGCTGGACGCGATCCGTCCCGACCTCGACGGCAACCAGATCCAGGAGATCCTGGGCATCGGCCCCGGCCCGGCGATCGGGCAGGCGTACAAGTTCCTGCTGGAACTCCGGCTGGAGAACGGCCCTCTGGAGCACGACCGGGCCGTTGCCGCCCTCAAGGAGTGGTGGGAAGCGCGAGGCTGAGGACGGCCGGTCCGGTGGGGGCCGCTGTTTCACGTGAAACCGCCCCCCCCGGACCGAGAGCGTTTCACGTGAAACGTCACCTCCGCACGCGTCCTCCGGGTGATGAGCCCGACGAGGGAGACGGCGAGGAGCCGGACGCCGAGGGTGAGACCCCCTCCGGCGATGGCTATGTCCTGATCGAGGATGAGCGCCCGCAGATGCAGGTCCGGGCGCGGGGCGTCCCGTACGCACCCGGCGGCCCCCGGCCCGGGCAGAAGCACCCTCTTCCCGGGAGGGAATCGGGAGATGATCAAGGATCGTAGGTCCTCGAACGGCCTCGGAGACCCACGCGAACCCACAGGGCCCCCACCGCGGAAGAATGCGGTGGGGGCCCTGTGGGTGTGCGCTCTTTCCCTGCCGTCCTGGCCTAAAGGGCCAGGTCGGCGCGGGTGAAGGTCAGCGCTCGACCTCGCCCTTGATGAACTTCTCGACGTTCGCGTACGCCTCGTCGTCGAAGTACTGCACCGGCGGGGACTTCATGAAGTAGCTCGAAGCCGAGAGGATGGGGCCGCCGATGCCGCGGTCCTTGGCGATCTTCGCGGCGCGCAGGGCGTCGATGATGACACCCGCCGAGTTCGGGGAGTCCCACACCTCGAGCTTGTACTCCAGGTTCAGCGGGACGTCACCGAAGGCGCGGCCCTCGAGGCGCACGTACGCCCACTTGCGGTCGTCCAGCCAGGCCACGTAGTCGGACGGGCCGATGTGGACGTTCTTCTCGCCCAGTTCGCGGTCGGGGATCTGGGAGGTGACGGCCTGGGTCTTGGAGATCTTCTTGGACTCCAGGCGGTCGCGCTCCAGCATGTTCTTGAAGTCCATGTTGCCGCCGACGTTGAGCTGCATGGTGCGCTCGAGACGGACACCGCGGTCCTCGAACAGCTTCGCCATCACACGGTGCGTGATGGTCGCGCCGACCTGCGACTTGATGTCGTCACCGACGATCGGGACGCCCGCCTCGGTGAACTTGTCGGCCCACTCCTTGGTGCCGGCGATGAAGACCGGAAGGGCGTTGACGAAGGCGACCTTGGCGTCGATGGCGCACTGGGCGTAGAACTTCGCCGCCTCCTCGGAACCGACGGGCAGGTAGCAGACGAGAACGTCGACCTGGCGGTCCTTGAGGACCTGGACGACGTCGACGGGCTCCTCGGCGGACTCCTCGATGGTCAGGCGGTAGTACTTGCCGAGCCCGTCGAGGGTGTGACCACGCTGGACCGTGACGCCCGTGTTCGGGACGTCGCAGATCTTGATGGTGTTGTTCTCGCTGGCGCCGATGGCGTCGGAGAGGTCGAGGCCGACCTTCTTCGCGTCGACGTCGAAGGCGGCGACGAACTCGACGTCACCGACGTGGTAGTCGCCGAACTGGACGTGCATCAGGCCGGGCACCTTGGCCGCCGGGTCGGCGTCCTTGTAGTACTCGACGCCCTGGACCAGCGAGGCGGCGCAGTTGCCCACGCCGACGATGGCTACGCGAACCGAACCCATTCCGGTTGCTCCCTGTGTGTTCGTGGAAGCCCTGCTGTGCGCAGGGTTTCACTTGGCGGTGTCGTCGGACGGATCCGGCCGGGTACTGCCCCCGTGCCGGGGCAGGCCGCCCGTTTCTGCGGAATCGTTGTCGTGCGGAGCCGCGGAGCCGGGACCGGATCGACGATCCCGTCCCGCCCGCTCGCTCTCGATGAGCTCGTTCAGCCAGCGCACTTCGCGCTCCACGGACTCCATGCCGTGGCGCTGCAGCTCGAGCGTGTAGTCGTCGAGGCGCTCACGGGTCCGGGCCAGGGAGGCGCGCATCTTCTCCAGGCGCTCCTCGAGACGGCTGCGGCGGCCTTCGAGCACCCGCATCCGCACCTCGCGCTCGGTCTGCCCGAAGAAGGCGAAGCGGGCGGCGAAGTGCTCGTCCTCCCAGGAATCCGGACCGGTGTGGGAGAGGAGCTCCTCGAAGCGCTCCTTACCTTCCGGCGTCAACCGGTAGACGATCTTGGCCCGGCGTCCCGCCAGCGTCGTGGCGAGGGCCTCCTCGGGGGCGCTGCCCGGTTCCTCGATCAACCAGCCGTTTGCGACCAGCGTCTTGAGGCAGGGGTACAGCGTCCCGTAGCTGAAGGCCCGGAAGACGCCCAGCGAGGTGTTGAGGCGCTTCCGCAGCTCGTACCCGTGCATGGGGGCCTCGCGCAGCAGTCCGAGGACGGCGAATTCGAGGATGCCGGAGCGCCTGCTCATCCGTCGCCTCCTCCGCTTCCGGGGCCCTTATGCCGCGCTGATGTATCGACTCGATACATCAGCACGATAGAGCGGCCACTCTGCGTCGACAAGCCGTACCGCCGTGACCGGCGTCACATCCTCAATTCACGCCGATCGACTTGCCGGATTTGGGATGAAGTCCCTCTGAAGGTGGTTTTTGGCCGTGCGTAGTCTGTGCGGCATGCAGACCACCGGGAACCGAGCGACTCCCTGGGGCGTCAGTTCTCGGGGTGGCCGGCTGCGGCACGGTGGGACCTCCGATGGGTCCCGGCCGTGTGCATTTCGGGGGGACCGGAACTCAACTGCCGCTTCCAGGCGCACGCGCCTGCCCGAGGAGTAGTCGTTCGATGAGCGAGCATCGTCGCAAAATGCCGCCGCAGCAGCCGCCGACGGGCGGTCGCGCGGCGGCACGGCGCGCTGCCCAGCAGCCGGTGGGCCGCAGGTCGGCCCCGGCCCAGGAATTCGGGGCGGGGGCCCCCTCGGCCTCCTACGGGCCCCCTTCCTTCCCCGGGGAGGAGGAGCGTCCCTACGGCGGGCGCGCGGAGGCCCGCCGTGCCGCCCAGCGCGGCAGCCGCCGCAAGGGAGCCGGTCCCGGCGGCCCCGGTGGGTCCGGCGGAGGCAGGCGCGGTGGCGGGGGCGGGCGCGGTGGCGGCCCCGGGGGCGGCGCCGGCGGTCGCCCGCCGGGCAAGAAGCGGTTCATCGACTACCCGCGCCACAACAAGTACGGCTGGCGACGCTGGCTGCCCTCGTGGAAGCTCGTGACGGGCACCTTCCTGTTCTTCGTGGCGAGCCTGATGGGCGCGGCAGCCTTCGCGTACTCGAAGGTGGAGGTCCCCGACGAGGCGAAGACCTCGAAGTCGCAGAACAACATCTACTACTGGGCCGACGGCTCCCGCATGGTCGCGACGGGCAGCGGCGCCAACCGCCAGATCGTTCCCCTCGCGAAGATCCCCAAGTCCATGCAGGACGCGGTGGTCTCGGCGGAGAACAAGACCTTCTGGAAGGACTCCGGCGTCGACCCGATGGGCATCGGCCGCGCCGTGTGGAACATGGCCAGGGGCGGCGAGACCCAGGGCGGTTCGACGATCACCCAGCAGTACGTGAAGAACAACCTCCTCGACGACCAGTCGCAGACCCTGAGCCGGAAGGTGAAGGAACTCTTCATCGCCATCAAGGTCGGCAACAAGGTCGAGAAGGACAAGGTCATGGCCGGCTACCTGAACACCGCGTACTACGGGCGCGGTGCCTACGGCATCCAGGCCGCGGCCCGCGCCTACTTCAACAAGGACGCCGAGAAGCTCGACCCCAGCGAGTCGGCGCTGCTCGCCGCGGTGCTGAAGGGCGCGACGTACTACGACCCGGCCGGCTACCCCGAGATCGACTCCCAGGCCACGCCCGAGAAGAACACCGTGCGGGCCACCAAGCGGTGGCGGTGGATCCTCGACGAGATGAGGAACGACGGCCGCATCACGGCCGAGCAACGGGCGAAGTACACGGCCTTCCCCAAGCTCCAGAAGCCCGGTCAGGAAGCCAACCTGGGCGGCCAGATCGGTTATCTGGTCAGGACCGCCAAGGCGAACATCAAGACCCAGTTCGGCATCGGTGAGCAGGAGCTCGAACGCGGCGGGTACGAGATCCACACGACCTTCCAGAAGGACAAGGTCGCCGCGCTCGAGAAGTCCGTCAAGAAGATCCTGGACGAGCACATCGACCCCAAGAAGCGGCCCAAGACGGACACCAACGTCCAGTTCGGCGGTGCCTCGGTCGACACGGCCACGGGCAAGATCCTCGCCCTCTACGGCGGTGTCGACGCCACCAAGCACTTCACCAACAACGCCGACGCCACCGGCGCCATGGTCGGTTCGACGTTCAAGCCCTTCGTGCTCGCTTCCGCCCTGAAGGACGGTGTGCGGGACAAGGATCTGGGACCGGACCAGGACGCCTCCACCCGGAAGATCGTCGACCTGGACAAGAGCCTCTACTCCGGCAAGAACGGGCTGGTGATCCGGAGGTACGACGGCGAGATCTGGCACAACGAGAAGGGCGAGGAGTGGCGCCAGACCAATGACGAACAGGCGAACTACGGCAACATCTCGCTGCGCAGGGCCATGATCAAGTCTGCCAACTCGCCGTACGTGCAGCTCGGCATGGACGTCGGCATCGACCGGGTGCGCGACGCCGCCAAGCGCGCCGGTCTGCTGGACAGTTCGCTCGTCAAGGGCGAGGTCCCCTCGTTCTCCCTCGGCATCTCCAGCCCGAGCGCCATCCGCATGGCCGGTGCCTACGCGACCTTCGCCAACCAGGGCAAGCAGAACGACCCCTACTCCGTGGAGAGCGTGAAGAAGAACGGCGTCGTCGCGTACAAGCACGAGGCGAAGACCGAGACGGCGTTCAGCCCGGCCATCGCCGGCAACATCACCGACGTGCTGCGGGACGTCGTGGACGACGACGAGGGCACCGGCAGGAAGGCGCGGCTTCCCGGCCGCGCCGTGGCCGGCAAGACCGGTACGACCGACGAGAACCGGTCCGCCTGGTTCGTCGGGTACACCGCCCAGGTGTCGACGGCGATCGACATGTACCGCTACGACGACGACGACACGAAGAAGAACCGCGAGTTCGAGAAGATGTACGGCACGGGTGGCCAGGAAACGATCCACGGTTCGTCGTTCCCCTCGCAGATCTGGCGCGACTACATGAGCGAAGCCGTCGCCAAGGACCCGAAGGTGGACTTCCCCAAGCCGGAGAAGCTGGAAGGCGCCGTGCCGGTCTTCGGCGGCGGCGCGACGCCGACGCCGACGGCCACCCCGACGCCGACGGAGACGCCGACGCCCACGGACACGCCGACCACGAAGGCGCCGACGACGACCCCCCCGGCCACCCCGACGACGACCCCTCCGCCGAGCAGGACTCCGAAGCCGGGCAAGACGACCTGCAGCATCTGGGACCCGGACTGCTACCAGCCGGGCGATCCGGGCGGCAACACCGGACAGCCCACGGGCACGCCGACCGGCACCAGGGAACCGACACCGACCGACACCGCCACGGACGGCAACGGGGCCGGCGGCGGAGGCGGCTGGCCCGGTGGAGGCGGCGGCAAACCCGGCGACGGGGCCTGGACCCCCTAGGCGGGGCCGCTCCTCCGGGGCCGTCACGTCCGGTCCGTACCTTCCGTACGGGCCGGACGCGGCGGCCCTCGCCGTTTTCCCGGAGGCCGTACGGCAGGATGTCCCCCATGCCGAGCCTCCAGAAGACGAGCGCGCCGGGCCGCTCGCAGACGGTCGTCCCCACCCACCGGGACGAGGTGGCCGCCGCGGGCAGCGAACTGATCGGCGGCCCCTACGGCCGCCGGGCGCTGCCCGGCACCGGCCGTCCGACGCCCGTGCGGGTGGTCGCCCTCGTGGCCATCGGCATGTTCGCCCTGGGCATGGTGCAGAAGCTGCCCTGCTACAACTGGGCCTGGTTCCGGGGCGCGACCTCCCAGTACACCCACGCCTGCTACTCGGACATCCCGCACCTCTTCGTCGGACGGGGCTTCGCCGACGGCCTGGTGCCGTACTTCGACCGGCTGGGCGGCGACATACCGTTCCTGGAGTACCCGGTCCTGACCGGACTCCTCATGGAGGTCGCGGCCTGGCTGACGCCGGGCGGCGGTGACGAGACGCAGCGGGAACAGGCGTACTGGCTGGCCAACGCCGGTCTGCTGATGGTCTGCGCGGCCGTCCTCGCGGTCTGTGTGGCGCGGACGCACCGCCGCCGCCCCTGGGACGGCCTCCTGGTCGCGCTCTCGCCCTCGGTGGCACTCAGCGCCACGATCAACTGGGACCTGCTGGCCGTGGCCCTGGCCGCCGCCGCCGTCCTGATGTGGTCGCGGAGCCGGCCGGCGGCCTTCGGGGTCCTGCTGGGCCTGGCCACCGCGGCCAAGCTCTACCCGGTCCTGATCCTCTGTCCGCTGCTGCTGCTCTGCTGGCGCGCAGGGAAGTGGCGGGCGTACGGGACGGCGCTGCTCGGTTTCGCGGGGGCCTGGCTGGTCGTGAACCTGCCGGTGATGCTGCTCGCGCCGGAGGGCTGGAAGCAGTTCTACCTCTTCAGCATGCGCCGGAACGTCGACTTCGGTTCGGTCTGGCTGCTCATCGGCCAGCGCACGGGCGATCCCGTTCCGCCGGACCGGGCCAACCTGTACGCGACGCTGCTGATGGGCGTGGCGGTGGCCGGTCTCGCCCACCTCACGTTCACGGCGCCCCGCAGGCCCCGCTTCGTCCAGCTGGCCTTCCTGGTCGTCGCCGCGTTCGTCCTGACCAACAAGGTCTACTCGCCGCAGTACGTCCTGTGGCTCGTCCCGCTGGCCGCCCTCGCCCGGCCGCGCTGGCGGGACCTCCTGATCTGGCAGGCGTGCGAGATCGCGTACTTCCTGGGCACCTGGATGTACCTGGCGTTCACGGGCAGCGGCAACAAGCAGGGGCTGCCGGAGGACGGCTACCAGTTCGCGATCGTCCTGCACCTGCTCGGCACCCTGTACCTGTGCGTGATGGTGGTGCGCGACGTCCTGGCGCCCGAGAAGGACCCGGTCCGTCAGGACGGCTCGGACGATCCGTCCGGTGGCGTCCTGGAGGGTGCCCGGGACGTCTTCGTCGCGGGCGGCGCGGCCCGGCACGCCGGCCCGGCCCCCGTACAGGGGACACGGGTGGAGTGGGGCGTCCCCCGGGACCGGGACTCTCCGGAGTGAGGGGGTCCGGCCGGGCGCGTCGCCGCTCCGGCCGGACCGTGCTCAGCGCTCGACGAGGCGGTCGAACTGCGTCGTGGTGTGGCGCAGGTGCGCCACCAGCTCGTCACCGACCCGGGGCTCCTGGGCGTCGGCGGGCACGAACAGGATCGACACCTGCATGTGCGGCGGCTCGGCGAACCAGCGCTGCTTCCCCGCCCAGACGAACGGCGACAGGTTCCGGTTGACGGTGGCGAGACCGGCGCGGGCGACGCCCTTGGCCCGCGGCATCACGCCGTGCATCGCCTTGGGGGCCTCCAGTCCCACGCCGTGCGAGGTGCCGCCGGCGACGACGACCAGCCAGCCGTCGGAGGCCGCCTTCTGCTGGCGGTAGCCGAACCGGTCCCCCTTGGCGACCCGGGTCACGTCGAGGACCGCGCCCCGGTACTCCGTGGCCTCGTGGTCGCCCAGCCAGAGGCGGGTGCCGATCCGGGCCCGGAAACGGGTCTGCGGGAACTGCTGCTGGAGCCGTGCCTGCTCCTCGGCCCGCAGGTGGCTCACGAACATGGTGTGCAGCGGCAGCCGGGCGTTGCGCAGCCGGTCCATCCAGGAGATGACCTCCTCGACGGCGTCGGTGCCGTCCGGGCGGTCCAGCGGGAGGTGGAGGGCGAAACCCTCCAGGCGCACGTCCTCTATGGCGGCGTGGAGCTGGTGCAGCTCCTCCTCGCGCACGCCGTGCCGCTTCATCGAGCTCATGCACTCGATCACGACCCGGGCGCCCACCAGGGCGTGGACGCCGTCCACCGAGGACACGGAGCGCACGACCCGGTCGGGCAGCGGAACCGGCTCCTCACCCCGGCGGAAGGGGGTGAGGACCAGCAGGTCGCCGCTGAACCAGTCCTTGATCCTCGCGGCCTCGTAGGTGGTGCCCACGGCGAGCATGTCGGCCCCGAACCGGGCCGCCTCGTCCGCGAGCCGCTCGTGCCCGAAGCCGTAGCCGTTGCCCTTGCAGACCGGGATGATCCCGGGGAACTGGTCGATGACCGACTTCTGGTGCGCCCGCCAGCGAGCGGTGTCGACGTAGAGGGAGAGCGCCATGGCCGGCCCGGAACCTTTCTGACGGCAGCGGTGAGTCAAAGGTATGTACGAGAGTACGGAACCGTCCGCGTCACGGCGCGGGCCGTGACGCGGACGTCGGATCAGCGGCGCGACATGTACATGTCGAGCGCCTTGTGCAGCAGCTTGTTCAGCGGGAAGTCCCACTCGCCGACGTACTCGACGGCCTCGCCGCCCGTGCCCACCTTGAACTGGATGAGCCCGAAGAGGTGGTCGGTCTCGTCCAGGGAGTCCGAGATGCCCCGCAGGTCGTAGACGGTCGCGCCCATCGCGTACGCGTCGCGCAGCATCCGCCACTGCATCGCGTTCGAGGGCCGGACCTCGCGGCCGATGTTGTCGGAGGCGCCGTAGGAGTACCAGACGTGCCCGCCGACGACGAGCATGGTCGCGGCCGAGAGGTTCACCCCGTTGTGCCGGGCGAAGTACAGGCGCATGCGGTTGGGGTCCTCGCTGTTGAGGACGGTCCACATGCGCTGGAAGTACGAGAGCGGACGCGGCCGGAAGTGGTCGCGGACGGCCGTGATCTCGTACAGCCGCTGCCACTCGGCCAGGTCCTCGTAACCGCCCTGGACGACCTCGACGCCCGCCTTCTCGGCCTTCTTGATGTTGCGGCGCCACAGCTGGTTGAAGCCCTTGAGGACGTCGTCGAGCGAGCGGTTCGCGAGCGGGACCTGGAAGACGTAGCGGGGCTGCACGTCGCCGAAGCCGGCACCGCCGTCCTCGCCCTGCTGCCAGCCCATCTTCCGCAGCCGGTCCGCGACCTCGAAGGCGCGCGGCTCGATGTGGGTGGCCTCGACGTCCTTGAGGCGCTTGACGTCGGGGTTCTGGATGCCGGCCTTGATGGCGGCCGAGTCCCAGCGGCGGATGACGACCGGCGGGCCCATCTTGACCGAGAAGGCACCCTGCTGCTTGAGGTGCGCCAGCATCGGCTGCAGCCACTCGTCCAGGTTGGGCGCGTACCAGTTGATGACCGGGCCCTCGGGCAGGTAGGCCAGGTAGCGCTTGATCTTCGGGAGCTGGCGGTAGAGCACGAGACCGGCGCCGACGAGTTCGCCGTTCCTGTCGAACCAGCCGAGGTTCTCCGAACGCCACTCGGTCTTCACATCGGCCCACGCCGGGACCTGGCAGTGGCTCGCGGCGGGCTGGCTCTGGATGTACGCCAGATGCTGCTCACGGCTGATGGTCCTCAGGGTCAGGCTCATGCGGGGCGCTCCTCGGCAGGTGTGTCCCCATCGGTCAGGGGCTCCGGCTCTCGCGCCGAAGCCTACTGTGACCGGGGAGCACCCCGTATGTCTGTGCGGGCCCGGCCGCGCCGCCGGAGCCCCGGTCCGGCCGACGGGCCACCGCTCCGGGCGGCTTCGCCCGGGAGGGCCAGGGGTGGGCCGTCGGTGTCCGGTCGGGTTCCTCCGGTCGGGTTCCGGGCGGGGCCCGGTCGGGCTTCCGGTGCCCAGCGGACCGACGGCGTCCGGCCCGGTCCGGGAGGGGCGGACGGGGGCCGGGAGGACCGGAGACGCCCGGCGCGGGACCGGGAGGACCGGAGGCCCCCGGTGCGGGGCCGGGGAAGGCCGTGTCGTCCGGTCGGCTCAGTTGATCACGCCGTTGAAGAGGCCGCCGTGGGCCATGCCGAGGAAGAAGCCCACCCCCGCCGCGCCCAGGCCGACGATCAGGAAGAAGCGCTCGCGGGTCGTCACCGAGACGAACTGGCCGTAACCACCGGTCAGGATGCCGATGAGGCCCGCCCAGGAACTGAGCAGGTGCAGGCTGTGGAACTGCGCGGTCACGAAGGCGAGGACGCCCAGGACCAGCGTCACGCCGACCAGGGTGTCCTGGAGCGGGTGGGGCTTGCCGTCGGTGGCGAAGAGGGAATGGCCGGGGTCGCGTCGCATTGCGTGTGCCATGGGGCACCTCCTGGCGTGCTTGCCGGACGGCGGCGCATCCTAGCGCCGCCGACGTTCGTTGTGTCCAGATTGCGGCCTTTCGCCAGGGAATTTCAACCGGAAGCGGTGATGCGGGTAGGCTGTACGGTCTGCACCGGTGTCTGCCCATGTCCCTCCGGGATTCCTGCGGTGTTCCTCGTCCGACACGTTCGGCGGGGGCGCTGTCAGTGGTGGCCGATACCGTTGCTCACGCATCACGACCCTCCTGCCACGGAACGACCGTGGCCGCTGAGTCCAAAGGAGGTGGGTTCCACATGCGTCACTACGAGGTGATGGTCATCCTCGACCCCGATCTCGAGGAGCGCGCTGTCTCCCCGCTGATCGAGAACTTCCTCTCCGTCGTCCGTGAGGGCAACGGAAAGGTCGAGAAGGTCGACACCTGGGGCCGTCGTCGTCTCGCCTACGAGATCAAGAAGAAGCCCGAGGGCATCTACTCGGTCATCGACCTGCAGGCCGAGCCTGCGGTCGTCAAGGAGCTCGACCGACAGCTCAACCTGAACGAGTCGGTCCTCCGGACCAAGGTCCTCCGCCCCGAGACCCACTGAGCCCCTAGCTCAGAGGTCATCGGGTCCGAGTAGCAGCACAGCAGCCAGAAGCAATCCCGCCGAGAGGTTCCCCCATGGCAGGCGAGACCGTCATCACGGTCGTCGGCAATCTTGTCGACGACCCCGAGCTGCGCTTCACCCCGTCCGGTGCGGCGGTCGCGAAGTTCCGTATCGCGTCCACCCCCCGCACCTTCGACCGCCAGACCAACGAGTGGAAGGACGGCGAGAGCCTCTTCCTCACCTGCTCGGTCTGGCGTCAGGCGGCGGAGAACGTCGCCGAGTCGCTTCAGCGAGGCATGCGCGTCGTCGTGCAGGGCCGGCTGAAGCAGCGGTCCTACGAGGACCGTGAGGGCGTCAAGCGCACGGTCTACGAGCTGGACGTCGAGGAAGTCGGCCCCAGTCTCAAGAACGCCACGGCCAAGGTCACCAAGACCACCGGTCGCGGCGGCCAGGGTGGATACGGCGGCGGCCAGCAGGCCGGCGGCGGTGGCGGCTGGGGCGGAAACTCCGGCGGTGCCCAGCAGGGTGGCGGCGGTGCTCCCGCCGACGACCCGTGGGCGACCGGCGCTCCCTCCGGCGGCGGCCAGCCGGCCGGTGGCGGCGGTGGCGGCTGGGGTGGGAACTCCGGCGGCGGCTACTCGGACGAGCCCCCCTTCTAGGGCGTGCCCCGGAAGCAGCTCGTACCCACACTTCTTGATCACACAGGAGAAACACCATGGCGAAGCCGCCTGTGCGCAAGCCTAAGAAGAAGGTCTGCGCGTTCTGCAAGGACAAGACCGCGTACGTGGACTACAAGGACACGAACATGCTGCGGAAGTTCATTTCCGACCGCGGCAAGATCCGTGCCCGCCGCGTGACCGGCAACTGCACGCAGCACCAGCGTGACGTCGCCACGGCCGTCAAGAACAGCCGTGAGATGGCGCTGCTGCCCTACACGTCCACCGCGCGATAAGGGAAGGGTGACCGAAAAATGAAGATCATCCTCACCCACGAGGTCTCTGGCCTCGGTGCCGCCGGCGATGTCGTCGACGTCAAGGACGGCTACGCTCGCAACTACCTGGTCCCGCGCGGTTTCGCGATCCGCTGGACCAAGGGCGGCGAGAAGGACGTGGCGCAGATCCGCCGCGCCCGCAAGATCCACGAGATCGCGACCATCGAGCAGGCCAACGAGATCAAGGCCCGCCTCGAAGGCACCAAGGTGCGCCTGGCCGTTCGCTCCGGCGACGCCGGCCGTCTCTTCGGTTCCGTGACCCCGGCCGACATCGCCTCGGCGATCAAGACCGCGGGTGGCCCGGACGTCGACAAGCGTCGCGTCGAGCTCGGTTCGCCGATCAAGACCCTGGGCTCGCACCAGGTGTCCGTGCGTCTGCACCCCGAGGTCGCCGCGAAGCTCGGCGTCGAGGTCGTCGCCGCGTAACGCTGCTTCCAGCAGTGCTTGTGCATGAGGAAGGGCCGTACCCGCTGGGGTACGGCCCTTTCGCCGTTCCTGCTGTTCCCGTCGGTCCCGTCGTTCCTGCCGTTCTTTCCGTTTCACGTGAAACGGCGATTTACGCGGAGCCCGTCGGGTCAGCGGACGGCACCCGTGACGATCCAACGGCCGGAGCGGGAACGGAACCAGAGGGTCAGCAACCGGACCGTCATCATCAGTGCCATCGCCCACCACAGCGCGGTGAGCCCGCCGCCGAGGGCCGGGACCAGAAGAGCGGCCGGAGCGAAGACGACGAGGGTCAGCAGCATGGCGCGGGCCAGGTAGGGTCCGTCTCCCGCGCCCATCAGGACACCGTCGAGGACGAAGACCACCCCGGCGACCGGTTGGGAGACGGCGACCACGAGCAGGGCGGGGAGCAAGGCGTCCCGGACCGCGGCGTCACCGGTGAAGAACGGGACGAACAGGGGTCGGGCGAGGACCAGGAGCGCGCCCAGGACCACACCGGAGACGACACCCCACTGGACCATGCGACGGCAGACCCGCCGGGCGCCCTCCGGGTCGTTCGCGCCGAGGTGGCGGCCGATGATGGCCTGGCCCGCGATGGCGATCGCGTCGAGGGCGAAGGCCATCAGGCTCCACAGGGACAGGATGATCTGGTGGGCGGCGACGTCGGTGTCGCCCAGCCGCGCGGCGACGGCCGTGGCGATCATCAGGACCGCGCGGAGCGAGAGCGTACGGACGAGAAGCGGAGCTCCGGCCTGGGCGGACGCCCGGATGCCGGCCGCGTCGGGCCGCAGGGACGCACCGTGGCGGCGGGCGCCCCGCACGACGACGGTGAGGTACGCGGCGGCCATGCCGCACTGGGCGACGACGGTGCCCCAGGCGGAGCCGGCGATGCCGAGCCCGGCCCCGTAGACCAGCCCGAGGTTGAGCGCGCCGTTGGCCGCGAAGCCGCCGATGGCCACGTAGAGGGGTGTACGGGTGTCCTGGAGGCCGCGCAGGACACCGGTGGCGGCCAGGACGACCAGCATGGCGGGGATGCCGAGGCTGGAGATCCGGAGGTAGGTGACGGCGTACGGAGCGGCGGTGTCGGAGGCTCCGAAGAGGCCGACGAGCCAGGGAGCGGAGGGCAGGGTCAGCGCGACGACGGCAGCCCCGAGGAGGAGCGCGAGCCAGATGCCGTCCATGCCCTGCCGGATGGCGGCCGGGAGGTCGTCCGCGCCCACGCGCCGGGCGACGGCCGCCGTGGTGGCGTAGGCGAGGAAGACGAAGACGCTGACGGCGGTGGACAGGAGTGCCGCGGCGATCGCGAGGCCGGCGAGCTGGGGGGTGCCGAGGTGGCCGACGATGGCGCTGTCGACCATGAGGAAGAGCGGCTCGGCCACGAGGGCGCCGAAGGCCGGGAGGGCGAGGGAGACGATCTCGCGGTCGTGCTGACGGCGGACAGCCTTGGGGGGCGCGGGGGCCTGGCTCATGAGGTCAATCTAATCTTCCACAGGTAAGAGATACAAGGTGCTACTGATCCTTACCTGTGGGGAACGGGCAGCCGGAGGCGTGGGCCGTTTGTTCTGATCTTGGCCGGAGCGGGCAACTTTTTCTCCCCCACAGCCGGTGGATGGTAAAGCTGCAGGTCAGAGCGGTAATGGAGAAGCTGCTATGAGTTTGTCCACATGGCTGTCCCCCGGTCCGTGCACAGGAACCGGCAAGTTCTCCACAGCATCTGGTCATTCACCCACAGGGCCTGTGGATAACCGGATTGGCTGGAGCCCTCCACAGGCCTACCGTGGACCGGCGCCCGACGCCCCGGAAGCGGTCGCGAAGCCACTCTCTGACCAAGGCCGTGGCGTGAAAGAGTGGCACGGCGAGGTCCGCGGAGCGGACGGAGGAGGTGGCTTGGTGAGCGTTGTTTCCGAGCCCATGGACGACCCCTGGGCCGACAGCGGACCGAGCGACCGGCTGCCCACCCGTACCCGGGGCGAACGCGGGCGCGGGCGTGGGCGCGACGACCAGCACGAACGGGGCGGCGACGGCCCCTGGGACGGGGGACTCTCCGGGTTCGAGCGCGTCCCCCCGCAGGATCTCGACGCCGAGCAGTCCGTCCTCGGCGGCATGCTGCTCTCCAAGGACGCCATCGCGGACGTCGTGGAGATCCTCAAGGGCAACGACTTCTACAAACCCGCGCACGAGACCGTGTACGCGGCGATCCTCGACCTCTACGCGAAGGGCGAGCCGGCCGACCCCATCACGGTCGGCGCCGAGCTCACCAAGCGCGGCGAGATCACCCGGGTCGGCGGAGCCTCCTATCTCCACACCCTGGTCCAGTCGGTACCGACCGCGGCCAACGCCTCGTACTACGCCGAGATCGTCCACGAGCGCGCCGTCCTGCGCCGCCTGGTCGAGGCGGGTACCAAGATCACCCAGATGGGGTACGCGGCCGACGGGGACGTCGACGAGATCGTGAACTCGGCCCAGGCCGAGATCTACGCGGTCACCGAACAGCGCACCACCGAGGACTACCTGCCGCTCGGCGACATCATGGAGGGGGCGCTCGACGAGATCGAGGCGATCGGCTCCCGCAGCGGCGAGATGACCGGTGTGCCGACCGGCTTCACGGACCTCGACTCGCTGACCAACGGCCTGCACCCCGGTCAGATGATCATCATCGCGGCCCGCCCCGCCATGGGTAAGTCGACCCTCGCCCTGGACTTCGCCCGCGCGGCCTCCATCAAGCACAACCTGCCCAGCGTCATCTTCTCCCTCGAAATGGGCCGCAACGAGATCGCGATGCGCCTGCTCTCGGCCGAGGCACGGGTCGCGCTCCACCACATGCGCTCCGGCACGATGACCGACGAGGACTGGACGAGGCTGGCCCGCCGGATGCCGGACGTCTCCCAGGCCCCGCTCTACATCGACGACTCCCCGAACCTGTCGATGATGGAGATCCGGGCGAAGTGCCGGCGGCTCAAGCAGCGCAACGGCCTCAAGCTCGTCATCATCGACTACCTCCAGCTCATGCAGTCGGGCGGCTCGAAGCGCCAGGAGAGCCGTCAGCAGGAGGTCTCCGACATGTCGCGAAACCTGAAGCTCCTCGCCAAGGAGCTGGAGCTGCCGGTGATCGCGCTCTCCCAGCTGAACCGTGGCCCCGAACAGCGCACCGACAAGAAGCCCATGGTCTCCGACCTCCGCGAGTCCGGCTCGATCGAGCAGGACGCCGACATGGTGATCCTGCTGCACCGCGAGGACGCCTACGAGAAGGAGTCCCCGCGCGCGGGCGAGGCGGACATCATCGTGGGCAAGCACCGAAACGGCCCGACGGCCACGATCACCGTCGCCTTCCAGGGCCACTACTCCCGCTTCGTGGACATGGCGCAGACCTGAGGGTCCGCCCGTGAGCCCCCGTAGCCCGTGCCTTCTTTCCTGTGCGGCAAAAAAATCGGATTCCCGTCGCGCGGGCGCCACTAGGGTGGCCCGATGACGTCGATCAAGAAGTTCCAGGTCACCTTCGACTGCGCGGAGCCCGAGCGCGTCGCTCGTTTCTGGTGCGAGGTGCTGGGGTACGTCGCTCCGTCCCCGCCGGAGGGGTTCGCCACGTGGGACGACTACAACGACTCCCTGCCGCCCGAGCAGCGTGATGCCTGGTTCGCCTGCGCCGATCCGTCAGGTGTGGGGCCCCGGCTGTACTTCCAGCGCGTTCCCGAAGGGAAGATCGCCAAGAACCGTCTTCACCTCGATGTACGGGTCGCCACCGGGCTCGTGGGTGAGGAGCGCCTGGCCGTGATCGAGGCCGAATGCGCGCGGTTGGTCGCGCTCGGCGCGGTACGCGGGAAGCTCCTGCTCGCCGATGGGGTCAACGAGTCGTGCCTCCTGATGCAGGACGTGGAGGGCAACGAGTTCTGTCTCGACTGAGGTACGCGAACGCGTCCTCGTTCCCTCCCACGACGTCAGGTGCGGCGTATCGCGTTGGATGGGGTCCATGACGACATCTTTCGAAGCTTTGCTGCCCGGTACCGAGCGGGCCCTGTCGCACCGGGTCGCCGTGGCCCAGGCCGAAGGGCGGGCACCCTCCCTCGTGGGGGCGGTCGTCCGTGACGGAACGATGGTGTGGAGCGGGGCGCGCAGTTGCGTGGACGGCCACGCTCCCGACGCCGACACCCAGTTCAGGATCGGCTCGATCACCAAGGTGTTCACCGCCGTCCTGGTGATGCGGTTGCGGGACGAGGGCCTGCTCCGGCTGGACGACCCGCTGGAACGGCACCTCAAGGGGACGCGCGTCGGAGAGGTGACGATCGGCCAACTGCTCGGTCACAGCGGCGGTCTCGCGGCCGAGACCCCCGGCCAGTGGTGGGAGCGTTCGTCCGCCGGCCTGCGGCCGGAGCTGGCCGACGTCCTGGGGGAGCACCCCTTCCTCCAGGCTCCGGGACGCCGCCACCACTACTCCAACCCCGGCTACACCCTGCTCGGTTCGCTGGTCGAGGAGCTCCGGGAACGCTCCTGGGAGGAGTCGCTGCGGCACGAGATCCTGGAGCCGCTGGGGATGAGCCGTACGACGGTCGAACCCGTGGCCCCGCACGCGGGCGGCTGGGCGGTGCATCCCTGGGCCGACGTGATGCTGCCCGAACCGTCCGAGCACCTCGGTCTGATGGCGCCGGCGGGGCAGCTCTGGTCCACGGCAGCCGACCTCGCGCGGTTCGCCGCGTTCCTCTCGGTGGGGGACGAGCGGGTGCTCGACGCGGACTCCGTGGCGGAGATGCGTGCTCCGGCCTCCGCTCCCGGGGAAGGCGACTGGGAGGGCGGCTACGGACTCGGCCTCCAGCTCCTCCGCAGGGACGGCCGGACCCTGGTCGGTCACACCGGCTCCCTCCCCGGCTTCGTCGCCTGCCTGTGGGTGGGCGTGGAGGACGGCCTCGCGGGCATCGCCCTCTCCAACACCACGTCGGGGCTGCCGGTGGGGGCCGTGGCCGCCGATCTCGTACGGATCGTGGCGGATGCCGAGCCGAGGTTCCCCGAACCGTGGCGCCCGCTTCCCGAGGCCGAGGTCGACAAGGAACTGCTGTCGTTGACCGGACCCTGGTACTGGGGCACGTACGCGTACGTGCTGCGGCTCGGCCCCGAGCGCGGTGTGGTGCTCGAACCCCTGGGAGGCACCGGGCGGCGAGCCCGTTTCCGGGAGCTTCCCGAAGGCGGCTGGACCGGGCTGAACGGCTACTACGAGGGGGAGAGGCTCCGTGTCGTACGACGTGCCGACGGGAGCGTGAGCCACCTCGACCTCGGCTCCTTCGTCTTCACCCGGGAGCCGTACGACCCGGGGGACGCGGTACCGGGCGGTGTGGACGAGGAGGGCTGGCGCGGTCTCTGAGCCGCCCCGGCGTTTCACGTGAAACGGTTGCGCCGGACCCGGCGTCCGGCGCACCGGGAACGCGTCGGGACGGGTCAGAGGTCCTTCTTGAAGCCCACGTGGGAGCCCACGAAACCGAGGCGCTCGTAGAAGCGGTGGGCATCGGAGCGGGTGGTGTCGGAGGTCAGCTGGACGAGCCGGCAACCCTGACGGCGGGACTCCTCGACAGCCCACTCGACGAACCGCGTCCCCAGGCCGCTGCCGCGTTCGTCGGCGTGGACACGGACGGCCTCGATGATCGAACGGGTGCTGCCTCTGCGGGAGAGTCCCGGGACGATCGTCAGCTGGAGGGTCCCCACGACCTTGCCGCCGCGGACGGCCACCATGAGGTGCTGGTGGGGGTCGTTCGCCAGGCGGTCGAACGCGGCCAGGTACGGGGTGAGGTCGTCGGGGGATTCACGCTGCGCGCCCAGGGGGTCGTCGGCGAGCATGGCGACGACGGCCGGAAGGTCGTTCACAGTGGCCGGACGTATCTCGAGATCGTTCATGGGGCGCAGCGTACGTCCGGCCGGCTCCGCGCGGTGCTCACGCGGGAGCGCCCACGCCTTCCAGCACCTGGACCAGCGGGGCCAGCTCGGGGTTCTTCGCGGCTTCGTCGAGGGCTTCGCGCAGGGCGCCGTCGTTGGTGGGGCGAGCCTCCTCGAGGAGTTTCAGGCCCGACTCGGTCACGTCGGTGTAGATGCCGCGCCGGTCGGTGGCGCAGAGGTACCGGGTGAGCAGCCCGCGGTCTTCGAGCCGGGTGACGAGCCGGGTGGTGGCGCTCTGGCTGAGCACGACCGCGTCGGCGACCTGCTTCATCTGGAGGTGCCCGCCGGGGCCGCTGTGCTGGCGGCTGAGGACATCGAGGAGCGAGTACTCCCGCACGCTCAGCCCGTGACGGGACTCCAGGGCGCGCTCGATGTGGGACTCGATCCTGCCGTGGAGCAGGGAGAGGGCGCACCAGCGTTGGGAGAGCGCGGTGAGTGCGGGGTCCGTCGCGGTCATGGTCTCTCCTCGGTCTCTCCTCGGCGCCGGAGCGGCTTGAACACCAGGGTAGAGGAAGCGGCGCAATAATGGGCGTTTGCAAGTAAATCCTTCCCCCGGGCCGAGGACACCGGGCCTCCCCATGGCGGGGGCGCCCGGTCCTGGGCGCGGACGAAGCTATCCGGCCGCGACCGTCAGGGGAGCGAAACGGCGACGCCAGTCACCCGGCAGGTCGGGAAGGGAGCGAACCATCACGGACGTCGTGGTGAGCGAGTCGACGCCGTTCTCCTTCAACCAGCGCAGAAGACTCGTGTGGCGTGTGTCGATATCCGTACGCAGGGGCCGGTCGGTGACGGCGGCCAGGGAGGCGATCAGGGCCTGGGCCGTGGCCGGGTCCCGGGCGATCAGCGGCCCGACGACATGAGTGTCCATGTTGGGCCAGGCCGCCGCGAAACCCGTGATCACGCCGTCCTGCTCCGCGACCCTGAGGTGGTCCGCGAAGGCGGGAAGACGGGTGATCACATGGGTGCGGTCGAGGCCGAAGACTTCCAGGTCCAGACGGAGGATCGCCTGGAGGTCCTCCGCCGTCGCAGGGCGGACGGGTACGTCCGGGGACGGCACGGTGGAGGTGAAGCGCCCGCGCACCATCTCCGAACGAGCCGTCTGGGTGAAGCCCAGCTGCTCGTAGAGGGGCTGCCCGTTCGCCGTGGCATACAGGGTGAGCGGCGTGTCACCGGCCTCCTCCAGGACGTAGCGCATGAGTCGGCGTCCCACTCCTTGGCGCTCGTACCGTTCGGCGACGAGCACCATGCCGATCGCGGCGAGCCCGGGACCGTACGAGGTGACCACACAGCAGGCCAGCAGGCCCTTGCCGTCGGGGGCGTCGATGCCGTATCCCGTACCGGCGGCGAGCAGGAGTCCCCATTTGTGTTCCTCGCGGGGCCAGCCCCTGTCCTCGGAGAGGTCGGAGCAGGCGAGCAGGTCCGCAGGGGTGAGCGGCCGGATGGGAAGCCGTGCGAGGGCTGAGGGGGGAGTCGGCATGTACTTCAGGCTCTCCGATGCGACGATCTTCCGTCCACCGCTTTACCGGATTGGGCGGATCCCGGTCCCGCCGTCGCTTCCGCCCGAGGGTGCGGACGCGGGGGCGTTGTTTCACGTGAAACCCCGGAGATCACAGTTGCCCCTTCTCGACCTCGCCGACATCGCCGCGTACGCGCGGGAACGGCTGTAGCCCCTCAGTGCCCGGGGCCGCCGCCTCAGCCGAGATCCGGTGCGTGCATCGCACGGACTCCCTCGATGTTGCCGTCGAGGTAGTGACGCAAGGAGAGCGGGACGAGGTGCACGGCGGCGATCCCGACCCGCGTGAAGGGCACCCGGACGATCTCGTACTCGCCGACGGGCTCCTCCACCTCGGGACCGTGACGCAGGGAGGGGTCCATGGAACCGAGCCGGCACACGAAGAAGTGCTGCACCTTCACCCCGGAGACCCCGCCGTCGACGATGTGCTCGACGGTGTCGACGAAACAGGGGACCACGTCGGTGATCTTGGCGCCCAGCTCCTCGAACACTTCGCGGTGCAGGGCCTCGACGACGGTGGCGTCGGAAGGCTCCACACCACCCCCGGGCGTGACCCAGTAGGGATCCATCCCCGGCTTCGTCCGCTTGATGAGGACGAGGTCGTTTCCGTCGAGCAGGACGGCACGCGCGGTGCGCTTGATCACAGGCCGTTCGGTCATGGGGAGAAAATGGCCCGTGAGGGGCGGGCTGAAACGCTTCGGGCCGCTCGGAAAGGAACCGCCGGGCAGCGGAGTGAGGGCCTGCGTCGCGCATAACGCGGGGGCTCCGGGGCCCGGTGACGGGGGGCGCCCGGCCGGCCGGTCCCGGGCGAGCGGTTTCCGCTCGGGGTGCCGGGGCGTTCCGAGCCACGAGGGGCCGGAACGCCCTGCTCCGTACGCGCACCCGGGCCGGGGCTCAGCCGGCGGACCCCGCCGCGTCGAGGGCCCGCAGCACGTCGGCGATCAGGTCTTCGGGGTCCTCGGCGCCGACCGAGAAGCGGACGAAGCCCTCCGCGACCGCGTCCCCGCCCCAGCGCCCGCGCCGTTCCGCCGTGGAACGCACCCCGCCGAAGCTGGTGGCGTCGTCCACGAGCCGCAGCTCCTCCAGGAACCGCTCGGCCCGCTTCCGGTCCGCCAGTTCGAAGGAGACCACGGGCCCGAAGCGCCGCATCTGCCGGGCGGCCACCGTGTGCGAGGGGTCACCGGGCAGCCCCGGGTAGCGCAGCCCGGTGACGTCCGGCCGGCCGGTGAACGTCCGCGCCAGTTCCAGCGCGGTGGAGCACTGCCGGTCGAGCCGCAGCTGGAGCGTGGCGAGCGAGCGGTGGGCGAGCCAGGCTTCCATGGGCCCGGGAATGGCACCGACGATCTTGCGCCAGCGCCGTACCTCCGCCGCCCGCCGGGGGTCGCGGCAGCTCACATGGCCGAGCAGGACGTCGCCGTGCCCGGTCATGCCCTTGGTGTCGCTGGCGACGGAGAAGTCCGCACCCAGTTCGAGGGGGCGCTGGCCGAGCGGGGTGGCGAGGGTGTTGTCGACGGCGACGAGCGCGCCCACGGCATGCGCCTCGCGCACCAGGCGGCGGATGTCGCAGACGTCGAGACCCGGGTTGGAGGGGGTCTCGATCCACAGCAACCGGGCCCCTTCGAGCACGGTGAGCTGCCCGTCGTCACCCGTCGGCGCGGTGCGGACCTCGACTCCGTACGCCCGCAGCTGCTCGTGGAGAAGGGGCAGCGCCTGATAGCCGTCGGTGGGCATGACCACCACGTCGCCGGACCTCAGCTGGGAGAGCAGGACGGCGGAGATCGCGGCCATGCCGGAAGCGAAGACCAGCGTCTCGACGCCTTCCTCCCCCGGCGCCTCCAGCTCGCCGATCGCCCGTTCCAGATGGGTCCAGGTGGGGTTCTCGTCACGGCCGTAGGTGTACGGGCCGGTCGGTTCTCCCGGCAGGTGGAAATGCGCGGCGAAGACCGGACCCGGAAGGGTCGGCTCGTACTTCACGGGGTCGGGGAGCCCGGCGCGCACCGCACGTGTCCCGTCTCCGAGCGTGGCGTCCGTCCGGTCCGTGCCGGAAGGGTGTTCCTCGTGCGTCACGGCGGGCGCTCAGTCGTTGTCGGGGAGCACGACGTTCAGTGCCCACGAGACGACGGAGATGATCAGGCCGCCCAGGACGGCGGTCCAGAAGCCCTCCACGTGGAAGCTGAGGTCGAGCTTGTCGGCCAGCCAGGAGGTGAGGAGGAGCATCAGGGCGTTGACGACCAGGGTGAACAGGCCGAGTGTCAGGATGAAGAGGGGAAGGGTGAACAACTGGACGACAGGCTTCACCAAGAAGTTCACCACGCCGAAGACCAGGGCGACGAGAATGAGCGTCAGGGCCTTCTTGCCGGTGCTCTCACCGGTCAGGGTGATGTCCTGGAGCAGCCAGATGGCGACTCCCAGGGCGCCCGCGTTGGCGAGCGTCTTGACCACGAAATTCATCATGAGCCCGATCGTGGCAGACACGGTCGGGCCGAGGGCAGGGGCGAACGGACGATGAAGGCATTCCGACTGGACGAGCTGGAGGCGGAGCGTGCCGCGAACAAGGGGGCGTACCTCCAGTTCCTGCGGGAGCGGAACATGTCGGTCGGCCTGTACGCGCTCGACGCCGGAGAGCTCGACCCGCAACAGCCGCACCGTCAGGACGAGGTGTACTTCGTGGTGAGCGGCCGGGCGGCGATCACGGTCGGCACCGAGACGACCCAGGTGGCGCGCGGCAGCGTGGTCTACGTGCCGGCCGGGGTGGAGCACAAGTTCCACCACATCAGCGAGGACCTGCGGGTCATGGTGGTCTTCTCGCCCCCGGAGAGCTGAACCCCTGGGATTCCCGAGCCCGCGGAGGCCGGGCCCCTAGGGGGTGGATCAGGGGAGAGCGGGGGCTGCGGGCCCCCCGTGGGTTCCTTCCGGCGCCTAGCCTTGAGGTGTTCGGCACGGAGTGTGCGGAGCGGATCTGCGGAAGCGAGGTAGGACGATGGCCGTACGGGAGATTCTCGCGGGGACGCCCTGGTGGGTGAGGTGGGTGGCCATACCCGCCCTTGTGCTGCTCGTCTTCGGCGGGCTGATCACCAGCGTTCTGACCGTCGTGATCGGCCTCCTCTTCAAGGTGTTGCTCTTCGTGGCCCTCGTTGCCGGACTGATTTACGTCGTACGGAAGTTCAGCTCTTCGGGACGGTCGCGTCAGGACTGGTAGCAACGATTGCCCGTCGGTATGACGGCGGTGGGGAGTGTTAGCCCGGGCGGGGGAACGGGCCGGGCTGTACGGGGTGAGGGCCCAAGGGCTGCCACTACAGTGGAATCTCTCCGCCGCGATGGGGACTACAGGCGTAGGCATCCTTACTGATCAGCGGTTTCCCAGGCCCGGCGGGCGCGGGGGCGGCCCCCGCGGGCGGGTGCGGTGCATCCGTCGTCACGCCTGGGGGTGACCTTTGGCCACAGCTACGCAGACGACCGCGCCTACTCTGATCGGCTCGGTGCAGAGAGCGCTGAGACTCCTGGAGGCGGTGGCCTCCCACCGGGAGGGCGCCCCGGCCAAGCAACTCGCCCGCGAGACGGGCCTTCCGCTGCCCACCACGTACCACCTGCTCCGCACCCTGACGCACGAGGGCTATCTGCTCCGCGAGAAGGGCGCGTTCTTCCTGGGAGACGCCGCCGTCCGACTGGCCGGCAGCGGAGCCGTGCAGAATCGTCGCATCAAGATCGAGAATTCTCTCGCCCGCTGGCGGGACGAGATCGGGGTCCCGATCTACTTCGCCCTCTACCGCGAGGGAGAGGTGGAGCTCGTCGCCGTCGCCGACACCCCCTCCGCCCCCGCCGTGGAGGAATGGGCCGACTTCCGCGAGACCGCGCACGCCCATGCGATCGGGCAGTGTCTGCTGGGGCAACTCGATTCGAAAACTCGTCAAGACCACCTTGACCGGTACCCGGTGGAATCCATCACCCCGTACACGGTGCGTAACCGCCAGGCGCTTTTGGATCGTTTGGGCGCTTTGGGGAGAATGGAACCCCTGGTGGAGCGTCAGGAATATGCACTTGGCACGGTCTGTGCCGCGATCCCCCTCACTGCGGGCTCCACGGCGGCCGCGATGGCGATTTCCGTGCCCCTTCATCAGGAAGATCGGTTGCTCCCGGCGATCGAGCGACTACGTACAGAGATCGGTGCGCTCTTCAGTTCGGTCGTCCTCTCTATCAGTATCTGAAAAATCACTCCTTGTGATCTGCTAGTGCTTACAGCACGATTGCGTCAAGAGGGCCACGGGGGATCATTCCTGGCCGTTTCGGTCACAGCTTTCAGCAGCTGTGTTTACACAACTGCTCCATCTACTGCGGGGTACATGATGCGAGAGTCGGTTCAGGCCGAGGTCCTGATGAGCTTCCTCGTCTCCGAGGAGCTCTCTTTCAAGATCCCGGTCGAACTGCGGTATGAGGCCCGGGACCCCTACGCGGTGCGCATGACGTTCCACCTTCCCGGGGACGCGCCCGTCACCTGGGCCTTCGGCCGGGAGTTGCTGCTCGACGGAATCAACCGGCCGAGCGGCGACGGCGATGTGCACATCGCCCCGACGGAGCCCGAGCGGCTCTCGGACGTCACCATCCGGCTCCAGGTCGGCAGCGACCGCGCCCTCTTCCGGGCCAGCGCACCTCCCCTCGTCGCGTTCCTCGACCGTACGGACAAGCTGGTTCCGCTCGGTCAGGAACGGACACTGGGTGACTTCGAAGGGAACCTGGAGGCCGCGCTGGGCAGGATTCTGGCCGAGGAGAACGCAGGGCCCGCCTGATCCGTACTCTTTCCGTCACCGCGTGATCCGACCCGTACCGACATCCGGCCCTTCTGCGTTGCCGTCCCCCCGAGCCGGCGCGCCGTCGAACCACCGGACCGTCACGCCGTCGGCCCGTGGTGGTGCCGGTCTGCCTCGGTACCGAGCCGTCGTGTCGTCACGTCGTCGCATCATCGTGCGGTCGTGACACCGAGCCGTTGTGCCGACGCGCTGTTGTGACACCAGGACATCCCGGTGCCGGGCAGCCCTGTCGTCGGGCCGCCGGGCCGGGTGCCTCACTTGGCGCGGCGGCGGCGTCCACCCCGTGTCGGAGCGGAGTTCCGGCTGCCCGTCCCCGGCTGCCGAGAGCCCTCCGTACGGTCGGCGGAGACCACCAGGGCCGCGAGCGCCGTGGTGACCGGAACGGACGCCACCAGGCCGATCGAACCGATCAGCGTCCGGACGATCTCCTCGGCGACCAGCTCGCTGTTGGCCACCGTCCCCATGCTGCTCTGCGCGATGGAGAAGAGGAGCAGCAGGGGGAGGGCGGCGCCCGCGTAGGCGAGCACCAGCGTGTTCACGACCGAGGCGATGTGGTCGCGGCCGATCCGGATGCCCGCCCGGTAGAGCCCGCGCGGCCCCATGGTCGGGTCGGCCTGGTGGAGTTCCCAGACGGCCGACGTCTGCGTGACCGTCACGTCGTCGAGCACGCCGAGCGACCCGATGATGACCCCGGCCAGGAGCAGGCCGGACATGTCGATCTCCGGGTAGAGCCCGTGGATCAGCCCGGTGTTGTCGTCGGTGTTGCCGCTGAGCGACGCCCAGCCGATGAAGAGGGAGCCGAGCAGGCCGATCAGCAGCAGCGAGATCAGCGTGCCGAGCACCGCGACCGAGGTGCGGGCCGAGAGCCCGTGGCACATGTAGAGCGCGATCAGCATGATCGCGCTCGATCCGACCACCGCCACGACCAGCGGGTTCGACCCCTGCAGGATCGCCGGCAGGATGAAGAACGTCAGCACCAGGAAACTCACGACCAGCGCGATCAGGGCCATGAGCCCCCGCAGCCGGCCGACCACCACGACCGCGAGGGCGAAGACGCCGGCGAGCAGCGCCATCGGCAGCTTGCGGTTCACGTCCGTCACCGAGTACTGGAGGTCGTGCGGGGCGTCGGGGGCGTACGCCACCACCACGCCCTGGCCCTCGTGCAGTTGGCGCGGCGCGCCGGGCTGGACGATCTCGGTGAACTCGCGCCCCTTGTTCGGACCGGTGGTGACCTCGATCGTCGCCTTCCCGCACTGCCCGCGCTGGGCGTCGACCGCCTCGCGCCCCTCCGGGGTGGAGGTGTCCCCGGTCGGCGGGACCTGGCCGACGTTCACGACCTTGCAGTCGACGGACTCGACGGAGACGACCCGGCCCTGCTCGGTCCGCCGGTCGAAACCGACGCCCGTGCGTTCGTGCGCGGGGGTGCCGCCGGGCCACAGGACCGCGAGCCCGACCACGACGGCGGTGGCGAAGGGGATCAGGACGGCGGCGATGACCTTGCGCAGGTGCCGGGAGACCGGAGCGGCGGGGCCGTGACTGTGGCTGTGCCCGTGTCCGGATCCCCGGTCGTGCCCGGTTCCGCTCCCGTGCCCGTGGCCGTGGGAGGGAGCCGGGCCGTGGGTGTGGTCGTGCGGCTCGGGGGTCTGCTGGGGGAAAGTCACCGACCGATCATCGCAAGAACGCCGGAGGCCCACTGTTCAGCACGCCCGGAAGGGCGTTAGCGTGGTGGCACCTTTGCACACGCGGGAGCTCGGAGCACCGGGCTGAGAGGGCGCTGATCACCGTACGCGCGTACCGACGTACGTACGGGAAGGGCTGCGCCGACCGCCGAACCTGTTACCGGGTAATGCCGGCGTAGGGAGATTCGGTCTCATGACCATTCAGGACGCACGCACGCCTGCCTCCGACCAGAACCGGGCCGACGGACAGCAGCGCACGCCGGGCTGGCACAAGGGGTACGTCCAGGGCTCGCGCCCCGATCTTCGGGTGCCGGTCCGTCAGGTGCACCTCACCAACGGCAGGGACGTCACGCTGTACGACACGTCCGGCCCGTACACCGACCCGGCCGTCGACACCGACGTGCGGCGGGGCCTTCCGCCGCTGCGCGAGAACTGGATCGTCGCGCGCGGTGACACCGAGGAGTACGCGGGCCGCCCGGTCCGCCCCGAGGACGACGGCATCAAGCACACCTCGCCGCGCGGCGGTGGCCTCAAGAACCTCGACGCCGTCTTCCCCGGCCGCCCGCGTCTGCCCCGCCGGGGCCGTGAGGGCCTGGCGGTGACGCAGCTCGCGTACGCCCGCCGTGGCGAGATCACGCCAGAGATGGAGTACGTCGCGATCCGGGAGAACGTCTCCCCCGAGGTCGTGCGGGAGGAGATCGCCGCGGGCCGGGCCGTGCTCCCGGCGAACGTCAACCACCCGGAGATCGAGCCGATGATCATCGGCAAGCGGTTCCTGGTGAAGGTCAACGCCAACATCGGCAACTCCGCCGTCACCTCCTCCATCGAGGAGGAGGTGGAGAAGATGACCTGGGCGACCAAGTGGGGCGCCGACACGGTCATGGACCTGTCCACCGGCCGCAACATCCACACCACCCGCGAGTGGGTGCTGCGCAACTCCCCCGTGCCGATCGGCACCGTGCCGCTCTACCAGGCCCTGGAGAAGGTGGACGGCAGGGCCGAGGAGCTGAGCTGGGAGATCTACAAGGACACGGTGGTCGAACAGGCCGAGCAGGGCGTGGACTACATGACGGTGCACGCCGGCGTACTCCTGCCGTACGTGCCGCTCACCGCACGCCGCAAGACCGGCATCGTCTCGCGCGGCGGCTCGATCATGGCCGCCTGGTGCCTCGCGCACCACAAGGAGAACTTCCTCTACACACACTTCGAGGAGCTCTGCGAGATCCTGGCGGCGTACGACGTCACGTACTCGCTCGGCGACGGCCTGCGCCCCGGTTCGATCGCGGACGCCAACGACGAGGCGCAGTTCGCGGAGCTGCGCACGCTCGGCGAGCTGAACACCATCGCCAAGCGGCACCACGTGCAGACGATGATCGAGGGCCCGGGACACGTCCCGATGCACAAGATCAAGGAGAACATCGACCTCCAGCAGGAGATCTGCGAGGAGGCGCCGTTCTACACCCTCGGCCCGCTGACGACGGACGTGGCGCCCGCGTACGACCACATCACCTCCGGCATCGGTGCGGCGATGATCGCCTGGTGGGGCACGGCGATGCTCTGCTACGTGACGCCCAAGGAACACCTGGGCCTGCCCAACCGCGACGACGTCAAGACCGGAGTCATCACGTACAAGATCGCGGCCCACGCGGCGGACCTCGCCAAGGGGCACCCGGGCGCGCAGGAGTGGGACGACGCGCTCTCGGACGCGCGCTTCGAGTTCCGCTGGGAGGACCAGTTCAACCTGGCGCTCGACCCGGACACCGCACGCGAGTTCCACGACGAGACGCTGCCGGCGGAACCCGCGAAGACCGCGCACTTCTGTTCGATGTGCGGCCCGAAGTTCTGCTCGATGAAGATCTCCCAGGACATCCGTCGCGAGCACGGCGGTACGGAACAGGAGATCGAGGCCGGCATGGCGCAGAAGTCCCGGGAGTTCGCGGCGGGCGGCGGCCGCGTCTACCTGCCGCTGGCGGACTGACCCGGCGGGCCGGCCGACGGCCTCGGCGCGTCGGCCGGCCCGCCGTCTCCTCAGGGTTCGGCGGGATCGGTGGCGGCGAGGGCGTCCCGGAGGAAGGGGAGGATGCCGCGTTCGAGCAGTGCGAGGCGCCAGGTCTCGCGGGCGCGGGAGAGTTCGTCGTCCGGAGCGGTGGGCGGGCCGCCCGCGTTCACCGCGACCGGGCTGTTGCGCAGGGCCGTCACGAGGAGCCCGGCGCCGGCGCAGAGCAGGCCGGCGACGGCGAGGGAGCCGAAGACCAGCCCGGCCGTCAGCAGCGTCGCGCCGAACGCCACGGTGGGGGCGAGGGCGCGCAGCACCCCTCCGACCAGGAGGAGGACGACGGCGGCGGTGCCCGCGAGGACGGGGACCATGACGGTGACGATCGCGACGACACCCGCGCCGGGCCCGGGGAGGTCGTACGGGGGCGGGGTACGGGTCCCGGCGGACGCGCGGCTCCGCTCACGGACCCTGACGAAGTGGTCGTACTCGTTCGCGGCGGCGGAGGTGACCAGAGCTGTCGCGTTCAGCGTCATCGCCCGCAGTTGCGCGGTCGTCAGCCGGGTGCCCACTCCGGCGAGTTCCGGACGTGCGTGGGCGGTGCTCAGTGCGTCGTCGAGGACCCGCTCGTACTCGGCGCGATCCTCGGTCAGCAGGTGCGGAGCCACGTTCATGTGCATCCCCCGATGCTCCGTAGGCCCGGTTCAGCCGTGGGAATACGGTGGGTCGGGCGGAAACGGAGGAGAGCCTGCTACGGATGGACCCGATGGTAGGGCGGCGGTGCCACGGGCTGACAGGGTGTTTCCGGAAATCGCCCTTCTCGGATGCGCAGGGTGATAGGTCAGTCGGTCAGGGGGAGTTGGACCACCAGTAGTTTTCCGGCCATGGTCACTCCGCCGTCCATCGCGATCGCGAGTCCGTCGGCGTAGACGTGCGGTCCGACGACGGCCGGGCGTGCGTTCTCCTCACCGTCCTCGGTGCCGACCTGGCCGAGGAGGTAGGGGATCGGGCTGTGGCCGTGCACGATCCGGTGGCCGCCGTAGGTGGAGAGCAGCTCCTGGACGGCCTGCGGGCCGCCGTCGTCACGGAACGCGAAGCGCTTGGTGAACTTCCGGAAGACGTCCCAGACCTCGTCGGCGTCGTTCCGGTTGAGGATCTCGTGGACGGTTTCGTTGACGTCCTCGATGGTCTCGCCGTATTCGAGGTACGCGGTGGTGTCCGAGTGCACGAGGAGGTGGTCGTCCTCCAGCACCACGGCGTCGAGCCGTGACATCCACTGGAGGTGGACGTCCTGGAGCCGGTCCATGTCCTGCTTCTGGCCGCCGTTGAGCAGCCAGGCGGCCTGGAAGGTGGCGGTGCCCGCTCCGGAGTTGACCGGGGTGTCGCCGAAACGCTTGGCGCCGAGGAGCAGCAGCTCGTGGTTGCCCATGAGGGCCTTGCAGTAGCCGCCGGCGGCGGCGGCCTCGGCGGAGAGACGCATGACCAGGTCGATGACGCCGATGCCGTCGGGGCCGCGGTCGGTGAAGTCGCCGAGGAACCAGAGACGGGCGTTGCCCGCGGCCCAGCCGCCGTTCTCGTCGACGAGACCCTGGGCGCGGAGCGCCGCGAGGAGTTCGTCGAGGTAGCCGTGGACGTCGCCGACGACGAAGAGGGGGCCGGGTCCTTCGCCGGACGCGGGCTCGCCGGCGGGGGCGGGCGCGGGGGCGACGTGGACCTGGACGGTGTCGCCCCGGTTGATGACGGGCAGATCGCGTTCGGTCGGCGTGTAGCCCTCGGGGATCTCGCCCTCGGGGAAGGCGTTGCCCGGGTGGCCGGAGTGCTCGGCGGGCACGGAGGCGGTGGGAACGGCGGAGGAGCCGGCGTCCGTGCCGTCCGCGTCGGTGCGCGCGGGCGCGGTGCGGTGGCCCAGGCGCAGGGTCGGATCGGCGGGCAGGGGCGCGACGGCCCGCGGCGTTGTGGCCGGGGGCGCGGCCGGCTGCCGCGCGGCCTCGCGCGCCGGGAGCGGCACGGCCTCGACGGGGGAGGACGCGACGGGGGGAAGGGTTCCGGCGGGGTCCTGGCGGATCGCCGCGGCGGGGTGCCCGGCGGGCGCGGGGGGCACGGCGGGCGGGGGAGGTGCCTGGCCCGGCGCCGGGTGCGCGCCCTGCGGGGGCTTCGCGTACGAGGGGCCCGGCGGTGACGACTCCGCGTGAGGGGTCGTGTGCGACGGCTCCGCGCGCGCATGCTCCGCGTACGGGTGTTCCACCGGCCCGGCCGCCGACGGAGGCCGCGGGGCCGACGGCTCGGCGGCATGGCCCTGTACGGGTACGCGCGCGTACGGCGGTACGCGGAAGTCACGCAGTGTCGCCGTGCGTACCACGGGCTCCTGACCGGCCCCCTGAGTCATCGACCCCTCCACCACCGTCGCGATGCCCTGCACATCGCGGACCGGCCTGGTCGGGGTGGTCCGCGGTGTCGTCCGCCCATCATAGGAATGAGGGTCCTCCTGTGGGACGCACCAGGGTGGTGAATCCGGGTCCACTCCGGGTTCACCGGTCGTTTCGCCCGAATTGGGAAGATGTGATCCAGGGTCGTGGCCGGTGTGGTGTTCGGTTTCGCCGTTCCCGCCCCGGGGCAGGGACGGGAACGGCGTGTGCGAAGGGCCGTTCGCGGGAGGTCAGTCCTTCGCGGGCGAGCGCGGCGGGCTGACCGTCGTGCGGGGCGGACGGCGCTGCGAGGAGGTGCGGACGATGAGCTCGGTGGGTATCACCTGTTCGACCGGGCCGTCGCTCTCGGCCCCTTCGATGGCGTCGATGAGGAGCTGGACGACGGCCGTGCCGATCCGGCGCGGCTTGAGCGAGAGCGTGGTGATGGGCGGTTCGGTCGTCGCGTAGCCGGCCGACTCGCTGCAGCAGACCAGCAGGAGGTCGTCCGGGACGCGGAGCCCGTAGCGGCGCGCGGCCGCGAGGAGGTCGGTTCCGTTGGGGTCGAAGAGGCCGTACACGGCGTCGGGACGGTCCGGGCGGGCGAGCAGCCGGTCGGCCGCGACGGCGCCCGCGCACGGATCGTGCGCCGGATACGACTCGTAGACGGGGTCCTGCCCCACGCGCGCGCACCAGTTGAGGTACGCGGTGGTGGAGAGGCGGGTGTACGTGTCGGTGGTGGTGCCGGTCAGGAGGCCGATGCGGCGGGCGCCGGCGTCGGCGAGGTGGTCGAGCAGGTCGAGGACGGCGGCTTCGTGGTCATTGTCGACCCAGGCGGTGACCGGAAGGGTGCCGGCGGGGCGCCCGTCGGAGACGACGGGGAGGCCCTGACGGACCAGTTCGGTGACGACCGGGTCGTGGTCGGAGGGGTCGATGACGACGGTGCCGTCGAGGGCGACGTTCGACCAGACGTCGTGGCGGGAGGTGGCGGGCAGGATGACCAGGGCGTAGCCCCGCGCGAGCGCGGCCGACGTGGCCGCCCTGGCCATCTCCGCGAAGTACGCGAATTCGGTGAAGGTGAAAGGTTCATCCCCGTACGTGGTCACGGTCAGGCCGATGAGTCCCGACTTGCCGGTACGGAGCGTGCGGGCCGCCGCCGACGGGCGGTAACCCAGCCGGTCGGCGACCTCGCGGACGTGGCGGCGGGTGGCGTCGGGGAGCCGGCCCTTCCCGTTGAGCGCGTCGGAGACCGTCGTGATGGAGACCCCGGCGGCGGCGGCCACGTCCCGGATGCCTGCCCGGCCCTGCCGGTTTCCGCGGGTCTGTGCCCGGCTCACCTGATGCTTCCCTGCTGCTGTCATGGCGAGCTGATAGTAGGGCGAGGGAGGGCGGTCGGGACGGCCGCATATGCGGGCATGGACAGGCACGTTTCTGCATGATCCGAAGCGCCCAAAATCCATAAAAGCAAAGGAAGTTGGGGGAAAGTGCCTGTGTTTCCCGGGTGTCGAGCGGCATGGACCTGATGAGGGGGCGCGGTCGGGAAGTGGTCTCAACTCACCTCTACGGGGGACGCGCGCCACGGCGTTCGCCACCGGCGCGCGCCACCCGGGCGCGCGCTCCCCCCTGTCGGGGAAGCCCCGGGCGCGACCGCACGGCGTGTCCTTCCCGTTGTCCACAGCCCATTCGCACCGGAGGCGAATCCTCATAAGGTGAGGAGTATTGGTGGTACGTACGGTCGAGGAGGCCACACTGTGAGCGAGACCAGCGGGACGAGCACCGGCAGCCCCAGGCTGCGCGCCGAGCTGGACGGTATCCCCACCTACAAGCCGGGCAAGCCGGCCGCCCAGGGCGGCCCCGTGGCCTTCAAGCTGTCCTCCAACGAGAACCCCTATCCGCCGTTGCCGGGGGTCCTGGAGAGCGTGGTGGCCGCCGCCGACACCTTCCACAGGTACCCCGACATGGCCTGCACCGGTCTGATGGCGGAGCTGGCCGAGCGCTTCGGCGTGCCCGTCTCCCACCTGGCCACGGGCACCGGCTCGGTCGGGATCGCGCAGTCGCTGATCCAGGCCACCTCGGGACCGGGCGACGAGGTGATCTACGCCTGGCGCTCCTTCGAGGCGTACCCGATCATCACGCAGATCAGCGGGGCCACCTCGGTGCAGGTGCCACTGACCGACGGCGAGGTGCACGACCTCGACGCGATGGCGGAGGCGATCACCGACCGGACCCGGCTGATCTTCGTCTGCAATCCGAACAACCCCACGGGAACCGCCGTGCGCCGGGCCGAGCTGGAGCGGTTCCTCGACCGGGTGCCCTCCGACGTCCTGGTCGTGCTCGACGAGGCGTACCGGGAGTTCGTGCGCGACGCCGAGGTCCCGGACGGCGTCGAGCTGTACCGCGACCGCCCCAACGTCGCCGTGCTGCGCACCTTCTCCAAGGCGTACGGTCTGGCCGGACTGCGGGTCGGCTTCGCGATCGCCCACGAGCCGGTGGCGGCGGCGCTGCGCAAGACGGCCGTGCCGTTCGGCGTGAGCCAGCTGGCGCAGGACGCGGCGGTGGCCTCGCTGCGGGCCGAGGACGAGCTGCTGGGCCGGGTCGGATCGCTGGTGACCGAGCGCGAGCGGGTCCACGCGGCCCTGGTGGCCCAGGGCTGGACCGTGCCGGACACCCAGGCGAACTTCGTCTGGCTGCGGCTCGGCGAGCGGACGGCGGACTTCGCGGAGGCGTGCGAGCGGCACGGGGTGGTGGTGCGGCCCTTCGCGGGCGAGGGCGTGCGCGTCACGATCGGCGAGGGAGAGGCGAACGACCTCTTCCTCCAGGCGGCCGAGGGCTTCCGCAAGGAGCTCTGAGGAACGGCCCGGCCGGCCCCCTGGCGATCCGACGCGTCAGGTTTCCGGGGCCCGGTCCGGTACGGGCCCCGAGACCCGGCCCCCGCGAGCGATCCCGCTCGCGGGGCCCTTTCGTGCGGGGCCGGATGTGAGGAAAGAGACGTGCCCGGCGGGGACCCCGAAGACACGTACGGGTTTCACGTGAGCCATAATGCTTGTGAATGTGAACGCGTTCACAAGCGTGTCCTGTTCATGCCGGTACGGCCGGTATGGGAGGGCGAGCCGCCGATATGACCACGGCGATGTAAGGAGAGACCGACGTGGACCTCGCTCTTGCGCCAGAGACTCTGGCGCGTTGGCAGTTCGGCATCACCACCGTCTACCACTTCCTCTTCGTCCCCCTGACGATCTCCCTGGCCGCCCTCACCGCAGGGCTCCAGACGGCCTGGGTGCGGACGGAGAACGAGAAGTACCTCAGGGCGACGAAGTTCTGGGGCAAGCTCTTCCTGATCAACATCGCCATGGGCGTGGTCACCGGCATCGTGCAGGAGTTCCAGTTCGGCATGAACTGGTCCGACTACTCGCGTTTCGTCGGTGACATCTTCGGCGCCCCGCTCGCCTTCGAGGCGCTCATCGCCTTCTTCTTCGAGTCGACCTTCATCGGCCTGTGGATCTTCGGCTGGGACAAGCTGCCGAAGAAGATCCACCTCGGCTGCATGTGGATGGTGTCGATCGGCACGGTCCTCTCCGCGTACTTCATCCTGGCGGCCAACTCCTGGATGCAGCACCCCGTGGGCTACCGGATCAACGAGGAGCGCGGCCGGGCGGAGCTCACCGACTTCTGGCACGTGCTCACCCAGAACACCGCCGTCGCCCAGTTCTGCCACACCATCACGGCGGCCTTCCTGGTCGGCGGCGCGTTCATGGTCGGCATATCCGCCTTCCACCTGGCGCGCAAGAAGCACGTCCCGGTGATGCGGACCTCCCTGCGGCTCGGTCTGATCACCCTGATCATCGCCGGTCTCGGCACCGCCGTCAGCGGCGACCTGCTCGGCAAGGTCATGTTCAAGCAGCAGCCGATGAAGATGGCCGCCGCCGAGGCGCTCTGGGACGGGGAGGCCCCCGCGCCCTTCTCGATCTTCGCCTACGGAGACGTCGACAAGGGCCACAACAAGGTCGCCGTCGAGGTCCCCGGGCTGCTCTCCTTCCTCGCGAACGACGACTTCAGCTCGTACGTGCCCGGCATCAACGACGTCAACAAGGCCGAGCAGGAGAAGTACGGCCCCGGCGACTACCGGCCCAACATCCCCGTCGCCTACTGGGGCTTCCGCTGGATGATCGGCTTCGGCATGGCCTCCCTGACTCTGGGCATGATCGGCCTCTGGCTGACCCGGAAGAAGTTCATGCTGGCGCCGGGGCTGCGGACGGGCGAGGACGAGGTGCCGAACCTGGTCCTCTTCAAGAACAAGGCCCTCAGCCACCGGATCGGCCGCTGGTACTGGATCGTCGCCCTCTGGACGATGCTCTTCCCGCTGATCGCCAACTCCTGGGGCTGGATCTTCACCGAGATGGGCCGCCAGCCGTGGGTGGTCTACGGCGTGCTGCGCACCCGTGACGCCGTCTCCCCCGGTGTCTCCCAGGGCGAGGTCCTCACCTCCATGCTCGTCTTCACCCTGCTCTACGCCGTCCTCGCGGTCGTCGAGGTCAGGCTCCTCGTCAAGTACGTCAAGGCGGGGCCGCCCGAGCTGACCGACGACGACCTCAACCCGCCCACCAGGATCGGCGGGGACACCCGTGACCCCGACCGGCCCATGGCCTTCTCGTACTGAGGCTCAGGAGATCGAGGCATGGAACTCCACGACGTCTGGTTCGTACTCATCGCCGTCCTCTGGACCGGCTACTTCTTCCTCGAAGGGTTCGACTTCGGGATCGGTGTCCTGACCAAGCTGCTCGCCCGCGACCGGGTCGAGAAGCGGGTCCTCATCAACACCATCGGCCCCGTCTGGGACGGCAACGAGGTGTGGCTGCTCACCGCCGGCGGCGCGACCTTCGCCGCGTTCCCCGAGTGGTACGCGACGCTGTTCTCGGGCTTCTACCTGCCGTTGCTGCTCATCCTGGTCTGCCTGATCATCCGGGGCGTCGCCTTCGAGTACCGGGTCAAGCGGTCCGGGGAGAAGTGGCAGCACAACTGGGAGCAGGCCATCTTCTGGACCTCGCTGCTGCCCGCGTTCCTCTGGGGCGTGGCCTTCGGCAACATCGTCCGGGGCGTGCGGATCGACGGGGACATGGAGTACGTCGGCACCCTCGGGGACCTGCTCAACCCGTACGCGCTCCTCGGCGGCCTGGTCACGCTCACCCTGTTCACCTTCCACGGCGCGGTCTTCGCCTCGCTCAAGACGGTCGGGGACATCCGGGTCCGGGCACGCGCGCTCGCGCTCAGGCTGGGGCCGGTCACGGCGGTGCTCGCGCTCGCCTTCCTGATCTGGACCCAGGTCCACACGGGGAACGGCTGGAGCCTGGTGGCGACGGCGGTCGCGGCGGTGGCGCTCGTCGGCGCGATCGTCGCCATCGGAGCGGGGCGCGAGGGCTGGTCGTTCGCGTTCTCGGGGATCACGATCGCCGCCTCGGTGGCGATGCTCTTCCTCGCGCTCTTCCCGGACGTCATGCCCTCCTCGCTCGACCCGGCGTGGAGCCTCACCGTGACGAACGCCTCGTCGAGCCCGTACACGCTCAAGATCATGACGTGGTGCGCCGCGATCGCGACCCCGCTGGTGCTGCTCTACCAGAGCTGGACCTACTGGGTGTTCCGCAAGCGGATCGGCACGCAGCACATCGCCGACGCCCACTGAGGACCGCCGTGGAAACCAGGCCGACGCTCACCAGAGGGGCATGTTTCACGTGAAACCGATCGATCCGCGTCTGCTCCGGTACGCCAGGGCCACCCGTCTCTTCCTGATCGCGGTGGTCGTGCTCGGCCTCCTCGGAGCGGCGCTGGTCGTCGCCCAGGCGATGCTCATCTCCGAGATCGTGGTGGGGGCCTTCCAGGAGGGCCGACCGGTGTCCGCCCTGACCACCCCCCTGCTGCTGCTCGCCGGAGTGGCGGTGGCGCGGGGGGTGGTCTCCTGGCTGACCGAACTCGCCGCCCACCGGGCGAGCGCGGCGGTCAAGTCCGAACTGCGCGGCCGGCTCCTCGTCCGCGCCGCCGCCCTCGGTCCCGGATGGCTCGGCGGTCAGCGGACCGGTTCGCTGATCGCCCTCGCGACGCGGGGCGTGGACGCGCTCGACGACTACTTCGCCCGCTACCTGCCCCAGCTGGGACTCGCGGTGGTCGTGCCGGTGGCGGTCCTGGCCCGGATCGTCACCGAGGACTGGGTGTCGGCGGCGATCATCGTCGTCACGCTGCCGCTCATCCCGCTCTTCATGGTCCTCATCGGCTGGTACACCCAGGCCCGGACGGACCGGCAGTGGAAGCTGCTCTCGCGGCTCTCCGGTCACTTCCTGGACGTGGTGGCCGGTCTGCCCACCCTCAAGATCTTCGGCCGGGCGAAGGCCCAGGCCGAGTCGATCCGCGCGATCACCTCCGCGTACCGGCAGGCGACGATGCGCACGCTGCGGATCGCCTTCCTCTCCTCCTTCGCCCTCGAACTGCTCGCCACGCTGTCCGTCGCCCTGGTCGCCGTGACCATCGGCATGCGACTGGTCCACGGCGATCTCGACCTCTCCACCGGACTCGTCATCCTGATCCTGGCTCCCGAGGCGTACCTCCCGCTGCGGCAGGTGGGGGCCCAGTACCACGCGGCCGCTGAGGGGCTCGCCGCCGCGGAGGAGATCTTCGCCGTCCTGGAGCGGCCGGTCCGGGAGGGCGGCACGGGGGCGGTGCCGGACTCCGTGCGCCTGGAACTGGACACCGTGACGGTGCGCCACGCCGGACGGACCGAACCGTCGCTCGACGCGGTGACGCTGACCGTCGAGCCGGGCGAGACGGTGGCCCTGGTCGGACCGAGCGGCGCCGGGAAGTCGACGCTGCTCGACGTGGTGCTCGGCTTCACAGCCCCGGAACCGGGCGGTTCCGTGCGGGTCGGCGGCCGGGACCTCGCGGCGCTCGACGCGGAGGAGTGGCGGTCGCGGATCGCCTGGGTGCCGCAGCGTCCGTACCTCTTCGCGGGGACGATCGCCGAGAACGTACGCCTTGCCCGCCCGGACGCCACCGACGAAGCGGTCCGGGAGGCCCTGCGCGACGCGGGGGCGGACGGGTTCGTCGCGGGTCTCCCGGACGGGCCCGAGACCCTGCTCGGCGAGGACGGTGCCGGGCTCTCGGCGGGGCAGCGGCAGCGGCTCGCGCTCGCCCGTGCCTTCCTGGCCGACCGGCCCCTGTTGCTGCTCGACGAGCCCACGGCCGCGCTGGACGGCGAGACGGAGGCGGGCGTGGTCGACGCGGTCCGGCGTCTCGCGGCCGGCCGGACGGTTCTGCTGGTGGTCCACCGTCCGGCGCTCCTCGCGGTGGCGGACCGGGTGGTGAGCCTGGCGGGTCCGGCTGCCGCCGCAGCGACCGCGGCCGACGGGCCGGTCCCCGCCGGCGGCGCCGGTCCGGACGGGACGCCGGACGCGGCCGGTGACGTCGGCACGGCGACGGCCGCCGACGGGGACGATACGGCCGAGGGGACCGGGCCGGACCCGGCCGGTGCGGGAGCCCGGACCGGCGTGGACGGAACCGTCGACGGTGAACCGCGCGGCCCGGTCGGCGCCACGGACCCGCGCGGTGTGCTGCGGCGGGTCCGGGACATGGCGGGGGCGCTCAAGGGACGCATGGCGCTCGCCCTGTCGCTCGGAAGTCTCGCCCTCGGTTCCGCCGTCGGACTCATGGCCGTGTCCGGCTGGCTCATCTCCCGGGCCTCCGAACAGCCGCCCGTGCTCCACCTGATGATGGCGGTCACCGCCACGCGCGCCTTCGGCATCGGCCGGGCCGTCTTCCGGTACGCCGAACGGCTCGTCTCGCACGACGCCGTCCTGCGGATGCTCGCCGACCTGCGGGTCTCCGTCTACCGGCGGCTGGAACGGATCACCCCCGCCGGACTGCGGCGCACCGGTCGCGGCGACCTGCTCGCCCGGCTCGTCCAGGACGTCGACGCGCTCCAGGACTACTGGCTGCGATGGCTGCTCCCGGCGGGCACCGCGCTCGTTGTGGGCGCCGTGTCCACCGGGTTCACCGCCTGGCTGCTGCCCGAGGCCGGTGCCGTCCTCGCCGTGGGCCTGCTGGTCGCGGGGACCGCCGTACCCGCGGTCGGCGGGGCCCTCGCCCGGCGGACCGGACGGCGACTCGCCCCCGCGCGCGGCGCCCTGGCGTCCGCCGTGGCCGACCTGCTCCGCGGTTGCGCCGAGCTGACGGTGGCCGGCGCCCTGCGGAGCCGTGTCGAGCGGACCCGGGCGGTCGACCGGACGCTCACCGGCATCGCCTCTCGGCAGGCCGCGGCCACCGCGCTCGGCGCCGGGCTCTCCGCCCTGGTCTGCGGCCTCACGGTCGTGGCCGCCGCGGTCGTCGGCGTCCAGGCCGTACGGGACGGGCGGCTCGACGGGGTGTCCCTCGCCGTGGTCGTCCTGACGCCCCTCGCCGCCTTCGAGGCCGTGACCGGGCTGCCGCTCGCCGTCCAGTACCGGCAGCGCGTCAAGCACAGCGCCGAGCGGGTCCTCGACGTGCTCGACGCCCCCGTGCCCGTACACGAGCCGAGGACGCCCGTCGCGCCTCCCGAGGGGCCGTTCCCGCTGGAGCTGACCGGGGTCTCCGCCCGGTACGCCGGTCAGGAACGTCCGGCGCTCGCCGGTTTTGACCTCACCCTGGAGGCCGGGCGCAGGGTCGCCGTCGTCGGTGCGTCCGGCTCCGGGAAGACCACGCTCGCCCAGGTGCTGCTGCGGTTCCTGGACGTGGAGGAGGGCACGTACCGGATCGGCGGTGTGCCCGCCCGGGAGCTGGAGGGGGACGCGGTACGGCGCCTCGTCGGCCTCTGTGCCCAGGACGCGCACCTCTTCGACAGCTCCGTCCGCGAGAACCTGCGGCTCGCCGGGGTCGGCGCGGACGACGGGGAGCTGCGCGAGGCGCTGCGGCGGGCCCGGCTGCTCGACTGGGTGGAGGCACTGCCGCGGGGGATGGACACCCTCGTGGGCGAACACGGCGCCCGGCTCTCCGGCGGCCAGCGCCAGCGGCTCGCGCTCGCGCAGGCCCTCCTGGCGGACTTCCCGGTCCTCCTCCTGGACGAGCCGGCCGAACACCTGGACCTCGCCACCGCCGACGCGCTCACCGACGACCTGCTGCGGGCCACCGAGGGCCGTACCACCGTCCTCATCACCCACCGGCTGTACGGCCTCGACGCCGTCGACGAGGTGATCGTCCTGGACGGGGGGCGGGCCGTGCAGCGCGGACCGTACGCCGAGCTGGCGGCGGAGGAGGGCCCGCTGCGCCGGATGCTGGAGCGGGAACGGGAGGCCGATTCGCTCGCCGCAGCCGTGGTGAACGGGGCGGCCGGTGCCCGCCACCGCGACGGTGACCGGGCGGTCGGCGCGGGACAGCCGACTTTTCTCTGCAAATAGGGCTTATTAGGCTCAAGCGCATGACCGCCACCGAGTCCGGCGCCCCGGACCCCCCGGAAGCCGCCGACGAGCCCACGGACCCCCCGGAAGCCGCCGACGAGTCCACGCGCCCCCTGGAGGCTGCCGCCCGCGGCCTCCAGGGACTGTCCACGGAGCTCACCGCCCGTGTGCCGCAACTCCTGGAGGCCATGCGCTCGGTCGGCGCCGGACTCGAACTCCACACCACCCTCGACCGCATCTGCGAGACCGCCGCCGAACTCGCCGACGCCCGGTACGCGGCGATCGGCGTCGTCGACGACGCGGGCGACGGCCTCTCCGACTTCGTCACCTTCGGCGTCGACGAGGACGTGGCCCGCCGGATCGGACACCTTCCCGACGGGCACGCGGGACTGCTCGGAGCGCTGATCCGCGACCCGGGCACCATCCGGCTCGCCGACCTCTCGAAGGATCCGCGCGCGGCGGGCTTCCCGCCCGGGCACCCGCCGATGCGGAGCTTCCTCGGCGTCCCCATCCGGGTCCAGGGCGAGATCTTCGGCAACCTCTACCTCGCGGAGAAGCGCGGCGGGGGCGAGTTCAACGACTACGACGTGCACATGGTCCGGGTGCTCGCCACCGAGGCCGGCATCGCCATCGGCAACGCCCGTCTGTACGAGGCCGCGCGGCAGCGCGAACGGTGGATCGACGGTTCGGTCGCCGTCACCACCGCCCTGCTCTCCGGCGGCGACGCCGACGACTCCCTCACGGTCGTCGCCGAACAGGCCCGCCGTCTCGCCGGCGCGGACGTCGGCATCGTGCTGCTCCCCGCGGAGGAGGGCGGCCTGGAGATCGTCGCCGTCTCCTCGCCGCGGCCCACGAAGGCACTGGGCGTGGTGATCCCGCCCGAGAGCAGCGCCGTGGCGCGGCTCCTGGAGGGCGAGGCGGTCTTCCTGACGGACGCCTCGACGGACCCGCGCGTGATCGGCCCGCTGACCTCCGAGTACGGACCGAGCATGATCCTTCCGCTGCAGAGCGGGGGCCGGGTGCTCGGCGCGCTCGCCACGCCCCGGCTGCTGGGCGGCCGCCCGTTCACCGAGAGTGAGCGGACGCTCGCAGAGCAGTTCGCCTCGCAGGCGGCACTCGCCCTGATGATGGCCGAGGCGCAGCGGGACCGGGAACGCCTCGCCGTGTACGAGGACCGCGACCGCATCGCCCGTGACCTGCACGATCTGGTCATCCAGCGGCTCTTCGCCACCGGCATGATGCTGGAGAGCGCCCAGCGCCGGTCGATCGTGCCGGCCGTGCGCGAGGGCGTGGGCAAGGCCGTGGACGAACTGGACGTCACCATCCAGGAGATCCGCACGGCGATCTTCGCGCTCCAGCAGGGCCCCGCCGAAGCGCCGGCGGGGCTGCGCACCCGCGTCCTGCGGGAGATCAACATGGCGGCCGTGCCGCTCGGCTTCACGCCGGCCCATCGTTTCCTCGGCCCGATCGACTCGACGGTCGGCGAACTCACCGGCAAGAACCTCGTCGCCGCCCTGCGGGAGGCGCTGTCCAACGCCTTCCGGCACGCGGGCGCCGACCGGATCGAGGTGGTCGTCGACGCCGGGGCCACCCTGCCCGACGGCTCCGCAGGGGTGCGCCTCTCGGTCGCCGACGACGGCGTCGGCCTCCCGGAGGGCGGGCGGCGCAGCGGCCTGCGCAATCTGGCCCGGCGGGCGGAGTCCCTGGGGGGCGCGAGCTGGTGCGGGCCGGGCATCGGGGAGGGCGGCGGCGGTACGACGCTGATCTGGGAGGCGCCGTTGTAGGGGAACGACCCGGGAGCCCGCCCCATGACGCGTCCGGGAGCCCGGGTCTTCGGCCTACGACACGTCCGGGGCCCCGGCCAGGGACTCGGCGACGAGCTGTTCGATGACGACGGCCACCCCGTCCTCGTTGTTGCCGGCCGTGCGGCCGGTGGCCGCGGTGACCACGTCGGGGTGGGCGTTGCCCATCGCGTACGAGCGGCCCGCCCAGCTGAGCATCTCGATGTCGTTCGGCATGTCCCCGAAGGCGACGACCTCCTCGGCCGCGATCCCGCGCTCGGCGCAGCACAGGGCCAGGGTGGACGCCTTGGAGACCCCGAGCGCGCTGATCTCGATGAGGGCGGTGGGACTGGACCGGGTGAAGGCGGCCAGATCGCCCGCCGCCGTTCTGGCCACGTCCAGGAACACGTCGGGATCGAGGTCCGGGTGCTGGGCGAGCAGCTTGAGCACCGGGGCCGCCGCTCCCGCCTCCTCCTCGAAGAGCAGCTTCTCGGCGGTGGCGACGGTGGCGCCGGGGTCCAGGAAGAAGGGCGGGTAGTGGGGCTCGTAGTGAATGCCGGTGGTGAGCTCGACGGCGAAGGAGGTCCCGGGCGCGGCGGCGCGCAGGGCCTCGACGACGTCGAGGGCGACCGGCCGTTCCAGCGGGCGGACCTCCAGGAAGGCGCCTCCCGCGTGGAGGTCGACGACGGCGGCGCCGTTGGCGCAGATCGCCATCCCGTGCCCGTGGACGTGGGCGCTGACGACGTCCATCCAGCGGGCCGGGCGGCCGGTGACGAAGAAGACCTCGATCCCGGCCCGCTCGGCCGAGGCGAGGGCGGCCACCGTGCGCTCGGAGACGGTCTTGTCGTCGCGGAGCAGCGTGCCGTCGAGATCGGTGGCGATCAGCCGGGGCGCCGGGGCGGAAGAACGCGGGGAACGGGGAGAGGTCACCGCCCCATTCTTCCGTATCGCGCGCACGGGCGTGCAGGGAGTCGCACATATGAGTGGCGGGAGGGAGAGGGCGAGGCGGATCGGGAGACCGGGTGGGCGTCCGGCGGGCCCGGCGCCGGTGTCGGTGCCGGGGAGGGCGGACGGGCGTTCCGGCGGGGCCACGCGTCCGGGGGCCTCGGGGTCCGGGACGAGCCGCGCGGTGCCGGAGCGGGGAGGCGGTGGAAGGGAATCCGATGGACGGGAAGCCGATGGACGGGGAAGCGGCGGACGGCACGCCGGTGGACGGGGAACGCGCGTGCGGGGATGTTCGCGTGGGGGACGCCCGGACATGGCTGTAAACATCCGTTCGTTTCCCCGTGGGCGGGGAAGGTTCCTACGAGCTGACGACATCCCTGGGGGCGGACATGGTCGCGGGCCGGTGGAGCGCGGAGTGCGACTTCTGCGGTGCTCCGTACGGGACGTGGGTCGCGAGTCTGGGGATGGCCCTCTGCTCGGAGTGCGAGCGGACCGGGGCGGACCGGCCCGCGCGGGAGCCGGTGCTGGTGGGCGAGGTCCTGGCCGGCCTGGCCGACGCGGTGTCGTCCGCGTCCCGCCCGGGGAGCGCCGTACCGGACGCGCGCGGTCCCTCCTCCACGGCCTGCCGGGGGTGCGGGGCGCGCACCGAACGGCATCGGACGGCGCGCGGCCGCTGGGTTCCGGTCGAGCCCGGAGAGCTGGCGGTACGCGCCGTCCCGGCGGACCTGCGCTGGCGCGTGGCGGGCGACGGGACCGTGGTCGGTCCGGGGGCCACGACGTCTTCCGGGACGTGCCGGATCAGTCACTCCGACGTCTGCCCGACCCGTCCGGCCCCGGTCGGCGCCCCGGCCCTGCTCGCCCTGTGGCGCGGCCACGCCCGCCGGGTGGCGTGGCCGGAGGAGTGAGGGAGTACGGCACGGGCGGTCCTGGCTCGGGACGGGACCGTATCGCCGTGTCCCCGGCCGGGTCCGGTCGGGGACCGCCCCGGCCGCCCCGGGCCGTTGCCACGGCCATGGGCGCGGGGCGGCACGGCGGTCCGCCTCCGCGGCCGGACGCCTCAGCCCAGCTGGGACGGGGCTTCCGTGGCGATCCGTTCGAAGACGGCCGGGTCGGCGGCGAAGACCGAGTCCGGGACCGGCCAGTGGAGGACGATCTCGGTGAAGCCCAGCTCACGGTGGCGGCCGGCGAAGTCGACGAAGGCGTCCACCGACTCCAGCGGGCGGCCCCGGTCCGGGGTGAACCCGGTGAGCAGGACCTTGTCCAGATCGGAGACCTTCCGACCGGACTCCGCGCAGGCATCGCCGAGCCGTTCGACCTGGCCACGCAGGGCCGCCACCGACTGCTCCGGGGTCCCCGCCTCGTACAGCTTCGGGTCGCCGGTCGTCACCCACGCCTGCCCGTACCGCGCGGCCAGCCGCATCCCGCGCGGCCCGGTCGCCGCCACGGCGAACGGCAGCCGCGGGCGCTGGACACAGCCGGGGATGTTGCGGACCTCGTCCGCCGCGTAGAACGTGCCGCGCTCCGTCACCACGTCCTCGGTGAGCAGGCGGTCGAGCAGCGGCACGAACTCGGCGAACCTGTCGGCCCGTTCCTTCGGCGTCCACGCCTCCTGACCGAGCGCGGTGGCGTCGAAGCCGTTGCCGCCCGCGCCGATGCCGAGGGTGATCCGTCCGCCGGAGACGTCGTCCAGGGTGATCAGGTCCTTGGCGAGCGTCACCGGGTGCCGGAAGTTCGGTGAGGTCACGAGGGTACCCAATCGTGTACTCTGTGTAACCGAAGCTGCGGCTGTGAGCGTGGGGACGGCACCGAACCACGGCCCGTCCCGGAACGACCGCCACGACAGGTGGTCGTAGGTGTACGCGGCATGGAAGCCGAGGTCTTCGGCCCGCCGCCAGATCTTCTGCCCTTCGGCCCATCGGTGGATGGGGAGGATCACCGTGCTCAGACGCATGACCTCGACGATACGCGGGCATCCCGCTGGCACGGATATGCTGACGGAGCAGATTCGGGAAGCCACGCCTACGTTGTGATGCGGGCCGCTACCGTGGCGTCATGGGCACGCTGGACAGGGCCGAGCTTGAGGCCATGATCGACGAGGCGACGGTGGACGCCTACGGCGAGGGCGAGCAGCGGACCGGTCTGTTCACCGTGCTTGAGGAGAACCTCGCCCTGCCTTTCACCACCACAGTTCTCGGCGCCGGGGTGACGGTGCGCGGCGTCGACCTCACGCCCGACGGCAAGATCGTCGCCTTGTGCCCTCGCGGTCACGTCCGGCAGTCGATCGGGATTCTGGATCTGCCGTTGCCCAGCCCGGCGCCCGAAGGGGCGGAGTGGATCGAGGCGTACCGTCACTGGGCCGCTTGAGTCCGGACACCTCTCACTTCACGCGGAACCGGCTCGTACGAAAGGCCTGAAAGTGGCTGAGGCCGCACGAGGCGCATATCAGGGTGCCGATGAACCGTCATTGGCTGACCTCATCGAGCGCAGCGCCGAATTGAAGGGGCAGCTGGTCGCCTTCGCGCAGAGTGCCCGCTTCGACCGGTGGTTGACGCCCCTCCTGCTGGAGGCGGCTGGGCCTGAACGGCAGTTGGACGAGGGCGAGGCGATCCGGATCACCGACCACTTCATCCTTCGGTACCGCCTGCCGGACGGTTCGACCGTGGTGGACCGGTTCGTCGCCGGCCGGAAGGACTTGACCGAGGCCGACCGGGAGATGCTGCTCGGCTGGCTCGACCCGGTCGAGGGCGTCTTCGAGATCCGGCGCAAGGAAGGCGATGCCGTCGTCCTGCTCAACCTTGTCGACGACCTGGAGTACCGCACGTGCTCGAACGTCGGACGGGCGGTGTTCCGCGGAATGTCCAAGGGAGGATTCCTCCACACCTGCCTGGTGCCCGTCCACTCGGCCGGCGGGGCGTGGCTGGTGTCCGGGGCGATGACGAGTTACCCCAGGTCCAGCGCCACCGAGATCGCCCAAGCAGCCCTGCAACTGGCCACGCACCACCCCGAACTGGTCTTCCGCAACCCCCAGAAGATCGAGCAGGGATGGCAGTGGATGCGGGAGGACCGAGCCGCCTTCATCGAGTTCTGCGGCGGCGACGAACTGATCCTTCCGCCTGCCGAAGCCGAGGACCTCCTCAACACCTACTACCGCCACCGCCAACTGCCCTTCTTCGAACTGCCGTCAGAACTGGCGGACTCGGACACCGTCGGCGTCATCTACGACCAGGTCGACGGACTCAACTTCTACGCCGACTACGGGATGCTGCGGGACCTCTTCACTGACCCCGCCCTCACGGGCCGCAGGCGGCACCAGCATCTGCTGCGCACGTACCTGCGTGAGGAGTCGATCACTCCATTGCCGATCCGCCGGCTGGCCGCCGCTCACCCGGAGACAGTGGACACCGTGTTCCAGAAACTGCTGAGGAAGCCCGGATTCACCTGGAGCGAGCACGGCGACGCGCTGCTGCGCCTACGCAAGCCCTGGTACTACGAGAGCGACCCACGCCCTGGGGTGTCCGTGATCGGCGACCGCCTGAGTGAACTGCTCAGCGCGGGACGGCGCTGAGGTCGTACGCGGAGAAGCCCGACAGATGGTGCGCATACCGCAGTATGCTGGCTTCATGGCTGATACGACCCGCATCACGGTCACTCTGCCCACCGAGCAGGTGGCGGAGCTGAAGAGGCTCACGGACAACGTCTCCGGCTATGTCGCGGAGGCGGTCGCCCGCCAGATCAGACACCAGCTGCTCGGCGAGGAGCTGCGCCGCTACGAGGAGGAGCACGGCGCGTTCACCGACGAGGAGCTGGCCGCGGCCCAGGCCAGAATCTTCGGCACGGCCGAGCACGAGGAGTCGGCGAGCGCCGCGTGAACTATCGCATTGAGACCGCTGTACTGGACTCCCAAGGGCTGTCCGCCTGGATCTCGCAGGACAGGGCCGTACTCGCGATGATCCGGTCCTTCCATTCGATGGCCGCCGATCTCGTGGTCTGCTCCAACACCATCGTGGAAGTCATGCACGCCCGGGTGAACACCGCCCGACTGAACTGGGTCCTCTCCCAGGTCAGGGTGGAAGCGGTGACCGAGCAGGCGGCCAGAGCCGCCGCCGGGCTGCTGAAAGAAGCAGGCCTCCACGGTCACAAGTACGCGATCGATGCCACAGTCGCCGAGCTGGCACTCCGCCAGCCAGGCCCGGTGGCCATGCTCACGTCGGACGTCGACGACATGGCCAAGCTGTGCGGTAGCCGCGTCCGACTTATCGCGATCTGATCCGCTTCGGTCGGGACCAAGCCGCCCCGACGTGCGTCTTCCCAGGTCAGGCCGTGATGGGTGAACGAGGCTTGGCTGAGGTCACGAGGGTGCCGAGGCGGATGTTCCGCGTCGCCGCCGCGGCGGCCGTGAGGGTGGGGACGGCACCGAACCACGGCCCGTCCCGGAAGGTCCGCCAGGAGAGGTGATCGTAGGCGTACGCGGCATGGAACCCGAGGCCCTCGGCCCGCTGCCAGACCTTCCGTCCTTCGTCCCATCGGTGGATGGGGAGGATCACGGCGCTCAGACACGTGATCCGACGATCCGCGGGCTCCCCGTCGCCACGGACGTGCCGTCGGAGCGGTTCCGGACCTCCGCAGCGATGAGGACGGTTGTCGCGGTCGCCCGAACGCCCCTCTCCACGGGCCGCCTTACCGATCCGGCACGTCGGGATCAGTCTCGCCGGGACCCGGCACGGTATGCGACCCGGCGGGTTCCGGGAGGCCGAGCAGACCTCGCATCGACTCCGCGGCGCGGACGGCGGCATCACCGCAGCAGTTGTTGAAGAGGACGTGGACCTCTCGCGCCCGCTCGGCCATGTCATGGATCCGGGGCACCCACTCGGAGAGCTCCTCGGACGTGTAGGAGTGACGGAACCTCTCCTCCTTGGTACCGGTGCCCCAGGCGTCGTTCCGGCCGTGAAAGCGCACCAGGGCGAGTTCCGGAGAGGTGACCCGTACGACCGGTGGAACGGACAGGGGGAGCGTCTGCACCATGTCCACGGCCACGGCGGCCGTCTCCAGCTCCGTCAGCAGGCCGGCCGTCGCGTCGGCGTTCCGCCCGCGCCACCAGTCGGGGTGCCGGAACTCCACGGCCATCGGCCACCCCGCGGCGCGCTCACGACAGCGGCGCAGGAACTCCACCGCCGGCCTCTCCGGCACGAACCGGGCGGGGAACTGGAACACCAGCGTTCCCAGCCGACCGGTGTCGCGCAGGGGTTCGAGAGCCGCGCTGTACCGGTTCCACACCTCGTCGAGCAGCTCCGGGTCGATGCCCGCACCCCGCCGTCGCTGCTGCGCGAGAACCGGGCGAAGATCGGCCGGGAGCGCCTCGGACCGGGTCGGGTGTCCGGTGAGCAGGGAGAACGCCTTCACGTCGAACCGGAAGCCCTCAGGGGTGCGTTCGGCCCACAGAAGGCTGTTGCGGGTGCTGGGCAACCCGTAGTAGGTGGAATCCACCTCCGCCACCGGAAAGCGCGTGGCGTAGTGCCGCAGCCTGCCCTCCGCGTCGCGGTGCCCTGCCGGATACCAGCCGCTGGACACCAGCGCCTTGTCCGTCCACGAGCAGGTTCCGACCCTGATCTCTCCCATGCGGCCAGTCTTCCCCGGAAGCGATGGGGGATTCGTCCGGCACGCGGGGGCGACCGGTCCGCGGGGCTACCGGCCCACGGGGGCGTCCGGTCCGTACCGAAGGCTTCGGTGGAGGTCAGGTCGGGAAGCGAAGAAACTCCGGCGGTACGGCGTCGGCCAGCCAGACCCCGTTGGCACTGACGTGGAAGACGTACCCGGCCCGGTGCATGGCGCCGGCGTCGACGCTCAGCACGACCGGCCGTCCCCGGCGCGCACCGACCCGGGTCGCGGTCTCCCGGTCGGGGGAGAGGTGCACGTGATGGCGCGCCATGGGGCGCAGTCCCTCCTCCCGGATCGAGGGCAGCCGGCCCGCGACCGTACCGTGGTAGAGCCACGCGGGCGGCTCGGCCGCCGGAAGTCCCAGCTCCACCGGGACGGTGTGGCCCTGACTGGCACGGATGCGGGTGCCCTCGATCGCGAAGCGCTTCTTGTCGTTGGTGGCGACGACGTGCTCGAGTTCCTCGCGGGTGATCGGGAAGCCGTGTTCGGCCGTGGCCCGCAACAGTGCGCCGATCTCGGTCCAGCCCTGTGCGTCGAGCACCAGCCCGATGCGTTCGGGTTGGTGCCGCAGGTGTCTGGAGAGGTACTTCGAGACCTTCACCGTGCGCTGTTCGTCCAGGGGATGTCGTCCCCCGGGACGGCCTTTCCCGGGCTGTCGTGAGGTCATGCCCGTCAGGATGCCGAGGTCCCGCTCCTCCTGGCCAATGATTTCCGGTGGACAGGTTTGATCCACAGCAAAAGCAAGTTATCCACAGGATGCCCGGCCTTTCTGTGGACAACAGCGCTCCCCTTTCCTCCCCGTGGAGCGATTTATGCCCCTGTGGATTGATTCGAGGCAAGTGTGTCCAATGCCCTCTTATGTACTTCTCGTTCCGTGGCGGCCGTGACGAAGGCCGCGACCCCCTCCGCCCCGACCAGGCTCTGCACGGCCCGGATCGTCCCGGCGGGCAGAGCCACCGGACGCGGCTCGTCGTCCTTCGGGGGAGACGCGTCCTGCGACAGGTGGATCTGGAGGTGCCGGGTGGCGAACAGGCGCATGGCCCGTGCCAGCTCGGCGTCGACCGTCTGCTGGGCGAGCGGCCTCAGCCGCCGCACCATCGTCGCGGCCTCGTCCGCGTCCGCGTCCGACGGCGGCCGGTGCTCCAGGTAGCGGGCGAAGACGTACTCGGTCGTGAACTCCAGGAAGCGCGCGGCGATGTGCTCCACCTGGCCCCGGAGCTCCTTCAGATGGCCGGTGATCGCCGGCAGCGGGACACCGGCCGCGTGCAGCTCGGCCGCCACCGCCAGCTCCTGCGGGCTCGGTACGAGGTACTCCTCCGTCTCCCGTCCCGGGATCCGCTCCAGCACGCCCAGCTCCACGGCCTCCCGGATGGCCTCCTCGTCCGGTGTGCCGCCGAAGCGGGCGTCCAGCTCCGCGCGCGATATCCGGGTGGCCTCCTCGTCCGTCCACGGCCCGTGGACCTCGGCCACCAGACCGAGCACCCCGCCGAGTCCCCGGCCGGTGTCCCACGCCTCCAGGAGCTCCTTGATCGAGGCCAGGGTGTACCCCCGGTCCAGGAGGTCGGCGATCTGCCGGAGCCGTGCGAGGTGGGCGTCCCCGTAGACGTTCGACCTGCCCCGCCGTTCGGGCCGGGGCAGCAGGCCGCGGTCCTGGTAGGCGCGGATCGTCCGTACCGTGGCCCCGCTGAGGTGGGCGAGGTCCTCGATCCGGTACTCCGGCTGTGCTGACTGCTCGGACAAACCCGCTCCCACCGGCCGCGTCCTCCACCCCGCCAGCGCGGGGTCCTTCCTGCGACGGATCGTACGACCGCCGCCCCGCCTCCCGTCCGTTCCGTCTCCCGTCCGTCCCGCCTCCCGTCCGCCCCGCCCCCCGTCCGTTCCGTCGCCTACGCGGGCGGCTGCCACCGGGCGAGGGCCCGCAGGGTGCCCGGACTCAGGCGGGACAGGAAGCGGACGCCCCGGGCCTCGGGTGTCACCGGGACCACGGCCCGGTCGTTCAGGACGGCTTCCAGGATCGCGTCCGCGACCTTCTCCGGCGGGTAGTTCCGCAGGCCGTACAGCCGGGCCGCCTTCTTCTGCCGCCGCTTCTCCTCCGCCCGGTCCGTGACCCCGGCGAACCGCGCGGTCGCCGTGATGTTGGTGTTGACGATGCCGGGGCATATCGCGGTGACCCCGATGCCCCGGCCGGCCAGCTCGGCGCGCAGGCACTCGCTGAGCATCAGCACGGCCGCCTTCGACGTGCTGTAGGCGGGCAGCGCCCGGGAGGGCTGGAAGGCTGCGGCGGACGCGGTGTTCACGATGTGTCCGCCCTGGCCCCGCGCGGTCATCCGCGCGCCGAAGAACCGGCACCCGTGGATCACACCCCACAGGTTGACGTTCAGAACCCGCTCCCACTCCTCGCTCGTCGTCTCGAAGAAGGAGCCGGTGAGCCCGATGCCCGCGTTGTTGACCAGGACGTCGACGACCCCGTACTCGTCCGTCACCCTGGCGGCCAGCTTCTCCATCGCCTGCTCGTCGGCGACGTCGACGGTCTCGCCCCAGGCGTCCGGGGCCCCGATCAGGCGTGCCATCTCCGCCGTGCGGGCCGCCCCCTCGGCGTCCCGGTCCACGGCCACGACCCGGGCGCCGGCCTCCGCGAAGGCGAAGGCGGTGGCCCGCCCGATACCGCTGGCAGCCCCGGTGACCAGGACGAGTTGGCCGCCGAACCGCTCCGCGTACGCCGGCTTCACCCCGGCCTTCGCCCCCGTCGCCGGAACCGGCTTCGGAGCCCCGGCGGCCGGTCCCTCGTGGGCCCGGACGAACTCGGCGATCCAGGAGGACAGCTGGTCCGGCCGGGTGCGCGGAACCCAGTGCTTGGCGGGCAGGGTGCGCCGGGTCAGCTCCGGGACCCAGGTGCCGAGGTCGTCGTGGAGCCGTTCGGAGAGGAAGGCGTCACCGGTCGGCACGATCAGCTGCACGGGCGTGTGCGCGTACGCGTCGGGGCGCGGCCTGCGCAACCGGGCGCGGACGTTGTCCCGGTAGAGCCAGGCGCCGTGCGCGGCGTCGTCCGGCAGCGAGGACGTCGGGTAGTCGCCGGCCGGGACCTTCTCGATCCGCTCCAGGATCTTCGGCCAGCGCTTGCCGAGCGGCCCGCGCCAGGCCAGCTCCGGCAGCACGGGTGTGTGCAGCGTGTAGACGTACCAGGATTTGGCGCCCTGGCCGAGGAGCTGGCCGATCCGGCGCGGGGTGGGCCGTGTCAGCCGCTTGTTGATCCAGTGCCCGAAGTGGTCGAGGGAGGGCCCCGACATCGAGGTGAAGGAGGCGATCCGGCCCTCGGTACGGGCGACGGTGACGAACTCCCAGGACTGCACCGAACCCCAGTCGTGGCCGACGAGGTGGACCGGCCGGTCCGGGCTGACGGCGTCGGCGACCGCGAGGAAGTCGTCCGTCAGTTTCTCCAGGGTGAAACCGCCGCGCAGCGGAACCGGAGCCGACGACCGGCCGTGTCCCCGGACGTCGTACAGCACCACGTGGAATTCCCCGGCCAGCCGCTCCGCGACCTCCGACCACACCTCCTTGGAGTCCGGGTAACCGTGCACGAGCAGGACGGTCGGCCGACCGGCCTCTCCGAGCTCGGCGACGCACAACTCGACCCCACCCGTACGGACCCGGCGCTCCCGCGCCCCGTTGAGCCCCGCCATCAGACCGCTCCCTTGTTCCAGCGCCGCACGTGCGGCAGATCGTCGTCCAGCCAGAACGCGCTCTGTTCCGGGTCCCGGGAGTCGGTGACGATCAGGATCTCCTCGAACTTCGCGCCCGTACCCCGGAACCCGAGGTGCGGCTCGACCGCCCACAACCCCCGCGCGGGCGGGTGGTCGGAGAACTTGTACGGGGACCAGAGCGGCGACCAGCCGTCCCGGTGCCCGCGCACGGCGTCGCTCGCCAGGCCCTTGAGCGCCTGGGTGCCGAAGCCGAAGAGCGTCGGCGCCCACCGGCGCTCCCGCACCCGGTCGATCTTGTGGGCGATGACGCCGAAGGGGTAGGCGCGGTGCCGGTTCGCGTACCCCTGGCGGACCATGAGCCGGTCCACGTCCTCGTATATCTCGCGCAGCGTGCGGCGCTCGCGCACCTCTCTCAGGAGCAGCTCGCGATGGGCCGCCAGGTCGGCGAGCAGCTTGTCGTGCAGGGGGTTGAGTCCCAGGCAGCCGCTGTAGCCGATGTCGGCCGTGTAGCCCCGGTGGACCGGCGCCATGTCGAGGATGAACGGCATCCCGGCCTCCAGCCGCCGGTTCGTCGGGAAGAACTGGAGGGGGACCTTGAAGTCCACGAAGGCCGTGCGGTCGCCGAACCAGGCGAACGGCCGGTGGAACCAGTCCCTGACCCCCCGCTCGTACAGCCACTCCCGTTGCATCCGCGCGGCCTCGCGTTCGGTCACACCCGGCCGCAGCCGGGCCGCGACGGCTTCCGCGCATGCGTAGGAGAGCCGTTGGACTTCCCTGAATCCCCGCAGGTCGGCGGAGAGTTCACGTGTCGCTGCCGATGCCATGCCGACCGCCGTCCCGTGTGAGCGCCCGATCGCGCTACGCGTTCGTAACTTGACACCGATGAATGTGACAATGCTCGGCGGCTGCGTCAAGGGGGTGGGCGACGGCCTGTGGAAAAGTCTGCCGGGAGTTCGGCGGAGAACGACTTTCGTCGCTCCGCCCCTACGGGTTTGTACTCCTCTGGTCGGAGAGAGGTCGAGCCGTTGGGCTGACGACCGGTGTGGCCCACGCCACTACCTTCTGAGTGTGACTGTGATCGCGACCGAAAGCCTCAGCAAGCGGTTCCCCCGGGTGACCGCTCTCGACCGGCTCTCCCTGGACATCGGGCCCGGTGTGACCGGACTTGTGGGTGCCAACGGAGCCGGCAAGTCCACGATGATCAAGATCCTGCTCGGGCTCTCCCCCGCCACGGAGGGGCGCGCGGAGGTGCTGGGCCTCGACGTCCGGACCTCCGGCGCCCAGATCCGTGAGCGCGTGGGGTACATGCCCGAGCACGACTGCCTTCCCCCGGACGTCTCGGCCACCGAGTTCGTCGTCCACATGGCGCGCATGTCCGGGCTGCCGGCGACCGCCGCCCGCGAAAGGACGGCCGACACCCTGCGCCACGTCGGGTTGTACGAGGAGCGCTACCGCCCCATCGGCGGGTACTCGACCGGCATGAAGCAGCGGGTGAAGCTCGCCCAGGCGCTGGTCCACGACCCGAAGCTGGTCCTTCTCGACGAGCCGACCAACGGCCTCGACCCGGTCGGCCGGGACGAGATGCTCGGACTGATCCGCCGGATCTGGACCGACTTCGGCATCTCCGTCCTCGTCACCTCCCACCTCCTCGGCGAGCTGGAGCGCACCTGCGACCACGTCGTCGTCATCGACGGTGGCCGGCTCCTCCGCTCCAGCTCCACCAGCGACTTCACCCGGATCACCACGACCCTCGCGGTCGAGGTGACCGACTCCGACACGCACCCGGACGGCACGGCCGCGCTCCGCACGGCCCTCACCGCGGCGGGCGTCACCCTCCACCCGGGAACGGAGGACGGACTGCCCGGCGCCGGCCACGTCCTGCTCCTGGAGGCGTCGGGCGAGGAGACGTACGACCTCGTGCGCGACACCGTCGCCGACCTCGGCCTCGGCCTCGTCCGCATGGAGCAGCGCCGCCACCACATCGCCGAGGTCTTCCGTCCGGAAGCAGCCGAGCCGCCCACACCGCACGAGGAGGTGCCGGTCCGATGAGCACCCAGAGCCCCCCGCCCTCCCAGGCCGCTCCCGACACGACCCGCATCCACAACATCGGCTACCGGTCCTACGACGGCCCGCGCCTGGGACGGGCGTACGCGCGCCGCTCGCTCTTCTCGCAGTCGCTGCGCGGCGCGTACGGGCTGGGCCGCAGCGCCAAGTCCAAGGTGCTGCCGATGCTGCTCGCCGGCGTGATGTGCGCGCCGGCGCTGATCATCGTCGCGGTCGCGGTCGTCACCAAACAGAGCAGGCTCTCGATCGAGTACACGCAGTACGCGATCTACCTCCAGGTCGTCATCGGCATCTACCTGGCCTCCCAGGCCCCCCAGTCCGTCTCCCGCGACCTGCGGTTCAGGACCGTGCCGTTGTACTTCTCCCGCCCGATCGAGCGCGCGGACTACGTCCTCGCCAAGTACGGCGCGATGGCGTCGGCCCTCTTCATCCTCACGGCCGTCCCGCTCCTGATCATGTGGATCGGCTCGATGCTCGCCAAGATGGACTTCGCCGAGCAGAGCAAGATGTTCGGCCAGGGGCTCGTCTCCGTGGCCCTGCTTTCGCTGCTCTTCGGCGGGATCGGCCTCGTCATGGCGGCCCTCACCCCGCGCCGCGGCTTCGGCGTCGCCGCCGTCATCGCCGTCCTGACCCTCTCGTACGGCGCGGTCTCGACGCTCATGGGCATCGCCTACACGACGGAGAACCAGGGCGCCATCGAGTGGCTCGGCCTGTTCTCGCCCATCACCCTCGTCGACGGCGTGCAGACCGCCTTCCTGGGCGCACCGCCCATGTTCCCCGAGCTCGGAGGCCCGGGCGCCGGGGTCGGCGTGGTCTACCTCCTGGTCGTCCTCGCGCTGATCGCCGGCTCGTACGGCATCCTGATGCGCCGCTACCGAAAGGTCGGGCTGTGACCGCCCTTCCGTCGCCCGCCACCACCCCTCAAAGGAATGGGCCGCGCCCATGAGCACCCTTCACATCGACCACGTCTCGCGCTGGTTCGGAAACGTCGTGGCCGTGAACGACGTCACGATGGCGGTGGGTCCCGGCGTCACCGGCCTCCTCGGACCCAACGGCGCCGGGAAGTCCACCCTGATCAACATGATGGGCGGCTTCCTCGACCCCTCCACCGGCACCGTCACCCTCGACGGGCGGACGATCTGGGGGAACGAGTCGGTCTACCGCGACATCGGCGTCGTGCCCGAACGGGAGGCTATGTACGACTTCCTCACCGGCCGCGAGTTCGTCCTGGCCAACGCCGAACTCCAGGGCCTCGGCGCCGAGGAGGCCCGGCGGGCCCTGGCGACGGTCGAGATGGAGTACGCGCAGGACCGCAAGATCTCCACGTACAGCAAGGGCATGCGGCAGCGCGTGAAGATGGCCTCGGCCCTTGTCCACGACCCGTCCGTGCTCCTGCTCGACGAGCCGTTCAACGGCATGGACCCGCGCCAGCGCATGCAGTTGATGGACCTGCTGCGGCGGATGGGCGCGGACGGCCGCACGGTCCTGTTCTCCTCGCACATCCTGGAGGAGGTGGAGCAGCTCGCCTCCCACATCGAGGTGATCGTGGCCGGACGGCACGCGGCCTCCGGCGACTTCCGCAAGATCCGCCGCCTGATGACGGACCGGCCGCACCGCTACCTCGTCCGTTCCAGCGACGACCGGGCCCTGGCCGCGGCGCTGATCGCCGACCCGTCCACGGCCGGCATCGAGATCGACCACGTGGACGGCGGACTGCGCGTGCAGGCGGTCGACTTCGGGCGGTTCACGGAACTGCTCCCGAAGGTCGCGCGCGAGCGGGGGGTCCGTCTCCTGACGGTCTCCCCCTCGGACGAGTCCCTCGAATCGGTCTTCTCTTACCTCGTCGCGGCCTGAAAGGAGCCTGACCGATGTACAACCCCACAGTCGCCCGGCTCACCTACCGGGCCCTCCTCGGCCGCCGCAGGGCCCTGATCCTCTTCCTGCTGCCCGCCCTGCTGCTGGTCATCTCGGCGGCGGTCCGCGCGTTCAACGGCGCGGACGACCAAGCGGCGTCCGACGTCCTCGGCGGCTTCGCGCTCGCCACGATGGTCCCGCTGATCGGCGTGATCGCCGGCACGGGCGCCATCGGCCCCGAGATCGACGACGGCTCCATCGTCTACCTGCTTTCCAAGCCGGTGAAGCGGCCCACGATCATCTTCACGAAGCTGATCGTGGCGATCGCGGTGACGATGGTCTTCTCGGCGGTGCCGACGCTGATCGCCGGATTCATCCTCAACGGCAACGGTCAGCAGGTGGCCGTGGCGTACACGGTGGCGGCGCTCGTGGCCTCCATCGCGTACAGCGCGCTGTTCCTGCTCCTCGGCACGGTCAGCCGGCACGCCGTGGTGATCGGCCTGGTCTACGCCCTGGTCTGGGAGACCCTGTTCGGTTCCCTGATCGCGGGCGCCCGCACCCTGAGCGTCCAGCAGTGGGCCCTCGCCCTCGCGGAGAAGGTCACCGGCGAGGGCCTGGTCACCTCCGAGGTCGGGCTTCCCACGGCGGTGGTCCTCCTCGCGGTGGTCACGGTCGCGGCGACCTGGTTCGCCGGCCGGAAGCTCCGCAGACTGACCCTGGCGGGCGAGGAGTAGGCCCTCCCGGACACGGGCGGGATACGGCTCCGAGGGAGCGCGCCCCCGGAACCGGGAGGCCCGCCCCGGTGCCGCCCCGCCCCGCCGGCCCGGGGCTCCGGGCCGTACGGTCCGGAACCTCAGACCGTGCGGTCCCGGGCCGCGAGGAGGCCCACGACGAGGGCCGCGGCGCAGACGCCGAGGACTCCGCAGATCGGCGGGGTCCAGGAGCCGGTGGCCTGGTGGAGGGCGCCGGCCGCCAGCGGGCCCGCGGCGGCGAGCAGGTAGCCGACCGTCTGGGCCATCCCGGAGAGCCCGGCGGCGGTCGCCGCGTCCCCGGAGCGCAGCACGATCAGGGTCAGGGCCAGGCCGACCGCACCGCCCTGGCCCACCCCGAGGGCCGCGGACCAGAACCAGGCCCCCTCCACCGGCGCCGTCATCAGACCGGTGTAGCCGAGTGCGACCAGCGCGGTGACGAACACGACCAGCGGGCGCTGGCTCCGCATCCGGCCCGCGAGCAGCGGCACCAGGAAGGCGCCCGCCACCTGGACCAGGTTGTTGAAGGCGAAGACCACGCCGGCCGTGGAGCGGTCCATCCCGTGGTCGGTGAAGATCGTCGGCATCCAGGCGATCAGCACGTACGTCCAGAGCGACTGCAGGCCCATGAAGAGCGTGACCTGCCAGGCGAGGGCCGAGCGCCAGACGCCCACCGGGCGGGGGACGCCGGCCGGGACGGCCCGTATGCCGTGACCGGTGTGGCCCCGGGCGATCAGCACCTGCGGCAGCCAGGCGACCGCCGCCACCGCGGCGAGCAGCGACCAGAAGCCGAGGGACGCCTCCCAGCCGCCGCCCAGGGCCTTCTCCAGGGGGACGGCCGCCGCCGCGGCCACCGTGGCGCCCGCGATCATCGAGCCCGTGTACACCGAGGTCATGGTCGCGGCCCGGTCCGGGAAGTCGCGCTTGATCAGGCCCGGCATGAGCACGTTGAGGAGGGCGATCGCCGTTCCGACGAGCACCCCGCCGCCGTACAGCGCGTACACGGACGGCAGAACGCGCACGAGGATGCCGGCGCCGAGCAGGAGGAGCGCCGCGAACAGCATGCGCTCGGCACCGAACCGGCGCCCCAGCCACGGCGCCACCACCGCGCCCGCGCCCAGGAAGAGCACCGGCACCGAGGTCACGAGCGAACTCGCCGTGGCGGAGAGCCCGAAGCCGGCGGATATCTCCCCGGCCAGGGGAGCCACGCTCGCCAGGGCGGCCCGCATGTTGAGCGAGGCCAGCACGATTCCGGTGAGGAGTAGGACCGGATGCGCGAGCAGGGCGCGCAGTGCCGCCGTTCCCGCCGCCGGGGCCCGGACACCGGCCTCGGCGTCGACGAGCACGGACGGCGGCGCTTCCCCGGCGGACACGGGCGCCGGGGAGGCGTCCGCGCCCGCGCGCGCCGAGGAGTCGCCCGTGCGTGCCGCGGTGCTCATCGGGTCCCTTCCGTCAGCTCCGCCACGGCCTCCAGCGGTGCCCGCAGCAGTTCACGGGCCCGGCGTTCCGCCGTGTCCGGGTCGCCCGCCTCGACCGCCGCCACGAGGGCCTCGTGCGCGTCGATGTCGACCGGCGGCATCTCCCGGTCGCCCAGGGCCGCCACCAGGACCTCGTGCACCTGGGCGGAGAAGAAGCGGTAGACCTCCACGAAGGCCGCGTTGTGGGTGGCGCCGACGACCGCCAGGTGGAAGGCGAGGTCCGCGTCCGCGTCCCGGTCGCCCTCCTCCCGCAGGGAGGTCAGGGCCGCCCGCAGCCGCAGCAGGTCGTGGGTGTCGCGCCGCGCGGCCGCGAGCCGGGCCGCTTCGGCCTCCAGGGCGACCCGCAGTTCGAGCACGTCGGCCGCGCCCGCGTGCCGGACCCCGCGCAGGACGGCCGCCGGATCGGCGGTGGACCTGACGAAAGTGCCGTTGCCCTGACGGGACTCCAGGAGCCCGGCGTGGACGAGGACCCGGACGGCCTCGCGGACGGTGTTGCGGCCCACTCCGAGCTGCTGCGCGAGTGCGTGCTCGGTGGGAAGGCGATCGCCGACCGCCCACTCCCCGTCCGCGAGCTGGTCGCGCAGTTGTTCCACCACGGAGTCCACCAGCGAGGTCCGTCCCGCCGCCCTGAGTGCCATGCCGCTCCGACCTCTCCATTCGCCCGGTTGCCCAGTCATCCTACAACTGACCCGGCCGGGAACACCGGACTACTGTGGGCCCGTACGCGGACGGAACACCCTCACCACCCTCGGGAGTCAGTCATGTCAGACCGCTTCGACGTCGTCGTACTCGGAGCTGGCCCCGGCGGCTACGTCGCCGCCATCCGCGCGGCCCAGCTGGGCAAGCGGGTCGCGGTCGTCGAGGAGAAGTACTGGGGCGGTGTCTGCCTGAACGTCGGCTGCATCCCCACCAAGGCGCTGCTGCGCAACGCCGAACTCGCCCACATCTTCCAGCACGAGGCCAAGACCTTCGGCATCAAGGTGGACGGCACCGTCTCCTTCGACTACACGGAGGCGTTCCGCCGCAGCCGCACGGTCGCGGACGGCCGCGTCAAGGGCGTCCACTACCTGATGAAGAAGAACGGCATCACCGAGTTCGACGGCCGGGGCACCTTCCTCGACGCGCACACCCTCCAGGTGGCCAAGGCCGACGGCACCTCGGAGACGATCGCCTTCGACCACTGCATCATCGCCACCGGCGCCACCCCGCGCCTGCTGCCGGGCACGTCCCGCACCGACCGCGTGGTGACGTACGAGGAGCAGATCCTCGCCGAGGACGCCCCGAAGTCGATCGTCATCGCCGGCGCCGGCGCGATCGGCATCGAGTTCGCGTACGTCCTCAACAACTACGGCACCAAGGTCACGATCGTCGAGTTCCTCGACCGCATCGCCCCGCTGGAGGACGAGGACGTCTCCAAGGAGCTGGCGAAGCAGTACCGCAAGCTCGGCATCGACGTCCTGACCTCGACCCGCGTCGAGACCATCGACGAGTCCGGCCCGCAGGTCCGCGTCACCGTCACCGGCAAGGACGGCGCCCAGAAGGTCCTGGAGGCCGACAAGGTCCTCCAGGCGATCGGCTTCGCGCCCAACGTCACCGGCTACGGCCTGGAGAACACCGGGGTCGCCCTGACCGAGCGCGGCGCGATCGACGTCGACGGCCGCTGCCGCACCTCCGTGCCGCACATCTACGCCATCGGCGACGTCACCGCGAAGCTGATGCTCGCGCACACAGCCGAGGCCATGGGCGTCATCGCCTCCGAAACCATCGCGGACGCCGAGACGATGGAGCTCGACTACCCGATGATCCCGCGCGCCACCTACTGCCAGCCGCAGATCGCCAGCTTCGGCTGGACCGAGGCGCAGGCCCGGGAGAAGGGTTTCGACGTCAAGGTCTCGAAGTTCCCCTTCACCGCGAACGGCAAGGCGCACGGCCTCGGCGACGCCACCGGCTTCGTCAAGATCGTCGCGGACGGCACGTACGGCGAGATCATCGGCGCCCACCTGATCGGTCCCGACGTCACCGAGCTGCTGCCCGAGCTGACCCTGGCCCAGCAGTGGGACCTCACCGTCCACGAGGTCGCCCGGAACGTCCACGCCCACCCCACCCTGGGCGAGGCCGTGAAGGAGGCGATCCACGGCATCGCCGGGCACATGATCAACTTCTGAGTCCGTCCCGGCCCGGGGAACTCCTCCGCGGGGCCCGAAGGTTTCTTCCGGGTTCCGCAGGTTTCTCCCCGGCACCGGCGGGTCCGGGTGATAGGCACTGAGAGGTGCCGACCGAAACCCCTCCGGGTGGCGAACCGTCCCGGCCGATCAGGTCCTGGGTCCGTTCGTCACCCGGTACGCACGCGTGGCTGGTGGTCATCGCGCTTACCAGCCTCGTCATCGCGCTCTCCCCGGCCGCCGTGGACACCTACCTCCTCCACCGCAACAGCAGCAACCTCCACCAGCTCGCGCACCATCCGGTACGGGCCCTGCTCGCCAGCGCGTTCTGGATCGAGAACCCGGCCGACGTCCTGCTGTACGCGGTGCTCTTCGAGGTCCTGCACGCGCCCGTGGAGCGGTGGCTCGGCACCCTGAAGTGGTTCGTCGTCGTCGCCGTCGGGCACGTCGCGGCGACGCTCGTCAGCCAGCAGGTGGTCCTGGCGGCCATCCGCCTCCACGACGTGCCGCGCAGCATGGCACACGTCGTGGACATCGGGGTGAGCTACGGCCTCGCCGCCTCGGCCGGCGTCCTCACCTACCGGCTCGCCCGCCCCTGGCGCTCGTTCTCCCTCGTGGCGGCGGTCGTGTTCTTCGCCGTCCCGCTCGTCACCGACCGCACGTACACCGATCTGGGGCACGCGGTCTCGCTGGCCGTCGGCCTCGCCTGCCGCCCGCTGACGCGCGGAAAACCGGTCGCTCCCCACCGTCCGCCCGGCGCACACTAGTCGCACGGGGGGCACGGGGGACCTCCCGAAGGAGAGGGACGGCCGCTTCGAGCGCGTGGACTCCGGTCCGCGCGGGCCGCCCTCTCCTCCCTCCGCTCCGGACCGTCCGTCCGGAACCGCCCGGTCCGGGCCGCGTTCCGTTCCGAACCGTCCCTTCAGGCGTTCAGCAGTCGCTCCAGAACGACCGCGATGCCGTCCTCCTCGTTCGACGCGGTCACCTCGTCGGCCACCGCGATCAGCTCCGCGTGCGCGTTGCCCATGGCCACACCGCGGGCCGCCCAGCCGAACATGGGGATGTCGTTGGGCATGTCGCCGAAGGCGATCGTCTCCGCCGCCTTCACGCCCAGCCGCCGCGCGGCGAGCGAGAGGCCCGTGGCCTTGCTGAGGCCGAGCGGAAGGATCTCCACGATGCCGGCGCCCGCCATGACGACGTCCACGAGCCCGCCGACCGTCGCCCGGGCGGCCCGGGTCAGCTCGTCGTCCGTCAGCGTCGGGTGCTGGATGTACAGCTTGGTCAGCGGCGCCGACCACAGCTCCGCCGGGTCCTCGTACGGCACGTACGGCAGCGGACCCTCGTGGGCCCGGTAGCCGGGCCCCATCAGGACCTCGCCCTCCAGTCCGTCGCGGCTCGCGGCGAGCGCCAGCGAGCCCACTTCGGCCTCGATCTTGGACAGGGCGAGCCCCGCGAGCTGCCGGTCCAGGGTGAGCGAGGTCAGCAGCCGGTGCTCACCGGCGTGGTAGACCTGCGCGCCCTGCCCGCACACCGCGATCCCGTCGTACCCGAGGTCGTCGAGGATGTGCCGGGTCCAGGGCACCGCCCGGCCGGTGACCACGATGTGGGCGGCGCCCGCCGCCGTCGCGGCGGCGAGCGCGTCCCGCGTACGGTCCGAGACGGACTCGTCGGAACGCAGCAGCGTGCCGTCGAGGTCCGTCGCGACCAGGCGGTAGGGGAAAGGGCTCACTTGGCGATCGGCTCCAGGACCTCACGACCGCCGAGGTACGGCCGGAGCACCTCGGGCACCCGTACCGAGCCGTCCGCCAGCTGGTGGTTCTCCAGGATCGCCACGATCGTGCGCGGTACGGCGCACAGCGTGCCGTTCAGGGTGGCCAGCGGCTGCACCGTCTTCTTGCCGCCCTGTTCGTCGCGCATGCGGACGGAGAGGCGGCGGGCCTGGAAGCTGTCGCAGTTCGACGCCGAGGTCAGCTCGCGGTACTTGCCCTGCGTCGGGATCCACGCCTCGCAGTCGAACTTGCGGGAGGCGGAGGCGCCGAGGTCACCGGTGGCGACGTCGATGACCTGGAACGGCAGCTCCAGGCCGGTCAGCCACTGCTTCTCCCAGTCCAGGAGCCGCTTGTGCTCGTTCTCCGCGTCCTCGGGCGCGACGTACGAGAACATCTCGACCTTGTCGAACTGGTGGACGCGGAAGATCCCCCGGGTGTCCTTGCCGTAGGTGCCGGCCTCGCGGCGGAAGCAGGGCGAGAAGCCCGCGTACCGCAGCGGCAGCTTGTCGGCGTCGATGATCTCGTCCATGTGGTACGCGGCGAGGGGGACCTCGGAGGTGCCGACGAGGTAGTAGTCGTCCTTCTCCAGGTGGTACACGTTCTCCGCGGCCTGGCCGAGGAACCCGGTGCCCTCCATGGCGCGCGGGCGGACGAGCGCCGGGGTCAGCATGGGGATGAAGCCGGCCTCGGTCGCCTGGGCGATTGCCGCGTTGACGAGGGCCAGCTCCAGGAGGGCGCCGACGCCGGTCAGGTAGTAGAAGCGCGAGCCGGACACCTTGGCGCCGCGCTCGACGTCGATGGCGCCGAGCGCCTCACCCAGCTCCAGGTGGTCCCTGGGCTCGAAGCCCTCGGCCGCGAAGTCGCGGATGGTGCCGTGCGTCTCCAGGACGACGAAGTCCTCTTCTCCGCCGACCGGGACGTCCGTGTGGACGATGTTCCCGAGCTGGAGCAGAAGCCGCTTGGCCGTCTCGTCGGCCTCGTTCTGTTCGGCCTCGGCCGCCTTGACATCGGCCTTGAGCTGTTCGGCCTTCTGCAGGAGCTCGGCGCGCTCCTCCGGCGTGGCCCTGGGGATCAGCTTGCCGAGCGACTTCTGCTCGGAGCGGAGTTCGTCGAAGCGGACGCCGGACGACCTGCGCCGCTCATCGGCGGAGAGCAGGGCGTCGACGAGGGAGACGTCCTCTCCACGGGCGCGCTGGGAGGCGCGAACACGGTCGGGGTCCTCACGGAGCAGGCGAAGGTCAATCACCCCACCAGGCTACCGGTGCGGGTTCGCGCGGCCCCACCGGATGAGGGAGTGCGTGTCCGGCGCACGAGGAATGCGGATACGTCGCCCGACGAGGCGCGACACGACTGCGACATGGCAAGAGATGGATTTCAGTGGAATTGCCCCTTTCTTCCTGACCTCGGAAACCCCGGAATCGACCCCGTGGCATTTAGTTATCCACAGGCTGTGCGGAGAATCTGTGGACCGGGAGAAAGGGGGACTTGATTCCCGCCCGGACGCCGGGGCATTGCGCGGCCAAACCTCATCGATCCACTCATTCAGGGGGAATTTCCCCCTCTGGAGAGTGGGTGTTGTGAAAAGCGCTGACGGAGAGGCTGGTGAGGTGCTGTGCGGAGCGACCCGGGAGAGGTGGCCGATCGGGGGGATTTGTCGACCTTGTCGGAGGGCGGTGTCGACTTGTCCCCAGGGTGCGGAGGGTGCCTGTGGATAACCTCTGTGGGTAACTGAAAAGTATGCAGATAGGGCTAGTGGCCCGCACCTGTGGACGACCGCGCACACGCGGAACGACGGTCCGCCACCATCGGGTCAGGCCCGACCGTCCTGGGCCCTCGCCAACCAGTCGGAGGCCGCCATGAATTCCACGTCCGAGGTGCCGCGCCGCAGCGTCGGCACGTCCTCCGCCGTGACGCCCGCCCGCGGGTACGAGCCGAGGAAGCGCACCTTGGGGCAGATCCGCTTGAGCCCCATCAGAGCCTCGCCCACCCGCCTCTCCGAGACATGGCCCTCGGCGTCCACGGCGAAGCAGTAGTTCCCGATCCCCGCTCCCGTGGGACGGGACTGGATCAGCATCAGGTTCACCCCGCGCACCGCGAACTCCTGGAGCAGTTCGAGAAGGGCACCCGGATGATCGTCACCCAGCCACAGCACCACCGAGGTCTTGTCCGCCCCCGTCGGAGCCGCCGGACGGGCCGGCCTGCCCACCAGCACGAACCGGGTCTCGGCGTTCTCCGCGTCGTGGATCTCGGTGACCAGCGCTTCGAGCCCGTACGTCACCGCCGCGAACTCCCCCGCGAAGGCGGCGTCGAAGCGGCCCTCCTGCACCAGCCTGGCCCCGTCCGCGTTGGAGGCGGCAGACTCCCACACCGCTTCGGACAGGTGCTTCCGCAGCCAGTTCCGGACCTGCGGCTGCGCCACCGGGTGGCCCGTGACCGTCTTGATGTCCGAGAGCTTGGTGCCGGGCCGGACGAGGAGCGCGAAGGTGATCGGGAGGAGCACCTCGCGGTAGATCATCAACGGCTCGCCGGAGGCCAGCTCGTCCAGGGTCGCGGTCACCCCGCCCTCGACCGAGTTCTCGATCGGAACGAGCGCGGCGGCGGCTTCCCCGTTCCGTACGGCGTCGAGCGCGGCGGGGACCGAGACCATGGGGACGAGTTCCCGGGTCGCGGCCTCGGGCAGCGTGCGCAGCGCCGCCTCCGTGAAGGTGCCTTCGGGGCCGAGATAGGTGTACCGAGTGGCGGACATGTCGTCACCTTAATGGTCGTCGGGCACCCGGGTCCGCCGGTCCCCGGCCGCCGACGGTCCGTCTCCGCCCAGCCGGACTCATGCCTCCAGGAGCCGCTGCCCCACGTATTCGCCCTCGGCGGGACCGCCCGGGACCGCGAAGAGGCCGCTCGCCTCGTGGCGGATGAACGGGGACAGCGCGTCGCCCCGGTCGAGCTTGCGCTGCACCGGAACGAACCCGCGCAGCGGGTCCGCCTGCCAGCAGACGAAGAGGAGCCCGGCGTCCGGCGTTCCGTCCGGAGCGATGCCGTCGTGGAAGGAGAACGGCCTGCGCAGCATCGCCGCTCCGCCGTTCTGTTCGGGGGCGGAGATCCGGGAGTGGGCGTTGTCGGGAATCACCGTCTCCCCGTCCGGGCCGCGCTTGTCCAGGTCGGGCTCGGTGGTCTCGGTACCGCCGGTGAGCGGCGCCCCGTCGGACTTCCGCCGTCCGATCACCTTCTCCTGCCGGTCGAGCGGCAGCTTCTCCCAGTCGTCCAGGAGCATCCGGATGCGACGCACCACGGCGTACGAACCACCGGCCATCCACTCCTCGGCTCCGGTGGCCCCGGCCGGGACGAAGATCCGACGCTCGAAGTCCGCGTCGGTGGGCTTCGGGTTGCCCGTGCCGTCGACCTGTCCCATGAGGTTGCGGGCGGTCATCGGTTTCGCGGTGGCACCGGCCGAGCGGTTGAAACCGTTCATCTGCCAGCGCACCCGGGCCGAGCCACCGGCCTCCTTCTGCACGGCACGCAGCGCGTGGAAGGCGACGAGGGCGTCGTCGGCACCGATCTGCACCCACAGGTCACCCTCCGAGCGCCGGGGGTCCAGGGCGTCCGAGGAGAACGCCGGCAAGGGATCGAGCGCGGCGGGACGGCGGGCGGCGAGCCCGGTGCGGTCGAAGAAGGTGCGGCCGAAGCCGAAGGTGACCGTGAGGGAGGAGGGACCCGCGTCGAGGGCCACTCCGGTGTCCTGGGCCGTCGGCCTGCCCGACATCAGGGCCTTTGCCGTGGCCGACCAACGACGCATCAGGGCGGCGGCCTCCTTGCGACCCGCCCCGGGGGCGAGGTCGAAGGCGACCAGGTGGCCCCGGGACTGGAGAGGGGTGGTGATGCCCGCCTGATGTTTCCCGTGAAACATCACCTCGGTGGAGCCGACCGTGGTCAGGGCCGCCGGACCGCCGGTGCCTGCCGCAGTGCCGTCGCCCGACACGGCCGCGGAGATTCCGGCGCCGCCGGCCGTGCCGACGACCAGACCGGCCGCTCCCGCCGCGCCGACGGTGCCGAGCAGGCGCCGCCGGGAAATCTCAAGGTTCTCGCTCTCGCTCACGCGGGTCAGCCGATCTTCACGTTCTTGTCGATGGTGGTCTGGTCGATGTCGGACGTACGCACGGTCACCTGGATCTTCCATTCACCGGGCATGGGGATCTGGACGCCGCTCGCGCTCCAGTGTCCGGCCTGGATGCGGTCGGGGGCGACGGGCAGCGGGCCCACGTCCTTCGCTTCCAGGGTGAGGGCGACCTTGATCTCGGGAACGTCCAGCGGCTTGCCGTCGGGACGCTCGACGAAGAGGTGGAGGGCGTTGGCGCCGGTGCGCCCGGGGTCGAGACTGAGACGGACGACGCCCTTGCCGTCGATGCCTCCGGCGTCGAAGGGAAGCCGGATGTCGACGGGCCGGTCGGGCACCGCGGCCGGGCCGGAGGCGGCGGTGGACCGGCCGGCCTCCTCCTCGGTGCGACCGGGTTCGGTCGAGGTGAGAACGGTGGTCACGGCGAGGAGGACGACGGCGACGGCGGCCTCGGTCAGCACCGAGCGGCGCAGCCCGGACCGTTCGGGGTCGGCGTTCCGTTCCCGCTTGCGCCGGGCGGTCGCCACGGCGGCCCGCTGCCGGGCGAGCTGGGCGGCCCGCGCGGGATCGATGACGGAGGGACCGGCGGTCCGGTCGGATCCATCGGCCTCATCGGCCTCATCGGCCTCATCGGACCCACCGGTCTCAACGGGCCTGCTGACCTCGCTGATCTCGCCGACTTCACCGGATTCGTCAGGGGTACTCTCGGGGTTTGCGAGGTTCTCGGAGTTCTCAGGTTCCCCGAGATCCCTTCCCTCGCCGGTCCCGTCCGCCACGGGCTCCGACAGCCGTCGGGTCCAGCGGCGGGAGAGCCAGGCGATGCCGATGAGGACGCCCATCAAGCCGATCTTGACGAGGAGGAGTTGCCCGTAGCGGGTCCCGGTGAGCGCGGACCAGGAACCGACTTGGCGCCAGGACTGGTAGAGGCCGGTGGCCGCCAGGACGGCCACGGAACCGAAGGCGAACCCGGAGAAGCGTTCGACCGCCACGCGCTCGACGGACGGCGTGCGGTGGAGGGCGACGAGCAGCACCGTCAGGCCGCCGAGCCAGGCGGCGACGGCGAGGAGGTGCAGGATGTCCACGGGCATGGCGACGCCCGGCTGGAGGCCGGTCGAGGCGTGTTCGGCCAGGGCCCAGGTGCCGGCGATCCCGGCGGCCACCACGGTGCCGCCTATACCGAGGCCGAAGGAGAGGTCCTTCCTCTCCTTCGGGTCGGAGCGCCGGGCGTAGGCGCCGAAGAGGACGGCCACGAAGAGCGCGGCCGCGCCGAGCAGCAGCAGTCTGGAGGTGAGCGCGGCACCGGTCTTGGTCTCCAGGACACCCTTCAGACCGGCCAGGTCGAAGGCGTCGGAGAGCTCTCCGGAGCCGGTGTACGGGCTGCGCAGGAGCAACATCACCAGGGTGGCGCCGGTGAGGATCAGCCAGGCCCGCACCACTGTCCGCTGCACGGGGCGGACGCTCGCACCGCGCGGCCAGCAGACCAGGACGAAGGCGCAGCCGCCGACGAGAACGGCGAAGGCGGCGTACGAGAGATAGCGCGCGATGCCGTAGAGGACGCCGACGAGTCCACCGCCGGGAGCCCGGTCGGGCAGCGCGACGGACGTCGAGGAGGGGGCGCCGATGGAGAAGGTGAAGGCACCGGCGACGGGGTGGCTGTCGGCCGAGACGGTCTGCCAGGCCACGGTGTACGTGCCGTCGGGCAGACCGGCGCGGAGCCCCACCCCGTACCGGATGACGGAGCCGCTGCACAGGTCGCGTATCTCGCCGGTGTCGGCCCGTCTCCCTGATGGGTCGAGGACCCGGATGGAGTCGGTGCTCATGGCGACCTGCTCGGAGAAGGTGAGGTTGACCTCTTCCGGAGCGGTGGCGACCACCGCCCCGTCCTTCGGGTCGCTGCCGGTGAGCGCCGCGTGCGCGGAGGCGGGCGCGGCGCCGGCGAGCAGCGTGCCGAGCAGCGCGGCCGCCAGGATCAGCAGCCGTGCCAGGGCGGCACCGAGGCGCGGGGCAGTGGTTGTCATCTCTGGGTCACTCCGTCGGCTCTGGTCGGCCGTGCCGACACGGATTGGCCGTGCCGACACGGCCGGGCGCGTCGGCACGGACCGGGCGCGTCGACCGGCTTCGGCCGCCGCGTCGATTCTGTCCGGATACCGTCGGCACGGTCAGTCCTGCTGCGGGTTGTGGTGGGCGGCCTCGACGGGAAGGTCGACCTTGATGGGGTCGGACTTCTCGAAGTGGAGCTCGACGCTGACCTTCTCGCCCTGCTTGGGCTTCTTCTTCAACTCCATGAACATGATGTGGTTGCCGCCGCGCGCCAGGGAGAGCTTTCCGTTGGCGGGGATGTCGAAGAACTTCACCTCCCGCATCTTCTGGTCCTTCGTCTCGTGGATCGTGACGTCGTCCGAGATCGGGCTGGTGACGGAGGTGAGCCGGTCCGCCGCGCCCCCGTCGTTGGTGATGGTGAGGAAGCCGCCGGCCATGTCCATCACCGGCTGGGGCATGAACGCGCCGCTGACCTTCAGCGCGGGCTTCGCGTCCGCGGAACCGTCCCCGGACGAGCATCCGGCCAGGGCGAGCGCGGCGGCGAGGGCCACGGCGGACAGGGAGGTGGTGCGGCGGATCACGGGTTCTCTCCCCTGATGAGCTTCGGCAGGTCCTTGGCGTAGTCCTCGACGCTCGTGTCCTCGCCGTACAGGACGTAGCCCTGGTCGGTGGTGGGCGAGAACGCGACCACCTGGGCCCCGTGCATGGAGACGACCTTGCCGTCCTTCTCCTTCTTCGGCGGGTCGATGCCGATGCCGATCTGCCGGGCCCCCGCCTGGATGGCGGAGAACTCGCCGGTGAGTCCGGTGAAGGAGGTGTCGCCGGCGGCGGGCAGCCACTTGGCGAGTTCGGCGGAGGTGTCCCGCTCGGGGTCGGTGGTGACGAAGACGACCTGGAGCTTGTCCTGGTCGGCCCGGGGGAGCCGCTTCTTGGCGATGGCGATGTTGCTCATCGTCAGGGGGCAGACGTCGGGGCAGTGCGTGTAGCCGAAGTAGATGAGGGTCGGCTTGCCCTTGGTGCGTTCGCGCAGGTCGTACTTCTCGCCCTTGGTGTCGGTGAGGACGAGCGCGGGCTTGGTGAACGGGCGGTCGAGGAGGGTGGCGGCCTTGGCGGGGTCGGTGCCGCCGGAGACCACGGCGACGGGCCCGGCGCCCGCGGCGGGGGCCTTGTCACCGTCGTCGCCGACCCCGACGGCCACGGTGATGCCGATCGCGGCGACGATTGCGACCGTGGCGATGACCAGCGGGGCGCGCCGGCCCGGCCGGGCCGGGCCGCCCGCGCCCGTGGACGCGGGCGCGGGGGTCTTCTCGACGGACTTCTCTGTGAACTTCTCTGCGGACATGCCGTTTCTTTCCGTGTCCTTCGGGAGGGTGGTGCCGTCAGGCCGAGCGGCGGCGGCCGGCGAGGACGCCGAAGGCCACGCCGGCCACGCCGACGAGGATGCCGACGACGCCGAGGACCCGGGCGGTGGTGTCGGAGGAGGAGGACGCGGCGGCCGTCTCCTGGCGGTCGCCCGCCTTGGCGTCGTGGCCGTCCTTCCCGTCCGCGGAGGCGGAGGCGGACGGCGCCGCACCGCCGTGGTGGTCCTCGGAGGCGGCGGAGAGCTTCAGGACGGGGGCCGGGTTCTGCGGCTCCTCCGCGCCCTCCTTCTGCTCCTCGATCCAGCGCACGACCTCCTTGTTGTCGTACGTCTGCACCGCCTTCAGGACGATCTGGTCGACGTCCTTCGGGAGCTGCCCGAGGGAGAGCGGGAACTGCTGGAACTGTCCGGGGCCGATCTTCGAGCCGTCGGCGGTCCAGGTGACCTTGGAGACGGCCTCGTTGATTTTCTTGCCGTGGAGCTCCAGCGGCTTGTCGAGCCTGCTCTTCGTCACCTCGGTCTTCCAGCCGGGAACGGGCTGCGGCATGACGGAGGCGAGAGGGTGGTCGAGCGGGAAGCTGACCTCCAGCTTGACGGTGGAGGCGTTGTCGCGCTCGTTCGGCACCTTGACGTTGACGGTGGCGTAGCCGCCCTTGGCGGCCTCGCCCTGCGGCTGCACGCCGACGTGCGCGAACGCGGTGCCGGACAGCAGCGCGACGGAGGAGAGGGCGATGCCTCCGGCGAGGGCGGCACGGGCGGCGGAGACGCGGAGAACGTTCATGACGGAAGACACTCCAGCTCGGAGAGGGGTCGGAGAGGACCCGTGGAAGGACGGGAGGGTCCGGCGGCCGCCGGGAGGTGACCCGCGCGGGCGTACGGACGGGCACGGCCTTCCCCGGCGGACGGATGGACCGTCGGACGGGCGGACAGGCCGCGTCAGGCTGCGAGAGCGCAGTCGGCGGCCGGGGGACCGCGCCTGATCACCGTGTGCTGGAGTGCCTCGGCCACCGGCGGCGGCGAGGAGTCGAAGGCCGTACGGGGGACGCGCCGCAAGCCCGGTCCCGGTGCTGCGGACAGTCCGGCGAGCAGGACCCGTACGAGCCGGAGCGCGGCCCGCAGCACGCGGACCGGAGCGTACGCGGCAAGCTCCGCCGCGCTCTGTCCGGAGAGCTCGACGAGCCGGCCGAGGGCGTGGTCGCCGCGCCGCAGCAGCCAGCCCGTGGCCAGGGCGGCGAGCAGGTGCCCGAGGAGCATGGGCAGACCGGGCAGCAGCCCGTCGGCGGGAGCGGACGGCGCCGTGGCGACCGCGTGTTCCAGGTGGACGTGGACGCCGGCCGGATCGATCCCGGCGTCCCTGAGGATCCTGGTGGCGTCGGCGGGACCGAGCGACGCGGCCCCCGCCCAGCAGACCAGCTTCGCCGCCGTCCGGACGAGGGCGTCGTCGGCCTGGCCGCCCGGGGCGAGCCGGTGCTGCCCGAGGCCGAAGAGGACGTGCAGGCCGAGTTGCCCGGCCGTGAGGGCGGCGACGACGGAACCGAGGGAGCGCGCGCGTCCGCAGAGGAGGACGGACACCCCGAAGACGCCGAGGAAACCGGCGACGAGGGACCACGCCGCGACGTTCGCGCACGCCGCGAGGGCGTGGCCCAGCGCGGACAGCACGACGCAGACCGCGGTGAAGACCGCGGCCCTCAGCAGCCGTGGAGCGAGCGCGGGGGCAGTCATGGCGGCCCCATCATCGCACCACGCCCCTCACCGGGACACGGCAGGTCCGGAAGGTCGCTCTTGGCCCCCTTCGGGACGACATACGCCCTTTTTGAGGCGACATGCACCTCTTCGGGACGGCCCGCTCCCCCCGGAACCGTGCTCTCCCTTCAAGAGCGCACATACACCGGCACGCGTCTCCGCTGTATCCGCCGAACGGGCGCCCCCCGCGCTTCCGGGTGCTTACGGAGCTCCCCGTATGGCAATAGCTATCGGTACGTCGGGTTGCCGAGCCGCCGATCCGCTGCCGGGAGGCCGGAGCATGAGCATCTTGTGGTCACTCCATCTGCGGCGCGAAGCCGCGAGCGTGCCGCTCGCGCGCCGGCTCCTGCTGGGCACCATGGAGACGGCGGGGGTCGATCCCGACGTGTCGTACGAGCTGTCGGTGGCGCTGACGGAGGCGTGCACGAACGCGGTCGAGCACGGCGGCGGGTGTTCCGGACCCGGCGCCGGTCCGGGCGGGGCGCTCGCGGGGGCGTACCGGGTGACGGCATACCTGGACGGCGAGACCTGCCGCATCGAGGTGGCCGACTCGGGCCCGGGATTCCCCCGCGCGGAAAGCCCGGTGCGCGCGGAGGGCACGGCGTGGCCGGAGGCGGCAGAGAACGCGGCTACCGCCGAGAACGCGGCGACCGCCGAGACCGCCGCGCGGACGGTACGCACGGAACGCCCCGCGTACGCGGCGGCCCCGACCGCCCCGGCGGACGCCGAGCACGGCCGGGGGATGCGGTTGATCGAGGAGCTGGCCGACCACGTGCACTTCGGCAACCGTTCGGTCCGTGGCGGCGCGGTGGTCAGCTTCGACAAGATCCTGAAGTGGAAGGACACCCCGCCCCTCCTGATGGCGTGAGGCCCCGCGGCCCCTGGGCGCGCCGCGGCGCCGGGGCGGTGCGGAGAAGGGCCCCCGCCGGTCGGTCGGCGGAGGCCCTTCGTGTTCCAACGTACGCGCAGGTCAGCCCTTCAGCGAGGCCATCCACGCCTCGACCTCGTCGGAGCGGCGCGGCAGCGCGTCCGAGAGGTTCCGGTTGCCGTCCTCGGTGACGAGGATGTCGTCCTCGATCCGGACGCCAATGCCCCGGTACTCCTCCGGCACGGTCAGGTCGTCGGCCTGGAAGTACAGGCCCGGCTCGACGGTCAGGCACATGCCCGGCGCCAGGGTCGTGTCGACGTACGCCTCGGTGCGCGCGGCGGCGCAGTCGTGGACGTCCATGCCGAGCATGTGGCCGGTGCCGTGCAGGGTCCAGCGGCGCTGGAGACCCAGCTCCAGGACGCGCTCGACCGGGCCTTCGACGAGGCCCCACTCGACGAGCTTCTCGGTGAGGACGCGCTGGGCGGCGTCGTGGAAGTCGCGGTAGGCGGCGCCGGGCTTCACCGCCGCGATCCCGGCCTCCTGCGCCTCGTACACGGCGTCGTAGACCTTGCGCTGGATCTCGCTGTACGTGCCGTTGATCGGCAGGGTGCGGGTGACGTCGGCGGTGTAGAGCTCGTTGGTCTCCACGCCGGCGTCGAGCAGCAGCAGGTCGCCGGAGCGCACGTCGCCGTCGTTGCGGACCCAGTGCAGGGTGGTGGCGTGCGGGCCGGCGGCGCAGATGGAGCCGTAACCGATGTCGTTGCCCTCGACGCGGGCGCGCAGGAAGAACGTGCCCTCGATGTAGCGCTCGCTGGTGGCCTCGGCCTTGTCGAGGACCTTGACGACGTCCTCGAAGCCGCGCGCGGTGGCGGCGCACGCCTTCTCCAGCTCGCCGATCTCGAAGGAGTCCTTGATCAGGCGGGCCTCGGAGAGGTACACGCGCAGTTCTTCGTCGCGCTCGGCGGTGACCTTGTCGGTCAGCGCGGCCTCGATGCCGGCGTCGTGGCCCCGGACGACGCGGACGGGTCCGGTGGCCTCCTTGAGCGCGGCGGCGAGCTCGCGCACGTCCTTTGCCGGGAGACCGAGGAGCTGCTCGGCCTCGGAGAGGGAGTGGCGGCGGCCGACCCAGAGCTCGCCCTGGCCGTCGAGCCAGAACTCGCCGTTCTCGCGGTCGGAGCGCGGCAGCAGGTAGAGGGTGGCCTCGTGGCCGTCCTCCGTCGGCTCCAGGACGAGAACGCCGTCCTGCGTCTGGTCGCCGGTGAGGTACGCGTACTCGGTGGAGGCGCGGAAGGCGTACTCGGTGTCGTTCGACCGGGTCTTCAGGTTGCCGGCCGGGACGACCAGGCGTTCGCCCGGGAAGCGGGCGGAGAGCGCGGCGCGGCGCTCGGCCGTCCTGCCGGCCTGGGCGATGGGCTCCAGGTCGCGCAGCTCGGTGTCGGCCCAGCCGGACTTCATGTTCTCGGCCAGCTCGTCGGACACGCCCGGGTAAAGGCCGTTCTTGCGCTGCTTGATCGGCTGGTCCTCGATCTCTTCCGGGGTCTCCGGGGTGAGCTCCTCGGCCACGGGTCTGCCTCCTCTGGTACGACACTGAACCCTCACCATCGTACGGTCGTACGGAAGGGGGCCCAGGGCCGGAAGACCCATTACCGGAACGTCATGGTCCGGTTACGGTTCCCGCGGACGGGCGGACGGGCGGACGGGCGGACGGGCGGACGGGCGGGCGGACGGGCGGACGGGCGGACGGGCGGACGGGCGGACGGACGGACGGACGGACGGTTCGGTCCCGTGGCGCCGGGCGCCGGGCGGCTCACGCGAAGCGCGCCGCGAGCAGCACCACGTCCTCGCCCTCCACGGACGGATCGACGCCCCCGGGCAGCAGGGTCCGCAGCACGTGGTCGACGACGGCGTCCGGATCGGCCCGGTCCGCCGCCGGCACGCTCGCCGCCGCCGCGTGGAGCCGGGCGAAGGCCCGGTCCGTGGTGTCGCCGGTACGGCGCAGCAGGCCGTCCGTGTAGAGCAGCACCGTTTCTCCGGGCGCGGGGGACAGCTCCACGCTCGGCGCCTCCCAGCACGACAGCATCCCGAGCGGCGCCGAGAGCGAGGTCTCGACGAACGTGGTGCGCCGGTCGCCGATCACCAGCGGCGGCGCGTGTCCGGCTCCGGAGAGGACCATCCGGCGCCGGTCGGGCTCGGCGTACGCGAAGAGCGCGGTCGCGGAACGGGCGGGTTCGGTGAGCCGCAGCAGCAGTTCCAGGTCGGAGAGGACGGCGACCGGGTCCTCGCCCTCCATCACCGCGTACGCCCGGAGGGAGGCGCGCAGCCGGCCCATGGCGGCGAGCGCGCCCGGCCCGGTCCCGGTGACGGAGCCGACGGCGAGACCGAGCGCGCCCTCGGGCAGTGGCAGCGCGTCGTACCAGTCGCCGCCGCCCCGGGGCCCGGTGTGGTGGCGGGCGGCGAGCCGGACGCCGGGGACGCGGGGGAGACGGCTGGGCAGCAGTTCCTCGGCGACGGCGGCCAGCCGGGCGCGGGCCCGCTCGACCTGGAGGAGCCGGGCCAGGTGTTCGGTGGCGAAGCGGCCGTAGAGCCCGATGAGGTGCCGCCGGCGCTCGTCGGGTTCGGCGGGCTCGTCGTAGAACCAGACGGCGGCACCGAGCCGGCCGGCCTCCTCGGTGGCGAGGGGGAGGGCGTAGCTGGCGGCGTAGCCGAGCCGGGCGGCGACCTCGCGGTGGCGCGGGTCGAGGCCCTCCTCGGTGCGGACGTCACGGATGGCGATCGGGTCGGGTACGCACGCGGGGCGGGCGGAGCCGGGACGGACGGCGTCGGGCGGTTCGGGAGCGGGCGGTGCGGAAGCGGGCGGTGCGGAAACGGGGAGGCCGGTGCCGGGGCGCTCGCCTCCCGGCCGTCCGGGACCGGGCAGGCCGTCGAGGAGGCGTTCGTAACTCCCCGCGCCGTGCGGGACGGTCTCGATGACGCCGAGGTCGGAGTGGGCGAGACCGAGGCCGATGGTGCTGGTGGGGCCGAGGCCGTCGGCGGGGTCGAGGACGGCCATGCCCCGGCGGGCGCCGACGAGGGCGGCTCCGGCGTCGAGCATCTCGCGCAGGGCCGTGTCGAGGGAGGAGGTCCTGATCAGGCGCTCGGTGAGTTCGTGGAGGGTGGTGAGGTCGGAGACCCAGGAGGCGAGCCGGTCCTGGATCAGGATCCCGGGCGGAAGGGCCGCGTCGGAGGGAGGAGCGGCCGGGGGGACTCCGGCGCGAGAGGCCGTAGTGTGCGGTGGCACGGGAACAGGTGAATCGATTCCAGCCACTTTCGGGATGTGCGGGGCGCTCATGTCGGCCGACTTTCCGACCGGTGCGTTCGAGGCCATTGCATGGCAAACCCCCATGTCATCCTGCGCCGCTCGATGTACCCACATGTACACGCAGAAGAGGAGCGATGTCCAGCATTGTCCCCATGGGACTTGTGGTGTCCGAGAGACTGCGCAGAAGGGTTGAAGTGCGAGAGAAGTTGGCTGAAAATTGTCCCCGGTGTGCACCTTTTGCGGTCGACTGACGTCGTTTGAAGGCGCGTCATTCCGAGCGTCCTGGGTACGTAGACGGTGACAGGCAGGGGCAGTCGCAGCGCCCCGGAACGTGATGCGGGACCCCGGCGTCTTTCATGCCGCAGGCCGCCGCCCGCCACCGGACGGCGGGGAACGTGTTCTGAACCGCTCTGGCTCTGACCTGGCTCCACCGGGCTCCACCCCTGGCTCCACCGGGTTCCCCTCGATCCCCGGTCCGGCCGGCCCCGCTCCGAAGCGGTCCGGTCCTCACCGACCCGGTACGCGCTGTTCGCACGGTGAAGAGTTCCGTACATGACATGACACAGCGTGACACGACGTGATGAGAATTCGGCGTTCAACGGAAAGGAACGAGCGCTCATGCGCGAGATCCCCGGAAGGCGACGCAGGCTCCGGTTCCGGCGCAAGGCGAGGTCCGCACGGCTCGACGCGGCGGTCACCTTCGGCGCCGAGTGGAACTGGCCCGTCCTGCCGGGCGCGGGCCTGGAGGAAGCACCCCGGACGGCCACGCCCCCCAGGCCCTGGGCGGCCGTGGACCCGGAGGGGCCGTCCCGGGCGGTCGCGGGGGCCGTCTGCCGCTGCCCCGACCCCGACTGCGTGGTGCCCGGCGCGCACCCCTACGACCCCGGCCTGCTCGCGGCCACCACGGACGAGCGCATGATCCGCTGGTGGTGGACCACGCGTCCGGACGCCCCCGTGGTGCTCGCCACGGGCGGCCGCGCGCCCTGCGCGGTCAGCCTGCCGGCGGCCGCGGGCGCGCGGGCCCTCGCCGCGCTCGACGCGACGGGCATGCGGCTCGGTCCGGTGGTCGCGACCCCGACCCGCTGGTCGATCCTCGTCGCCCCGTACGGGCTGGAACGGCTGGGCGAGCTGCTGTACGCGAAGGACGGCGTGCCCAGTTCGCTGCGGTTCCACGGCGAGGGCGGCTATCTGCTGCTGCCGCCCTCGGTCGCGGGGACCGGCCGGGTGCGGTGGGAGCGGGCACCGCTCGCCGGCTCGGCCCGGCCGTGGCTGCCGGACGTCGAGGCGGTGGTCGACGCCCTGGTCGAGGCGAGCACGAGCACGCCGGACGGCGGGAGCCGGCTGGCGTACTGAGAGCGGGCCGCTCGCCGCCCGTGTCCCGCCGCCGTGGAGAACGGCGGCGGACGGCGACCGGTGACGGAGGCGTCCCGGGAGCCCCGGACCGGACCTCCGCAGTCCGGGCCTCCCCGCGCGGGGTTCCCGTGCGCCGGCCCCTTCCGTACGCCGGGCCCTCCGCGCCTTCCGTCTCTTCCCTCCCACCCGTCCCTCCCGCGAGGATCACGTCCCACGGGCCGGAACTCGCCTTTCCGGAAGGGACGGAGGCGCGGACCTGTGTCCGGAAAGAAAGCATGGGCGTCCGGGCGCGTCCGTACGACCGGAACAGGACCGGTCGTGAAATCGACGTGTTTCCCATCCGGCACGGTGTACGGGAACCGAACCCTCCGGATGCGTCGCGCACCGTGGCGCGGGATGAACCGAGCGCGGGAAACGTCCTGGGGGGCCCGGCGGGAACAAGACGGTGGCCTATACGGCGGTGGCGGAATTCACCGGCGCCGGCGATGTCGGAGACGCTCCGCCGCTGCTCAGGGTCTACGGCAACGCGACGCAGAGTGAGGGGAGTTGAACGTCGAACGCTTCGGGCGACCGGAAGCGGACATGGAAAGGCCCGGTCGCTGGCGACGGGGGATGCACCAGCGACCGGGCTTCCTGAACGGTAACAAGAGATCTGCTGTTCGCAAATTCGATCCGGGTTATTCGGACAGGGATTTACGTGTCCGAAGACCGGGTTGTGGCAGAAGTCACCGACTGGTCGGTCTGCCCGTCACCAATACCGCCCGGGGCGTCAGCTGAGAGTGACCTGACGGTTCGTGAGGCCGCCGCGCGCCCGTCGCTCCTCCGCCGTGAGCGGGGCGTCCGAAGCGAGCGCCCCGGACAGCCGCTCGGCGAACTCGGCGGCCGGCTTCTCGCACTCCTCGGCGGTCATGGACGTCGGCAGGTCCCACACCGGCACCACCAGACCGTGGGCGCGGAAGGAGCCGACGAGCCGGGTGTCCGGGCCGAGAGAGGTGGCGCCGGCCGCCTGGAGCCGCGCGAGCGCGTCGAGGAGCTTCTCCTCCGGGTACGGCATGACCCAGCGCAGGTGGTTCTTGTCCGGGGTCTCGCACCAGTACGCGGAGTCGACGCCCGTCAGCCTGACGGTCGGGATCGCGGCGGCGTTGGCCCGCTCCAGAGAGGCGGCGACCTCCGGGTCGGCGCCGTCCGCGGACTGCGGGATCCAGAACTCGAAGCCCGTGTGGACCTCCGGGGCGAACGCGGCGTCCGTGTCCAGCAGGTCCTGGAGGCGCGGCCCCTCGGCCGGGACCCGGCGCGCGGGGATCGGGGTGCCCGGCTCGGCGTCCAGAGCGCGCTGGAGGGTGTCGGCGAGGTCGCGGGCCAGGTCGCCGGAGGTGGACTCGTTCTGCAGGGCGAGCAGGACGGAGCCGTCGTCCCGGCGGAGCGCCGGCCACGCCATCGGCAGGACGGTCGCGAGCGTCACGGACGGCACGCCCTCCGGCAGCCCGCCCTTCAGGGCGAGCGGCGCGGTGGCGGCGGGCACCAGCTCGCGCAGCGCGACCCAGTCGCACTCGCCGGGCAGGCCCTCGAAGGGGCGCTGGACGAGTTCGGTCACGGCGTGCGCGGCGGCCCGGCCGTGACACGCCTTGTAGCGGCGGCCCGAACCGCACGGGCACGGCTCGCGCGCGCCGACGACCGGGACCTCCCCGCTCGTGACCTGTGCCTGGCCGGTCTTGCCGGCCTTCGTCTGGGGGCGCTTCTTGGCCATGGTGTGGCTTTCTCCCGATCGCGGCGGCGCCGTACCCGTACGACGCCACCGTGCTCGTCACGGCGGCGCCGCGCTGGTACGGCGGTGCTGTTTCGGGCGCGAGCCTAGCCGCCCCGGCTTCCGCACCCCTTCAGGCGGGCCGTCGTCCGTGGAGGACGGACGGCCGGGAGGCGGCATCCCGGAGGCCCGGAGAAGCCGGTACGGGACCCGCGTGGGCCCCGTACCGGCGAGGCCCCGCCCCGGGGCCCCGGGAGGTGCGGGTCCCGGGGGCCGCCGGGCCCTCCGGGGACCCGGTCTCAGTCCAGGTCGTCGTACGCGTCCAGGAAGTCGAACCCCGAACCGCCGCCGACGCGTGCCGCGAAGTCCTCGCGCCGGTGCCCCTCGGTGACCACCACCCAGACGGTGACCTCGCCGGTCGCGCTGTCCCGTACGCCCCAGTCCTGGGCCAGCGAGCTGATGATGTTCAGCCCGCGACCGCCCCGGGCGGTGACGGAGGGCGTCGACGGGACGGGCCGCGTCGGGCCACCGCCGTCGGTGACCTCGACCCGCAGTCCGCCCGCCGGGTCGACCCGCCAGGCCGCCCGTACGTCCCCGTCGCCACGATCCGCCCGGCCCAGCGGCCTGCCGTACCGGCAGGCGTTGCTGAGCAGTTCGGAAAGGATCAGCACCGCGTCGTCGACGACCGATTCGGCCACCCCGCTGCGGTACAGCTCGTCCCGCATCCGGTGTCGCGCCTCACCCACGCCCGCAGGACCATGAGGCACGGCCATGCTCGACGACGTGGGCACCTCTTGTGCCACCACCAACGCCACCCCCGAGACCTCCTTTGCCCCCACGCCACCGTGTGGATGCCCCGATGACCTGGACCGGAAACCGGCCAATCGGCGTTCGATGAGGCACTAGTGACGATCGCGTACGCCTGGAACGCGCCGGTGCACTCTCCGTGACCCCTGTTGTCCCCTTTGTCTGGCGGTGCGAAAGGGGCGGAAGGGAGGGAAACGGAGGGAGGGCGAGGGGGCTCAGCCGCGTCCCAGCTGGGCCAGCACCTGCTTGGGGCGGTTGGTGATGATCGCGTCCACGCCGAGTCGCGCGCAGAGCTCGACGTCCTCGTCCCCGTCGACCGTCCAGACGTGGACCTGGTGCCCGGCCTTCTGGAGCCGCAGGATCACGGTGGGGTGGTTCCGGACGATCCGGATCGAGGGGCCCGCGATGCGCGCACCGGCGGGGAGCCGCCCGTCCCGCAGCCGGGGCGAGACGAACTGGGCGAGGGAGACGGTGGGCAGCGTCGGCGAGGCGGCGGCGATCCGCTGCAGCGAACGGGCCGAGAAGCTCATGATCCGTACGGGGGAGTCCTCGGGGGACGCGGGCGCGTGCAGGTCGAACCGCTTCAGGAGCTGGAGCAGCCGCTCCTCGACCTGCCCCGCCCAGCGGGTGGGGTGTTTGGTCTCGATGGCCAGCTCGACCCGCCGCCCGGCGTCGGAGACCAGCTCCAGGAGGCGTTCCAGGGTGAGGACGGAGGTGGCCCCCGGCGACCGCCGGTCGGGGCTCTCCTCCGACTCGCTCCGCCCCTTCCAGGTGCCGAAGTCCAGCTCGGCGAGATCGGCGAGTTCGAGGGCCGAGACGGCGCCGCGGCCGTTGGATGTGCGGTCGACGCGCCGGTCGTGGACGCAGACGAGGTGCCCGTCGGCGGTGAGCCGGACGTCGCACTCCAGGGCGTCGGCGCCGTCCTCGATGGCCTTCACATAGGCGGCCAGGGTGTGTTCCGGTGCGTCCTCGGATGCTCCACGATGGGCGACGACCTGGAGGGGGACGCGGTTCGGGTGCTGCCGTGCGTGAGTCACCGCGTCATGGTGCCATTGGCGGGGTGCGGCGAGCACGCCGGAGGGAGCCCGTTCTGTCCGTATATAAAGGAAGGGGCGCGAACGCACAGCTCCGCCTTACGGCGGCCTGACGCACGGTGGGAAAAGCTGAGGGCGGCACCCTGGGGACCGGAGTGGTCCGGCCCGCGAGGCCGAGGGCGTTCACGCACGGCACGCACGGGCACACGAAGTCGAACGTCGAACGCAGTCGAACGCAGTCAACGAGGAGAGCGAGTTGTGAGCAACGAGAACGAGGGCCAGGCGGTTCCGGGGGACCCGGCTGCTCCGTCCGCCCCTCCGACGCCTCCCACCCCCCCGACGGCCCCGGCCCACGCCCCCGGGACGACCGGGGGACACCCCTCCGAGCCGGCCGTCCCGGCCCACGCTCCCGGAGCCCCGGCCCACGCCCACGCTCCGAACGGCCCCGCCTCCCCCGCCCCGGCTTCGGCGGGCGGCTGGCCGCCTCCCCCGCCGACCGCCCCGGCCTGGGGCGTCCCGCACGCACCCGCACCCCCCGCCGCGCCGCGCGGGCGTGCCGGCGGCCTCGTGGCGGCCGTCCTCGCGGCGGCGCTCCTCGCGGGCGGCGTCGGCGGCGGCATCGGTTACTGGGCGGCCCAGCGGGACGACGACGGCGCCGGTTCGACCACCGTCTCCTCGGGCGAGGCCCCGGCCTCCTTCAAGCGCGAACCGGGAACGGTCGCGGCGGTCGCGGCGAAGGCGCTGCCGAGCGTGGTCACCATCCAGGCGAAGTCGGGCGGTTCGCAGGGCGAGGGGGGCACGGGCACGGGCTTCGTCTACGACCAGGAGGGCCACATCGTCACCAACAACCACGTGGTGGCGTCTGCGGCGGAGGGCGGCACGCTCTCCGTGACCTTCTCCGACGGCAAGACGTACGACGCGGAGGTCGTCGGCCGGGCCGAGGGGTACGACGTGGCGGTACTGAAGCTCACGAACGCTCCGAAGGGCCTGAAGCCGCTGCCGCTGGGCGACTCCGACAAGGTGGCGGTCGGCGACTCCACGATCGCGATCGGAGCGCCCTTCGGCCTGTCCAACACGGTGACGACGGGCATCATCAGCGCCAAGAACCGCCCGGTCGCCTCCGGCGACGGTTCGGGCGGCGGCAACTCGTACATGAGCGCGCTGCAGACGGACGCCTCCATCAACCCGGGCAACTCCGGTGGCCCGCTGCTCGACGCCGGGGGCGCGGTGATCGGGATCAACTCCGCGATCCAGTCCACCGGCAGCGGCTTCGGCCAGTCCCAGGCGGGTTCGATCGGCCTCGGCTTCGCGATCCCGGTGAACCAGGCGAAGAACGTGGCCCAGCAGCTCATCAGGACGGGCAAGCCGGTCTACCCGGTCATCGGGGCGACCGTGAACATGAACGAGAAGGGCGAGGGCGCCATGATCGCCCCGCAGGGCACCGGCGGCACGCCCTCGGTCACCCCGGACGGTCCCGCCGCGAAGGCGGGCCTGAAGCCGGGCGACGTGATCACCGGCTTCGGCAACCGCCAGATCGACAGCGGCCCCACCCTCATCAGCGAGATCTGGACGCACAAGCCGGGCGACTCGGTGAAGATCACCTACGAGCGCGACGGCAGGAGCGCCACGACCACCGTCGTCCTGGGCGAACGCACCGGCGACAGCTGACCGGCTAGGCTGTCTCCCGCGCCGCCCGTGACTCACCGGCGGCGCGGGGTGGGTTGCCCGAGCGGCCTAAGGGAACGGTCTTGAAAACCGTCGTGGCGAGAGTCACCGTGGGTTCAAATCCCACACCCACCGCGGCAGTGGACCGGCGCGTGCGCCGGCCGGAAGGGGCGCCCCTCATACGGGGGCGCCCCTTCTTCGTGAGGGGACCGGCCGGCGCCACGGGCCGGGACGACGGGGATCCGCCCGGCGGTGGTCCCGGGGCGGCAGGGCCGGCACGGGTCGGAAGCGGGCTGCCGGACGGGGCGGCTTCAGGAGTGGTTGCGGGCCGGGGGGTTGTTGAGGCAGAGGGCGATGTTGCGGACCGCCGCCGTGAGTTCCTCGATGACGCGTGCCGCCTGCTCCGCGTTGTGGAAGGCCGGACGGTCGGTCAGGGTGCGGCTCAGCTCCTCCGCCGCCCGGATCGCGGGCCCCGTGGGGCCCGGGTCCGTCACGAGGACGGCCGAGGGGGCCGGGTAGCGGTCCGGGTCGCCCGGCGGGGCGGCCGGAGGCTGCGGATAGCGGTCCGGGTCCGGACGGTAGCCCTCGAAGGAGGGGGAGAAGAGGCCGGAACCGGCCGCCAGGACGGTGTGCGTCTCGTCCCCGGGGTGCGGGGGCGGCGGAGACACCGGGGGGAGTCCCTGGGCGTGCGGGGCCATGAGCGGGGCCGGGGAATTCTGTGCCGGGGAGCCCTGTGTCGGGGAGCTGTGCGCCGGGGAGCCCTGCGTCGGGGAGTTCTGCGCCTGGGAGTGCTGGACCTGAGGACTCTGCGTCTGCTGCGGCGACTGCTGGGACGCCTGTGGCCGCTCCTGCCCATGGGCTTGGGCGTGTGACTGCGCCTGGGCGTGGGAGACCTGGTGCTGGGGGGCCGGCGGCTGCTGCTGGGAATGGCGGGCCCGGGGAAGGACGAAGTGGTCGAACCCGGGGAACGCCGAGGTGCCGGAGGAGGCGGTCGGCGGCTCGTACTCGTTCTGCCACTGCGTGCGGTAGCACTCCACCTGGTCCTCGCAGGAGGACCGGGCGTGGAAGACCGCCGTGTCCTCGCCGAGGTCCGGGTACCAGAGGTTGGGTCCCGGGAACCGTACGGTCCGCATGCGTGGCTTGATCTGTTCGGCGCACCCCATGCAGCAGCCCTGCGGCACCAGGAACGGGATGCCGCCGCTCTGCTCCGGCCTGCGGGGACCTTCCTCACGCGGGTACTCACCGTGGTGGCAGGGCGGCAGTTCGCCGCAGGCGCGGCAGATCGCGTAGTGCTCGGGCAGGACCTGCCAGTCCTGGCTGGCGGGGGCGCACCAGTGCTTCGGCGCGGACCGGGGCAGGTTGTCGTTGCGCAGGACGAGCACCACCGGACGCTTGTAGAACTCGGCGCGCTCCGGGGCGGGTTTGACCGCCTGGTTGTTGGCCCGGCGCAGCTCGTTGGCGTGCCACCACAGCTCCACGTGTTCGCGCCACGCCTTCTCGTATGCTTCCGGCCACTGGTTGCCGGGGTACCCGGTGATCTCCAGGACCCGCCAGGCCTGCCGGTCGAGTACGACGATGGAGCCGGCCCGCAGTCGCAGATGTGTTCCCTCGACGCCCTCGTCCGGCCAGTCATGGCGGCCGATGCTGGTGGGCTGGTCGGGGAGCCACCTGCGAACCTGCATGACACGCTCCTAGGCAACGAAACTTCGTAGTTTCAACTGGGGCAGTAGGTGACATTCTGAACAATTTAGGCGTCCGTCGAGGGTTAGACACGCGCATGCCGTGGATCGATGAGAGCCGGAAATGCCTTTCTCACCGGCTGTTTCGCTTCTCGGGACGGACTCCGCCGGGTTCGTTCGGCCCGGCCGTCACGGCGGCCCCGTACCCGCTCCCGGGCCATCGATACCCACCCATACGTGTGACGCGGCTACGTCCCACGTCATCCCGTACGTATGCATCCCTCCGGGGAGCGGGCCGATCCTCTCTCCGGAGTGGTGGTTCAGGGGCGGGGAAGTGGTAGGGGTGGCAGCGCCCCGGCCCTTCGGGGCGCCCGGAAGACAGGAGAGCGAGATGCGTGTCGTGCTCGTACGGGGGGACATCACCGAGGAGGCGGTGGACGCGGTGGTCAACGCCGCGAACTCCTCCCTGCTCGGCGGAGGGGGCGTCGACGGTGCCATTCACCGCAAGGGCGGCACGGAAATCCTCGATGACTGCCGGAAGTTGAGGAGCTCGCACTACGGAAAGGGGCTGCCGACCGGGCGGGCCGTGGCGACCACGGCGGGCCGGCTGCCCGCCCGGCACGTGATCCACACGGTGGGCCCGGTCTGGTCGCGGGACGAGGACCGCTCGGAACTGCTGGCCTCCTGCTACCGGGAATCGCTGCGGGTGGCCGACGAGTTGGGAGCCCGCACGGTCGCGTTCCCCGCTGTGTCCACGGGTGTTTACGGATGGCCGATGGCGGACGGGGCGCGGATCGCCGTCGAGACGGTACGGGCGGCCCGCACGGAGGTCGAAGAGGTGCGGTTCGTGCTCTTCGACGAGTCCGCCCACTCGGCTTTCGAGGCGGCCCTGGGCGACGCGCCCAGGGAAACGGAACGCTGAACACCGGCTGAGGAAAGGGGGTTCGCTCCGGCAACCGGGGCGTTCCGTTCCGGTCGCTCCGTGCCGTGAACTGCGGTTCTTCCGTGCCGGTGAGGTTTAACCGCCGAGCCTCACGCTTGCGAGGTAATCAGGAGAAGCCGGGGGTTCACCGGGTGTCCCGTGGGCAACTCTGTTCTCGCGAGGTCGAACAGGAAGGCCGGAGTGGCCGGGGTGACCGGAGCGGCCGGTCGGTGGTCTCGAAAACATCTTGTCTCAGCAGTACTTCGTCCATTTGTTACGGCCCCCCGCCTTCAGAACAGTTCCGTGCGGCGTTACCGGTATTCGATTTTCGGAGGACAGACATGAGGGGAACAGGCATGACAGCGGCAGGTGTGAGGAGAACGGGCAGGACGGAAAGGGACGCGGCGTACAACCGTGCCGTCCGCCTCACCGCCACCGTGAACTTCGTCGGAACGGTCCGGTCCCGCCCGACGGCCAACTTCTCTCCGTGAGGGAGGGCGGGGGAGGCGAGGTGGGAGAGGGGGCCGAATCGACGGGAGAAAGGAGCGTGAACGGCGGTTCGTACGACGTTTCTTCGCCGGGGGCGGGAGCGGAACGTCGTGCCCACGAGCCGCCGAAGGGCGGGGAGCAGGGGGAGCCCATGCCGGGGATTCGGCGGGGACCGGTCTCCTGGACGCGGAGAGGGCCGGGCGCATCGGAGCGGTCTGGGGGTGGGCACGCCGAACGGTCCGGAGCGAACATGCGGAGTGATCCGGGCCGGGGTCGGGGTGGGGCGTGGCGGGAGGCGAGGTTCCCACGTCCGGGTTGATCCTGGGCACGGACGGCTGAGGCGGCGGCTCCAGCGGTGGCCGGGTGGCGTGACCGGCCCTTCACTCACGGCATGAGTACGAGTACGCCGCCCACGTTCCGATCTCCCCCGGGCCCCGCTTCCGCACCGGCTGCCGTGCCGGCCCCCGCCGTACGACGGGTGATGCCGTTCGCCCGGGCGCGAGCCGTGGCCGCCGCCCTGGTGGTGGCGGCGGCCGGGACGGCCCTCCTCAGCACTCCGGCGGTACCCGGCCCCCCGGCACCGGCTGCCGCTCCCGCGTCCGGCACCGGTCCGCGCCCGGGCACCGCCCCGACCCCCGGCACCGCCCCGGCCCCCGGCGCGGGCCCGGCCCCCGGCGCGGGCCCGGCATCGGCTGCCGTCCCCGCGTCGGCCGGTGCCGAGGCGCGGTCGGGAGCGGCTGCGGGAGCCGTCTCCGGGGCCGCCGCTCCCGAGGTTTCCGACGGCGCCACCCCCGCCTACTTCACCGGCAAAGCGTTCGACACCTGCGAGGCGCCGTCCCTCGAGGTGATGAGGGCCTGGCGGGGTTCGCCGTACGGGGCCGTCGGGATCTATTTCGCCGGGCGGGGCCGGGGCTGTCCCGGCCAGCGGGAGCTCGGTCCCGGCTGGGTCGACTCGGTCCATGCCATGGGCTGGCGGTTGTTGCCGGTCTTCGTCGGCTCGCAGGCGCCGTGCGTCGAGGCTCCCGCCAAGAAGCCCTTCGCCATCGGAAGCAGCCCCTGGGAGCAGGGCACCGCAGAAGGAGGCGAAGCAGTGCGGGCGGCGCGCGCCCTGGGTCTGGGGACGAGCAGTCCGCTCTACCTGGACATCGAGTCCTACCGCCGGGGTGACGCGCCCTGTGCCGCGACCACCCTCACCTTCGTTCGCGGCTGGAACCGGGAGGTGCGGCGCCTCGGTTACCTCCCCGGCTTCTACAGCAGCGCGGACACCGGGGTGCGGGACATGGAGGCGCAGCGGAAGGCGGGTACGCAGGACCTGCCTTCCGTGATGTGGTTCGCGCGCTGGACGGGGCAGCCCTCGCCGGCCACCGAGGCCGTGCTGTCCCCGGCCGCCTGGACGCCGCACGCCCGGATCCACCAGTACGCGGGCAACGTCTCCGAGTCGTACGGCGGCCACCGTCTCGTGATCGACCGCAACGCCGTGGACGCGCCCGTCGCCCGTCCCGCCGTCACCCGTGGCGTCGCGGCGCGGGACCGTACCGGACCCTGAGCCGGGCGGGCGGGGCCTCCACCCACAGGAGGTCCGGCCGTCCCCGTCCCTCCGACCTGAGGCGGACGGCGGTTCGGGACCTGGGGCCGATCCGCCGGGCGCCCCTCCCCTCCTAGCGTGGAGTCATGACTCCGCCACCCTCTGGCCCCGTCTGCGCCGGTGCCTCGCAGTACGCGTCGTATCCGACCTTCTCCGCGTACGTGCGGGCGCGCGGCCCCGTGCTCCTGCGTACCGCGCGTTCCCTGACGGCCAACCCGTCGGACGCGGAGGATCTCCTCCAGACCGCGCTCGCCAAGACCTTCGTCGCCTGGGAGCGCATCGAGGACCACCGCGCCCTGGACGGCTATGTGCGCCGGGCGCTGCTGAACACCCGTACGTCGCAGTGGCGCAAGCGCAAGGTCGACGAGTTCGTGTGCGAGGAGCTGCCCGAGCCCGCCGGTCTTCCCGGGACGGACCCGGCGGAGCGGCAGGCGCTGCGCGACGCGATGTGGCGAGCGGTGCTCAAGCTGCCGGAGCGGCAGCGCCAGATGGTGGTCCTGCGGTACTACGAGGACCTGAGCGAGGCCCGGACGGCCGAGGTGCTGGGGGTGTCGGTCGGCACGGTCAAGAGCGCGGTGTCCAGGGCGCTCGGCAAACTCCGGGAGGACCCGGAGCTGTACCCCGTACGGTAGGGAGACCCCGGGGCACCCCCTGCGCGGTCCGGGAGCCCGCCCGCACCTCCTCGTACGTCCCGGGAGCCCGCCGGAACCTCCCCGTGGGGCGGAAGGAGCGCGGGAAATGGTGGGGAAAGGGCCCGCCCGCCCTTTTCGGCTTTCCCCGTGCCAGTAATCGCTGGCAATTTCCGTACTCCCAGGTAGTGACATACCACGCGGTACGTGCGCAGAATCTCCACACCCTTACTGCCACGTAGCGCCCATCGGGAGGACGCCCCGTGTACAGCACCATGCAGGACGTACAGCTGACCGTGAGCCGCATCCTCGAACACGGGATGACGATTCACGGGAAGTCCACCATCACCACCTGGACGGGTGAGTCCGAGCCGCAGCGGCGCACGTTCGCCGAGGCCGGGACCCGCGCGCACCAGCTGGCCAACGCCCTGCGCGACGAACTCGGCGTCACCGGCGACCAGCGGGTCGCGACCCTGATGTGGAACAACGCGGAGCACGTCGAGGCGTACTTCGCGATCCCCTCCATGGGCGCCGTCCTCCACACCCTCAACCTCCGCCTTCCCCCCGAGCAGCTGGTGTGGATCGTCAACCACGCCGTCGACCGGGTCGTGATCGTCAACGGCTCGCTGCTCCCCCTCCTCGCCCCGCTGCTCCCGCACCTGCCGACGGTCGAGCACGTCGTGGTCGCGGGGCCCGGCGACCGTTCCGTCCTGGACGGCGTCGCGCCGCGCGTGCACGACTACGAGGAGCTGATCGCCGGCCGCCCGACCACGTACGCGTGGCCGGAACTGGACGAGCGCACCGCCGCGGCCATGTGCTACACCTCCGGCACCACGGGCGACCCGAAGGGCGTCGTCTACTCCCACCGCTCGATCTACCTGCACTCCATGCAGGTGAACATGGCCGAGTCGATGGGCCTCACCGCCAAGGACACGACCCTGGTCGTGGTGCCCCAGTTCCACGTGAACGCGTGGGGCCTGCCGCACGCCACCTTCATGACCGGCATCAACATGCTCATGCCGGATCGTTTCCTCCAGCCGGCCCCGCTCGCCGACATGATCGAGCGTGAGAAGCCGACCCACGCGGCCGCCGTCCCCACCATCTGGCAGGGCCTGCTCGCCGAGGTCACCGCCAACCCGCGCGACCTCTCCTCCATGGCCCAGGTCACCATCGGCGGCGCGGCCTGTCCGCCCTCCCTCATGGAGGCGTACGACAAGCTCGGCGTCCGCCTCTGTCACGCCTGGGGCATGACCGAGACCTCCCCGCTGGGCACGATGGCCCACCCGCCGGCCGGCCTCACCGCCGACGAGGAGTGGCCGTACCGCGTCACGCAGGGCCGCTTCCCGTCCGGTGTCGAGGCACGCCTCGTCGGTCCCTCCGGAGAGCACCTGCCCTGGGACGGCGAGTCGGCCGGTGAGCTGGAGGTGCGCGGCACCTGGATCGCGGGCGCGTACTACAGCGGCGTGGACGGCGAACCGCTCCGCCCCGAGGACAAGTTCAGCGCGGACGGCTGGCTCAAGACCGGCGACGTCGGCGTGATCAGCCCCGACGGCTTCCTCACCCTCACCGACCGTGCCAAGGACGTCATCAAGTCCGGCGGCGAGTGGATCTCCAGCGTCGAGCTGGAGAACGCGCTCATGGCGCACCCGGAGGTCGCCGAGGCGGCCGTCGTCGCCGTCCCGGACGAGAAGTGGGGCGAGCGCCCGCTCGCGACCGTCGTCCTCAAGGAGGGGGCGACGGCGGACTACGAGGCGCTCAGGGACTTCCTCGCGACGGAGGGCGGCATCGCCAAGTGGCAGCTGCCGGAACGGTGGGCGGTCGTACCGACGGTGCCGAAGACGAGCGTCGGCAAGTTCGACAAGAAGGTCATCCGCAAGCAGTACGCGGAGGGCGGACTGGACGTGACCCGGCTGTAGCCGGGCGGGAGTGAGGGAGGGGGAGGGCCGCGCGCCCTCCCCCTCCCGCCGTTCTAGTTGGTGCCGATCTTCGCGAGCAGGTCGACGATACGGGCCTGCACCTCGGCGCTGTTGGAGCGCTCGGCCAGGAAGAGCACCGTCTCGCCCGAGGACAGCCCCGGCAGCTCGTCCCCGGCGAGGTCGGCGGAGGTGTAGACGACGAGCGGGGTGCGGTTGAGCCGGCCGTTCGCGCGCAGCCAGTCGATGATCCCGGCCCGGCGGCGGCGCACCTGCATCAGGTCCATCACCACGAGGTTCGGCCGGGTCTGCGCGGCGAGGGCGACCGCCTCGGTGTCCGTGGCGGCCCGCGCCACCTGCATCCCGCGCCGCTCCAGGGTGGCCGCCAGCGCCTCCGAGATGTCCTCGTTCTCCTCGATGAGGAGGACCCGGGACGGGTGCTGCTCGCTGTCGCGCGGCGCGAGCGCCTTGAGGAGCACGGCGGGATCGGCGCCGTACGCCGCCTCCCGGGACGCCTGCCCCAGCCCGGCCGCGAGCAGCACCGGCACCTCGGCCGCGACGGCGGCCTGGCGCAGGGACTGGAGCGCGGTACGGGTGATGGGTCCGGTCAGCGGGTCCACGAAGAGCGCGGCCGGGAAGGCGGCGATCTGCGCGTCCACCTCCTCACGGGAATGGACGATCACCGGCCGGTAGCCGCGGTCGCTCAGCGCCTGCTGGGTGGAGACGTCGGGCGCGGGCCAGACGAGCAGCCGGCGCGGGTTGTCCAGCGGCTCCGGGGGGAGCTCGTCGTCCACGGGGCGCGGGGCGGGCCGGTTGGCGACCTCGACCGCGCCACCCGGACCGTCGAGCGGCTCGGGGCCCTCCGCGGAACCCTCGGCGGGCGCCCCTATGGCGTACGCGCGGCCTTCGGGCGCGGAGGACGCGGTCTCCGGCTGCGGATACGCCTGCGCCGGCGGATGCGGGTGCGGCCCGGCGTCGGGTCCGGCCGGAGCGGGGAGCGCCGACGGGACCGGCGGGTCCACCTCGGGCGGGGCGGCGAGCCTGCGCCGGCGCCCGGAGCCGTTGGAGGGGGCCCCGGAAGCGGGGGCACCGGGCACCGGAGGGGCCGGCGGGACGGGCGGGGCGGCGGGGGGAGCCTGCGGGGTCGGCGGGACGGCCCGGGGCATCTGCGGGGCCGGTGGGTTCGGCGCGGCCTGCGGAGCCGCCGGGACGAACGGAACGCCCTGCCCCAGGGTCCGGACGCTGAACGCCCGCCCGTGGGTCCCGCGGGTCGCCTCCCTGGGCATGGGCAGCTCGGGCGGCAGCGGTACGGAGCCGGTACCGGTGGCGGAGACGGCGTCGGTGCCGGGCTGTGCCTCCGGCGGCGGGGGCGTGACGGCCCGGCGGCGCCCGGTCGGCTCCACGGGCATGGGGGCCGGGGCGGGGGCCGGTCCCGGCATCGGAACCGGCGGGGCCTGCGGCAGGGGCTGCGCGGGCGGCGGAGGCGCCGGGGAAGGCGACTGCGGCGTGCGACCGGCGTCCGGAAGCGCCCGTACGGCCTCGTACCCCCCCTCGTCGGAGACCGGCGGACCGGTCACGGGAGCGGCGGGGAGGGGCGCCTCGCGGTCGGCGTCGGCGGGCGGCAGCGCGAACGGGGTCCGGGGCCCGGCCTCGGCGGCGGCCGCCCGTTCCTGCGCGGCGGCCAGCGCGCGCCGTCGGCGCCCGCTCGGCCGCGCCGGGGCCTCCTCGGAGGCGACGGCCGGCAGGGCACGGGCCAGGGCGGGAGCGCCCGCCGATTCGACGGGGACGCCCTGCGGCGGTACGGCCGCGCCGAGCGCGGCACGTCCCTGCGCCCCCTCGGCGGCGGTCACGACGGAGCCCTCGGCGGGCCGGCCCCGGCGGCGCCCGGTGGGCTCCACCGGCGCGCCGGCCGGACCGGTCGCGCCGGGAACGGAAGGAGCGGAAGCGGGCGCGTTCTGCTGGGCCGGGATCAGGTCGGCCGCCGTGGCGGCCCCTCCCGCACGGGCCCGGCGACGGCCGCCGGACCCGGCCGGAGCGTCGTCCTCGGGCACGACCGGGCCCTCCAGGAAGGCGTCCGTGGAACCGCGCCGGGCCCGCCGCCGCCCTCCGCCGGGGACTTCCGCGGCCGCGTCCGCGCCGGGACCGGACGCGGACGGCGCGAGGGGCGCCGACGGCGTGCCGGGCGCGGGCGGCGCGGCGGCGGGCGGGGCGACCGGTTCCGACGACGCCTGCGCGGGCAGGGCGAGGGCCTCGCGGCCGCCTGCCGCGCCGCCGTTCCGGGCCGGGGGCGGCGGAGCGGGAACCGTGCCCCGCCCCGCGCCGACCGGTACTTCGAGGACGTACGCGCCACCGCTCGTGCCCGGCACCTCGTGGGTCTGCACGACGCCGCCGTGCGCCGCCACGATCCCGCGCACGACGGGTCCGTGGACCGGGTCGCCGCCCGCGTACGGACCGCGGACCTCGATCCGTACGACGTCACCGCGCTGGGCGGCCGCGACGACGATCGTGGAGTCGGCCGGTACGGAACCCTGGGCGGTGGCCCGGTTCTTGCCGGTCGCGTCGACTCCGGCGACGTCCGCGACGAGGTGCGCGAGGGCGGTGGCGAGCCGGGCCGGGTCCACCTCGGCCTCGATGGGCGGCGCGTGCACGGCGAACTGCGCGCGGCCGGGCCCGATCAGCTCCACGGCCCCGTCGATGCCGGCCGACACGACCTCGTCGAGGAGCGCGACGTGCTTGTCGAGCTTCTCCGCGCCCGCGTCGAGGCGCTGGTACTCCAGGACGTTGTCCACGAGCGCCGTCATCCGGGCGTACCCGGCGGCGAGGTGGTGCAGCACCTGATTGGCCTCGGGCCACAGCTGCCCGGCGTCGTCGGCGGCGAGGGTGCCGAGCTGGGCGCGCAGCTCCTCCAGGGGGCCGCGCAGCGACTCGGCGAGGACGGCCGTCAGCTGTTCGTGGCGGGCGGCGAGCGAGGCGTACCGCTCCTGCTGGACCTCCCGCTCCGCCGCCGCCCGTTCGGCACGGTCGGCGAGTTCGGCGGCGTGCTGCTCGACGAGCTGTTCGTACGGCCTGCGGTCGGTGAAGGTCATCACCGCGCCGACGAGCTGGTCGCCGTCCCGCACCGGAGCGGTCGTCAGGTCGACCGGGACCCGCTCGCCCTTCTTCGACCACAGCACCTGCCCCCGCACCCGGTGCTTGCGGCCGGACTTGAGGGTGTCGGCGAGCGGCGACTCCTCGTACGGGAAGGGCTCGCCGTCGGCCCGCTTGGCGAGGATCAGCGGGTGCAGCTCCTGGCCGCCGAGTTCGCCGGCGCGGTAGCCGAGGATCTGGGCGGCCGCGGGGTTGACGAGGACGACCCGGCCGTCGGTGTCCGTGCCGACGACGCCCTCGGCGGCGGCGCGCAGGATCATCTCGGTCTGCCGTTGCGAACGGGCGAGTTCGGCCTCGGTGTCGACGGTGCCGGTGAGGTCGCGCACGACCAGCATGAGCAGTTCGTCGCCGGTGTAGCCGCTGTGGGAGGCGTACGCCTCGCGGCCGTCCTCCAGGCTGGCGCTGGTCACCTCGACCGGGAACTCGCCGCCGTCCGTGCGCCGGGCGACCATCCGGGTCGGCTTGGTGCGGCCCCGCTCGTCGGTGTTCTCGGGGCGGCGCATGGAGCCGGGGATGAGGCGCGAGTCGAACTCGGGCAGCAGGTCGAGCAGACCGCGGCCGACGAGCGCGGTGCCCGGCGTCTCGAACATGCCGAGGGCGATGCTGTTGGCGTTGACGACCGTGCCGTTGCAGTTGACGAGCACCAGGCCGTCGGGGAGGGCGTCGAGTATGGCTGCGAGGCGAGCAGCGCCCCGGGATGGCCTGCTGCTCACGACGACGCTTCCTCCCTGACGCACTGCACGCGCTTGGCCTGTCGGCCGGCCGGTCCCATCTTGCCCCTCGGACCGCGGCCTGTCACTGAAGGGAGTCTAAGGGAGGTGGGGGCCGGTACTCCCGGACGCCGCCGCCGGCCGTCGTTCCCGCACCGCATCTCCGCACGTCACCCCCGGACGAGGGGAAGGACCGGTTCCAGGTTCTCCCAGCGGTCGATCTCGCAGCCGTTCGCGCGGGAGAACCGCGCGTCGACCTCCCGTCCGCGCCAGCTCCCGGTCACGCGGGCGACGACGGGCCCGCCGTACACCTGCGTGCAGAGCCGGTCCTCCGGAACCGGGCGGAACGGGTCCTCGTCCGCGGCGGCGAGCTCGGCCAGACGCGCGCAGGCGCGCTCGGCGGCCGGGTGGTCGCCCCCGGCCCGCTCCTCGCACCTCAGCTCGAAGGTGCCGTCGGCGTCGGGATGGCCGCTCCGGGAGACCGCCACGGTCAGCACGTCGGGCGCCGGCGCCCGGAACAGGGGCAGCGGCGGCAGGGGTCCGAGAGCGGCGGCTCCGGCGGTGGTGGCGAGTGTCGCGAGGACGAGACGGCGCAGCATGCGGATCTCCAGGAGCGCGGGGGTGCGGGGTTCTTGAGGGGGACGGGGGATGGCGGGCGGACGGACGGAGTGCGGCGGGCGGGCGGAGTACGGCGGGTGGGCGGGCGGACGCGGCACAGGGCGTGTCCCGCTCCGTCCCCTCTGATCCCTCTAACGCTCCGGCCGCCGCGGCGTTGCGCAAGCGGGGTGCGCCGGGCGGGCGGGGTGGGTGCGGCGTGCGGGCGGGGCGCGGTGGACACGGCGTGCGGGCGGGGGCGGACGGGCCCGGACGCGCAGGGGAACGGGGGCGGCGGGACTTTGCCCTGACCCCCGGAGGGCTAGTACGGTGAGAATCGATTGGTGACACACGGTCCGCCTGTGTCATCATCTGCACGCACCACCCGCGTATGCGTGAGGTGCATGGAGGCGTCGCCTAGTCCGGTCTATGGCGCCGCACTGCTAATGCGGTTTGGGTCTTAAAGCCCATCGAGGGTTCAAATCCCTCCGCCTCCGCCCCCACCGAAGCCCCGGCCACCAGGCCGGGGCTTCGGTCGTTCCCGCTCCTCCCCCTCCCCTCGGGCCTCCCCTCGGGCGCGGGACGTTTCCGCAGGTCACAAGGGGTGGGGGGATCGGATTTCACATGACGGCGGCAGTCATGTAATGTTCTTCCTGTCGCCGCGAGCGGGTCGAAAGACCGGGGAGCGAAGACAAGAACTGAAAACAAGCACTCGTAGCTTAACGGATAGAGCATCTGACTACGGATCAGAAGGTTGCAGGTTCGAATCCTGCCGAGTGCACAGCGAATCAAGGGCCCGGACATCATGTCCGGGCCCTTGGCGTTGTGGTGCCGTGAGGTCGTCGGCAGGACTCGCGGAGGGCGGGTTCCGGGCCGGGTGGGCTTCCGGGGGAACTCCGGAAGGTTCCCCTTTTGGGTGAACCTGTCTGATTTGCATGTCAGTTGAATATGCCTTCGTCCTAGCGTGCGAGGCGGAGGTGATGATCGATGGACGCGATCGACATCGATGACGTGGTGTACGCCGCCACCGGGGAGCGCCTGCGGAGGCTGACCGCCCCGGACGGGGCCCACTGGTTTCCGGTGGTGGACGTGGCCAGGCGCCTGGGGTACGGGGGAACGCGGGAGGCGCTGCGGACGGTGGCGCTGCCCGGGGAGAGCCTGGCGTCCGCGCGGGAGATCGCGGGGGACGAGGAGTTCCTCCGCCGGTGCGGGATCAGGGCGTCGACGCGGATGGTGAGCCTCCAGGGGCTCGTCCAGCTCGTCGGGGCGTGCCGGAAGCCGGAGGCCGGGCCGTTCCGGGCGTGGGTGGCCGAGGTGGTGGCGTCCGTCCAGCGGTACGGCGGGTACGGGCTCGAACCCTCACCGGTGCACGCCGGGTTCCTCCTGCCTCCGGAACTCGTCGACGTCCTCGTACGCCTCGAAGGGCGGCTCGACGAGCAGGCCGTCGTGTACGCCGAGCGGGTCGAGTACGCGGAGCTGCTCCGCGAGACCCGGCAGAGCCTCTGCAGGGTCGCCGACTCCCTGGAGCGGTTCGCCGTGCCCCGCCAGCGCACCGGGGGGGCCGGCGGCGCCGGCCCGCTCAGTCCGCGGGCACTGGTCGACTCCTGGGCCATCACCGGGGACGTGCGGACGGTGGCGGACTGCCTCGCCCCCGGGCTCGTCCGGGGCGGGGTGCGCTACCGGGCCCAGGACGTCATCCGCCGCACCGGCCTCTCCTGCGAGCGCGTCCACGCCTGCGTGCGGCTCCTCGTCGAACGCGGATGCATGAGGGAGGCCGGGGAGCCCGAGCCGGACGGGACCCGGATCTACGTCCTACCCTGATCCGGACCCACGGGTCCGCCCGGCCCGGCGGACCCACCGCCACCGCCTGGTACGCGTCCGCGTGGACGGTCCGGCCCGGGGACGCCGACTCCAGGCGCACCCAGGGCACGCCGTGATTCCGCAGGATGTGCGGGTACGGGGCGACCCGGGCCGGTGCCTCGGTCGCCGTCGTCCGGAACCAGGCGGCGGCGCCCGGGTTCACCACCGGGTCGTAGACCGTGGGACCGGTCGTCGACGGGTTCGGGAGGTGCGCGTCGTACCAGTCGTTCGAGGCGCGCCAGAGCGCGTACTCGTCGGGAAGGAGCCGGCCCTCCCGCGCCGGCGCGTTGGCCAGGCCGAAGACACCCGGGTGGTGGCCCCGGGGGCTCCGGACCGGGGACTGGAAGCGGATGTGACGGAGACTGGACACCCGGGGAGCACAGGGATCGGCGGGGAGGCGCGGACGTGGAGTGGCGGTGCCGGGGGATCACCTGGGACGGCGGGACGGCGGGGCTGCGGTGGCAGGGCGGAAGGGTCAGCACGCTCGCGCACGGGCAGCCGCTCGCCTTCCGCGCCGTCGGGCTCCGGCGGTGCCCGGGGGCCCGGGGCAACCCCTGCCCCCTGACGGCCGCCGTGCCCGGCCGGGCCACCGGCGGACGGTGCGCGGAGTGCGCGCGGCTCGACCGGGCCCACTCGGTCGCGGCCGACACCGTCGCCGACGATCCCCAGCCGTACCGCGTCTACCTGGCCTGGTTCGGACCCGGCATGACCAAGGTGGGCATCACCGCCGAGGCCCGGGGCGAGACCCGGCTCCTGGAGCAGGGAGCCGTCGCGTTCAGCTGGCTCGGCCGGGGGCCGCTGATGGCCGCCCGGCGCACCGAGGAGGTCCTGCGGCAGGCGCTCGGCGTGCCCGACCGGGTGGCGTACGAGCGGAAGCGGGCCGCCCGGCACGCCCTGCCGCCCGCCGCCGACCGGGCCCGGGAGGTCGAGGAGCTGTACCGGCGCGCCCGAGCGGTCGGCGGGTGGACCGAGACCCTGGAGCCGCTGGAGTTCGCCCCGCGCGACCACGCCGGGGTCTTCCACCTCGACGGGCTGCCGCCGCTCTCCGGCACGGTCACCGAACTGATCGACGGTGGGGCCGTCACCGGCCGGCTGCTCGCCGCCGCCGGTCCCGACCTGCACCTCCTCGCCCCGGACGGGCGCTGTCTCGCCCTCGACACCCGGCTCATGGGCGGGTGGAGCCTCCGGGGAGCCGAGGAGGGGGACGGCTTCTCGGTGCCGGTGGCACCGGCGGTGTCCTCGGAGGATCCGAGTGAGCGGGGGGAGCAGGGGGAGCTTTTCTGAAGGGTTCCTCCGGGAGCCGGGAGCCGGGAGCGGGGAAACCGGGGAGCTGGGGAGCCGGGAAGGAGGGCCTGCGGAACCGGGAAGGCCGGGGAGCCGGGAGGAAGGGCCTGCGGAATCGGGAAGGCCGGGGAGCCGAGGCCGGAGGGCGGGCGGGCCCGGCGGCGGGCTTCCGGGGGCTGGGAGCGCTCCGTAACGTCTTGGGCCTCTTCGGCCGGAGGCATCGACATCCGGGGCCTGTCCCCGCGAAGGTGATCGCATGTTCCCGAAACCGGTGGTGGGCCTCCCGCCGTCCCCCTGCGTCGCTGTCGCCGAGGCCGAGCGGAGTGGCGGCCATGAAGGGGACTGACGGCACGGACGGAACGGCCGGCACGGACGGCACGGCCGACGTGGTGGACGTTCCGGCGCTTCTCGCGCGGCTCGGTGTCCCCGGGCTCGTGGACGTACACACCCACTTCATGCCGCAGAACGTCCTCGACAAGGTCTGGGCCTACTTCGACGCCGTCGGCCCCCTGACCGGCCTGGAGTGGCCCATCACCTACCGCGAGGAGGAGGACCGGCGGCTCGCCCTCCTGCGGGGGTTCGGGGCGGTCGCCTTCACCGCGATGCTCTACCCGCACAAGCCCGGCATGGGCGCCTGGCTGAACTCCTGGGCCGCCGACTTCGCCGCCCGCACCCCCGACTGTCTGCACACCGCGACCTTCTTTCCCGAAGCGGGCGTCGACCGGTACGTCCGGGAAGCGCTCGACGCCGGGGCGCGGGTCTTCAAGGTGCACCTCCAGGTGGGCGGGTTCGACCCGAACGACGCACGGCTCGACGCGGTGTGGGGGGACCTCGCCGACAGTGGCACCCCCGCCGTCGTCCACTGCGGCTCCGGACCCGCCCCGGGGAACTTCACCGGGCCCGGTCCCGTGGGGCGGCTGCTCGCCCGGCACCCCCGGCTGCGGCTGATCGTCGCGCACATGGGGATGCCCGAGTACACCGACTTCCTCTCCCTGGCCGAGCGGTACGAGGGCGTCCACCTCGACACCACCATGGCGTTCACCGACTTCGCCGAACGGTTCGCCCCCTTCCCGGAGGCGGAGCACGGGCGGCTCCTCGGCCTCGGCGACCGGATACTGCTCGGATCGGACTTCCCCAACATCCCGTACCCGTACGCCCATCAACTCCACGCGCTCGAACGTCTCGGGCTCGGGGACGACTGGCTCCGGCGGGTCCTGTACGAGAACGGAGCCGCGCTGTTTCACGTGAAACCGGCCGACTGAGCCCTGTCGCTCCCGTTCACCCCGTTTCACGTGAAACCACGTCGGCCGGGCCCAAGGGCGGTCGTTTCTCAGGGAATTCACAGGAAAGGGAAAGGGGCCTTTCAGCGGAGGCCGTCAGCGTGGGGCCCATGACCGTCACCCCCCACCGCACGAGCGCCCGGACCGACATGTTCCGCGCCGACGGGACCGCCCTCCGGGTCCTCGTCGTCGACGACGAGGCGTCGCTCACCGAACTGCTCTCCATGGTCCTGCGCTACGAGGGCTGGCAGGTCATGAGCGCCGGAGACGGAGCCACCGCCCTGCGCTCCGTGCGGGAGTTCCGGCCCGATGCCGTGGTCCTGGACATGACGCTGCCCGACGGTGACGGGCTGGGCCTGCTCGGGTCGATCCGGCGCGAGCTTCCCGACGTGCCGGTGCTCTTCCTGACGGCGAAGGACGCCATGGAGGACCGGATCGCCGGACTCACGGCGGGCGGCGACGACCACGTGACCAAGCCCTTCGGCCTGGAGGAGGTGGTGGCCCGGCTGCGCGGCCTCGTCCGTAGGTCCGGAGCCGCGCGGGTCCGCAGTGAGTCGCTGCTCACCGTCGGGGACCTGTCCCTCGACGAGGACAGCCACGAGGTCACCCGGGGCGGCGACCCGATCCACCTCACGGCGACGGAGTTCGAGCTGCTGCGCTACCTCATGCGCAATCCGCGCCGGGTGCTCAGCAAGGCGCAGATCCTCGACCGGGTCTGGTCGTACGACTTCGGCGGCCAGGCCAACGTCGTGGAGCTCTACATCTCCTATCTGCGCCGGAAGATCGACGCGGGCCGTTCCCCGATGATCCACACCCGGCGCGGAGCCGGATACCTCATCAAACCGGGGGAGTAGCGCCCGGTGCCACGCGGCGTACGGCGGCCGCGGTCGCCGCGGACCCGGCTCGTCGTGTCGGCGGTCACCGGTACCGTGCTCGTCCGGGTGGCCCTGCGCCCGCTGCGACGGGTCGCCGTCACCGCGCGCCGGGTCGCCCGTCTCCCCCTGCCCAGCGGGGAGGTGGCGCTCCCTCGGCGGGCGCCGGAGACGGGGGCCGATCCGCGCACGGAGGTCGGCCGGGTCGCCACGGCCCTCAACCGGATGCCCGACCACGTCCACTCGGCCCTCGACGCGCGCCGGCGGAGCGTGACGTGGGTCAGGCGGTTCGTCGCGGACGCCGGCCACGAGCTGCGCACCCCGCCCGCCGTCGCCGGGCCCCCGCCGCCGAGGTGCCCGAGGCGCCTGAGGTGCGCTCCGTACGCCTCGAACAGAAGGGGCACGGACAGGCCCCGCACGCGATGTGGCCGATGCCGGGCGCGCCCGCCCCCGCCCGCATGGGCGTCGATCCGTCCACCGACCCGAACGTGCCGCTCCCTCCGAACGCGCCGCTCCCCCTGATCGCACCGCTCGTCCCCGGCCACTCGGACCTGGCGGCCGGCTCCCGGCTCCCGGCCCACGCGTTCCTCGCGGGTGGTGCGCGCCCCGAAGCGGGAGGTCGTCTCCCGCGCGTCCCGCCTGATCCCGTGCTTTCGCTCACGACCCGGTTTCCGGACGCGCGGTGCGGGTGCGAGGCCGTACGGCGCGAGGTCGCCGAGCGGTCGCTCCCGATGGCCGAATCCCCTTCCGTACCGGCGCGAAATAATCCCTGTACGGCGTAAGAGAGCCCCTTGTACGGTGTACGAGAAGAAGCCCCGTACACCGTACAAGGAGTCCTGCCCATGACGGCGACGACCGCCGCGAACGAACCGACCGCCGTCCCAGGCGGCCATCCGCAGCGCTGGCTGATCCTCGGCGTCATCTGCCTGGCCCAGCTCACCGTGCTGCTCGACAACACCGTGCTCAGCGTCGCCATCCCGTCGCTGACCTCGGAACTCCACGCCTCCACCGCCGACATCCAGTGGATGATCAACGCGTACTCGCTCGTCCAGTCCGGTCTCCTCCTGACCGCCGGGAACGCCGCCGACCGCTACGGCCGCAAGAAGCTCCTCGCGGCCGGACTCGCGCTCTTCGGCCTCGGCTCGCTCGCGGCCGGACTCGCCGGTTCCACCGCCCAGCTGATCGCCGCCCGCGCGGGCATGGGCATCGGCGGCGCGCTGCTCATGACCACCACGCTCGCCGTCGTCATGCAGATCTTCGACGACACCGAGCGGGTCAAGGCCATCGCCCTGTGGGCCACCGTCGGTTCGCTCGGCTTCGCGGCCGGACCGCTGATCGGCGGGGTCCTCCTCAACCACTTCTGGTGGGGGATGATCTTCCTGATCAACATCCCGGTCGCGTTCGTCGGCCTGATCGCCGTCGTCAAGCTGGTTCCCGAGTCCAGGAACCCCCAGGGGGAGCGGCCCGACCTGATCGGCGCGCTGCTCTCCACCGTCGGCATGACCGCCGCCGTGTACGCGATCATCACCGGCCCCGAGCACGGCTGGACCTCCGCCGAGGTGCTGGTCCCGGCGGGCGTCGGCGTCGCCGTCCTCGCCGCCTTCGCCCGGTGGGAGCTGCGCGTTCCGTACCCGATGCTCGACATGCACTTCTTCCGCGACCGGAAGTTCGTCGGCGCCGTCGCCGGCGCGATCCTGGTCATGTTCGGCATGGGCGGCTCGCTCTTCCTGCTCACCCAGCACCTGCAGTTCGTCCTCGGCTACGAACCGCTGGAGGCCGGTCTGCGGATGGCCCCGCTCGCCCTGACCGTGGTCGCGCTCAACCTCACCGGTGTCGGCCCGCGGATCGTGATGAGGCTGGGCACCGCGCCCACCGTGGCCGTCGGCATGACCCTGGTCGCGGCCGGCCTCACCTCGATCGCCCTGATCGGCGGCGGTACGAACAGCAGTTACTGGGGCATGCTCCTGGGCCTCGTCCTGATGGGCATCGGCCTCGCGGTCTCCAACCCGGCCATGGCCAACGCCATCATGAGCGCCATCCCGCCGGAGAAGGCCGGGGTGGGCGCGGGCGTCAACGGGACCCTCGCCGAGTTCGGCAACGGCCTGGGTGTCGCCGTCCTCGGCGCCGTCCTCAACGCGCGCTTCGCCGCCCTCGTCACCGTCACCGCGACCTCGCTGCCCGCGGCCCTCGCGGCGGCCGGGAGCGACGCCCAGCGGGCGCAGATCTCCGACGCCTTCGCCTCCGGTCTCCAGACCAGCCAGCTGGTCGGCGCGGTCGCCGTCTTCGCGGGCGGCCTGCTCGCCGCGGCCCTGCTCGGCCGGGCCGAACGGGCGGAGAAGGCCGGGGCCGCACAGGGAGCGACGGCTGCCTAGCATGGTCACGAAGCACTGACAGACGGAGGAACGCGATGGTCAAGGCAGCCGACCGGGCCAAGAACCCGGCGCGTTCCAGCGTCTGGCTGGAGGACCGGTCCCCCCGTGCCGGAGGCGGCCCGGCCGGGCTCGACCGGGACCGGATCGTCGCCGCCGCGATCCGGATGCTCGACGAGGAGGGCCTGACCGGCCTGTCGATGCGCAAGCTCGCGTCCGAACTGGGCGTCACGGCCATGTCGCTCTACTGGTACGTGGACACCAAGGACGACATCATCGAGTACGCCGTGGACACCGCCTACGGGGAGATCGACCTCGCCGCGGTCGACGCCGCGGGCGGCTGGCGGGACCGGATCAGGGTGCTCGCCCTGGCCTACCGGCGGATGCTGGTCCGCCACCCGTGGATGGCGCCGTGCGCCGGCCAGTACCTGAACATCGGCCCGTGCGCGATCGCCGTCGGCGCCAAGATCCACGAGACGATCCGCGACACCGGCCTGCCGACGCACCGCTGTCCCAGCGCGATGTCGGCGGTCTTCCAGTTCGTGTACGGCTACGGGACGATCGAGTCGCAGTTCCAGCGGCGGGCGGCGGAGACCGGCATGTCGCAGGACGACTTCTACGGGGAGTCGATCAAGGCGCTCCGCGAGGAACCGCAGTTCGTGGAGGCGCTCGAACCGATGACGGAACTCCTCGACGAGCGCGCCTCGCACGGCACCGTCAGCGAGATCTGGGACCGCGACTTCGCCTACGCCCTCGACGTCCTGGTCGCCGGCATCGAGGTGATGGTGGCGCGGGAGCGGGAGTGAGGGCGGTACGAGGGCGGGCGCGACGGCGTCGCGGGGGACGGGCGCGCCGCGGAAACGGGAGAACGACGGAGCGGCGGGCCGTCCCCTGCCCGCCGCTCCGTACCCCACCCGGCCGCGCCTCCGCTCGAAGCGCGGCCGGGAGCTCTGTTACCGCCCCGTCTGCCCGGCGGCAGCGGTGGTGGTGGCGGTGGTGTCCGCCTTCACGTCGTCGCCCTTGTTGCTCTTGAGGGCGACCTCCTTGATGAAGAGCGTCACCACGAAGGCGAGCAGCGCGAACGGCGCCGAGTAGAGGAAGACGTCCGCGACGCCGTGTCCGTACGCGCTCTCCATGACCGTGCGGATCGGGGCCGGCAGCTTGTCCATGTCGGGGATGCCGCCGCCCGAACCGCCCTTGCCCAGGGCGCCCGCGGCCTTCGGGCCGAGTTCGGTCAGACCCTCCTTGACGTAGTCCGTGACCCGGTGGGCCATGACCGCGCCGAGCGCCGAGACGCCGATCGCGCCGCCCAGGGAGCGGAAGAAGGTGACGACGGAGGAGGCGGCGCCGAGGTCGGCGGGGGCCACCTGGTTCTGGGTGCAGAGCACCAGGTTCTGCATCATCATGCCGAGGCCGAGGCCCAGGACCGCCATGAAGATCGCGATGTGCCAGTACGCCGTGTCGTAACGGATCGTGCCGAGCAGGCCGAGGCCGCCGGCGGCCAGGGCGCCACCGCTGACCAGCCACGACTTCCACCTGCCGGTCTTGGTGATGACCAGGCCGGAGACGGTGGAGGAGACGAACAGACCGGCGATCATCGGGATGGTGAGGACGCCGGACATGGTCGGCGACTCGTTCCGCGCGAGCTGGAAGTACTGGCTGAAGAAGACCGTGCCGGCGAACATCGCGACGCCCACGAAGAGCGAGGCGAGCGAGGCCAGGGTGATCGTCCGGTTGCGGAACAGGCGGAGCGGGATGATCGGCTCGCTCGCCTTCGACTCGACGAGGAGGAAGAGCCCGCCGAGGGCGAGGGAGCCGAGGAGCATGGCGGCCGTCTGCCAGGACATCCAGTCGTACTTGTCGCCCGCGAAGGTGACCCAGACGAGCAGCAGGGAGACGGCGGCGCTCACGAAGAAGGCGCCGGCCCAGTCGACCTTGACCTGGCGCTTCACGACGGGGAGCTTCAGGGTCTTCTGCAGGACGATCAGGGCGATGACCGCGAAGGGCACGCCGACGTAGAAGCACCAGCGCCAGCCGAGCCACTCGGTGTCGGTGATGACGCCGCCGAGCAGCGGGCCGCCGACGGTGGCGACGGCGAAGGTCGCGCCGAGGTAACCGCTGTACCGGCCGCGCTCGCGCGGGGCGATCATCGCGGCCAGGATGATCTGGGAGAGGGCGGTGAGGCCGCCGACGCCGATGCCCTGGACGACACGGCAGGCGATGAGCATGCCGGAGCTCTGCGAGAGGCCGGCGACGACCGAGCCCGCGACGTAGATGATCAGGGCTATCTGGACGAGCAGCTTCTTGGAGAAGAGGTCGGCGAGCTTGCCCCAGAGCGGGGTGGTCGCGGTCATCGACAGGAGGGACGCGGTCACGACCCAGGTGTAGGCGGACTGACCGCCACCCAGGTCGGTGATGATCTGCGGCAGAGCGTTGGAGACGATCGTCGAGGAGAGAATGGCGACGAACATGCCCAGCAGCAGCCCGGACAGCGCCTCCATGATCTGCTTGTGCGTCATCGGGGCGCCGCCGGAGGCGGTGTCCCCCTCCTTGGCGCTTCCGCCGAGCACACCGGTGCCTGGTGTGGTGGTAGCCATCAACTTCCTTCGTTCTCGAGCGTGGTGGACGTTCTCAAGCGTGGTGGGCCCGGCAGTCCCCGAAGGAATCGCGGAGGCGGGCGAGCAGGGTGGTGAGCAGTTCGACGTCTTCGTCGGACCACCCCCCGAGGGTGCGGGTGAGCATGTCGGTCAGCCGTCGGTCGAGGACGGCGAGCATGGACTCGCCCGCCGGGGTCAGGCGGAGGATGCGGGAACGCCGGTCGGCGGGGTCGGGCAGTCGCTCGACCCACCCGCGCTCCACGGTGTGGGCCACGTGGCGGCTGCTGACCGACATGTCGACGGCCATCAGCTCGGACACGCGGCCCATCCGCATGTCGCCGTGGTGGTTCAGCAGGGCGAGGACGATCGCGGAGCCGCTGGGGCACTCGGCCGGCAGGGTCCGCGCGAGTCCGCGCTTCACCGCTCCGATGGCACTCACCTGGCGGGCGAGGTTCTCGTACCGATTTCCGCTGTCCATCGCGCACTCCACCGGGTTCTCCCCCTATGTTGTTGCTTAGGGCAACCATAGAGATGGATGGTTGCTCCAGGCAAACTAAATCGGTCAAATGGCGCTAAAGAATCGGCAAAGGCGGGTGAGAGGCGCCGGGCGGGCTGTCTGGGCCGGGGTGGGGGGACCGGGCTTGGGCCCTCACCCCGACTTCGCTAGGGTCCGGCCCATGACACACAACCCCCAAGCACCGTACGGCCAGGGTCAGGGCCAGGGCCCCGAGGGCTCCTTCGACCCCGCCGGCAACACCCAGATGTTCCGCGCCTTCGTCGACGAGGGGGCCCCGCAGCGGCAGCAACCGCAGGCCGTCGCCGCCTCGGGCCCCCGGGTCGGCCTGATCGCGGGCGTGGTCGCGGCCGTCGTCGTCCTCGCCGTCGTCGCCTGGCTGGCGTTCGGCTGACCGCTCCGTACGCGCGCCCCGTCCCGGCGCGGATGCCCGTCCCGGCGGCCGGTCTCGTCTTGGCGGGCCGGACCCGCCCCGGCGCGGATGTCCCGGCCCGGACGGCGGCGCACGGGCCGCGAACGGCCGGCGCCCCCCGAGGGGGACGCCGGCCGTTCGCGTTCCGGGCGGCCTCCGGGGCCGCGGGGCGAGGGCGTCAGTCGGAGATGAGGCCGTCGCGCAGCTGGGCGAGCGTGCGGGTGAGCAGGCGCGAGACGTGCATCTGGGAGATGCCGACCTCCTCGCCGATCTGCGACTGGGTCATGTTGGCGAAGAAGCGCAGCATGATGATCTGCCGCTCGCGGGGCGGCAGCTTGGCGAGCAGCGGCTTGAGCGACTCGCGGTACTCGACGCCTTCGAGCGCCGTGTCCTCGTACCCCAGGCGGTCCGCGAGGGAGCCCTCGCCGCCGTCGTCCTCGGGCGAGGGGGAGTCGAGCGAGGAGGCGGTGTACGCGTTGCCCACGGCGAGGCCGTCGACCACGTCCTCCTCCGACACGCCCAGCACGGCGGCGAGCTCGGCGACGGTCGGGGAGCGGTCGAGCTTCTGGGCGAGTTCGTCGCCGGCCTTGGTGAGGGCGAGGCGCAGCTCCTGGAGGCGGCGCGGGACCCGCACCGACCAGGAGGTGTCGCGGAAGAAGCGCTTGATCTCCCCGACGACCGTCGGCATCGCGAACGTCGGGAACTCCACGCCCCGCTCGCAGTCGAACCGGTCGATCGCCTTGATCAGGCCGATGGTGCCGACCTGGACGATGTCCTCCATCGGCTCGTTGCGGGAGCGGAAGCGGGCGGCCGCGTACCGGACGAGGGGGAGGTTGAGTTCGATGAGGGTGTCGCGGACGTAGGTCCGCTCCGGGCTGTCGGCGGTGGCGCCCTCGGCGTCCAGGGCGCGCAGCCGCAGGAAGAGGGAGCGGGAGAGGGTGCGGGTGTCGAGGGCGCCGGACGGCACGGCCACCGGGGGCGCGGTCGGCGCGCTTTCGGGCGCGGTCGGCGCGGTCGTCTGCGTGGGCACGGGAACGGGCGTGAGCGTGAGCACCTTGGAGCTGCCCAGTTCTGTGGACATGCCACCCCCTTGAGGTCGCGGACGGTCGCGGTGCCGCGACCGTCTGAGGAACGCAGCCACCACCTGAATACCGGCGGTGGGGCTGCGGCAAACGCGGTTCCAGCAGAATGTCACATGTCGGCAACACGCTGTAGTGACTTGTCGACACATCGAGTGTGCATATCCGCAGGAAACAAGGGGTGTGCGGCATTTGGGGAGCGGGGGAACTCTTCCGAGGGGTCTACCCGTTCCAGCTACGCTTCGATCCTGTTTGCGGACCTCAATCGTGCGAAGCTGCGGGCGAGGAGCCTTGACACGTGCATCTGGGAGACGCCGAGCTCCTGGCTGATCTGGGACTGGGTCAGATTGCTGTAGTAGCGCAGCATCAGGATGCGCTGCTCCCGTTCGGGCAGTTGTACGAGGAGGTGCCGGACCAGGTCCCGGTGCTCGACCCCGGCCAGGGCGGGGTCCTCGTAACCGAGCCGGTCGAGCAGTCCGGGCAGCCCGTCGCCCTCCTGCGCCGCCTCCAGGGAGGTGGCGTGGTACGAGCGCCCGGCCTCGATGCAGGCGAGCACCTCGTCCTCCCCGATCCGCAGCCGCTCCGCGATCTCGGCGGTCGTCGGGGAGCGGCCGTGGGCGGTCGTCAGGTCCTCGGTGGCGCCGTTCACCTGCACCCACAGCTCGTGCAGCCGGCGGGGCACGTGCACGGTCCGGACGTTGTCGCGGAAGTACCGCTTGATCTCGCCGACCACCGTCGGCATCGCGAACGTCGGGAACTGCACGCCCCGGTCCGGGTCGAAGCGGTCGATGGCGTTGATCAGGCCGATGGTGCCGACCTGGACGACGTCCTCCATCGGCTCGTTGCGGGAGCGGAAGCGGGCCGCCGCGTACCGCACGAGGGGCAGGTTGGCCTCGATGAGAGCGCCGCGCACCCGGTCGTGCTCGGGGGTGCCCGGCTCCAGGTTCTTGAGCTTGCCGAAGAGGACCTGGGTGAGGGCGCGGGTGTCGGCGCCGCGGGTGCTCTGGGGGCGTTGGCGCGGGGACGCCGGGGCCTGGGGGCGCGGAGGGGCGGAGGGCTCCGCAGCCGGGGGGTGCGGAGGGGCGGAGGGCTCCGCGGCCGGGGGGTGCGAAGGGGCGGGCGGCTCCGGGCCCCGGTCGCGCGGTCCGGAGGGCTCCGGCTCCCGGGGGCGCGCGGACTCCGGGCCGCCTGCCTCGTGCTGGGGCGGGACTTGAGGTGCTGTACTGGCCGGCACGTTCACGCCACCCCTTTGGCTGGTCCTGCGGGTCGACTGGGTTCAACTGGGCTCGACCGGGTCAACTACGGTCAACTCATCCGTCAAAAGCGGTCATAGCATCACAAGACATGTCCACTGTGTGCAAGCACCCCAAAACTACGTGTTGAGGGATTCAAACACCCGAAAACGTGACCGGGAACCCGCGAGGCCCCCCGCCGGAACGGCGGGGGGCCTCGTCGAACGCGCGCGGGCGCCGGAACTAGAAGGCGTAGTCCGCGATCACCCAGGTGGAGAACTCCCGCCATTGGGCGACACCCGCCTGGTGGGCGGGGTGCTCCAGATAGCGCTGGAGGGCGTCGGTGTCCTCGACGGCCGAGTTGATGGCGAAGTCGTACGCGATCGGCCGGTCCGTGATGTTCCAGTCGCACTCCCAGAACCGCAGCTCCGGGATCTGCTCCCCGAGCGCCCGGAACGCCTCGACGCCGGCGACGACGCGCGGCTCGTCACGGGAGACGCCCTCGTGGAGCTTGAAGAGGACCAGATGGCGGATCACGGAGGGCTCCTAGTTGATGAGTTCGGTCATGAACTGGCCGACCCCCTGGGCGGCGCCGGAAATGCCCTCGAACCCTACCTGGACCAGGTCGGCCGCCCGGGCCGGGGACGTGACGATCGTGTACAGCACAAAGACCACGACCGCGTACAGCGCGACCTTCTTCGCCTGCGCCATTCCAGCCCTCCCCTGTTCCCCCGCCGCACGACCGCGCCACTCTAACCGAGCCCCCGGGGACCAAGGGCCCGGAGACGGAGGACTTTTTCTGTCCGCCGAAAGGGTGACGGGCCCGCAGGATGGAGGACGAGCCCGGAGGGTCCGGCAGGAATCCGAAGGGCTCCCGGAACCGGCCCGCACCTCGGCGCCCGCGCCGCGGGGCTTCCCCTGACGGCGGCGCGGGTGTCCGGTGGACCGGTTCCCACCGGGGGAGCGGCTTGTCCCCCCGATGCCGCTCCCCCGACCGACCGGGGGGAAGGGCCCCGGTCCGCGTCCGCGCGGAGCCGGGGCCTTCCCGTACGGGGCGTCACCCCGCTTCCCGGGTACGCCGAAGGGCCCGGCGCAGATGCGCCGGGCCCTTCGATCGAAGCGGTAGCGGAGGGATTTGAACCCTCGGTGAGTTTCCCCACACTCGCTTTCGAGGCGAGCTCCTTCGGCCGCTCGGACACGCTACCGAGAGAGAGCTTAGCCGAAACTTCCGCAGCGATGAAATCCGTGTCCCGCCGCAGGTGGGGCGGGGGTCAGCGGGTGCGGAAGAAGGCCGTCAGCCGCTCCGCGCACTCGTCGCCGAGCACGCCGTGGATCACCTCGGGGCGGTGGTTGAGCCGCCGGTCCCGTACGAGGTCCCAGAGCGAACCGGCCGCACCCGCCTTCTCGTCCGGGGCCCCGAACACCACCCGCTCCACCCGCGACTGGACCAGGGCGCCCGCGCACATCACGCAGGGCTCCAGGGTCACGACCAGCGTGCAACCCGTGAGCCGCCACTCCCCGGTCGCCGCGGCCGCCCGGCGCAGGGCCAGGACCTCGGCGTGCGCGGTGGGGTCGCCGACCGCCTCCCGCTCGTTGTGCGCGCGGGCGAGGACCTTTCCGTCCGGCCCCAGGACGACCGCGCCGACCGGTACGTCGCCGGCCGGCACGGCCTCGTCGGCCTCGGCGAGGGCGAGCCGCATGGCGTCCCGCCAGGGATCCCGTACGGGGTCCCCCGAGGGGCCCCGTACGGAGTTCCCCGAGGAGTCCCGTACGGGACCGGCCTCCGGAGGGGACGACGGGGAGGCCGCCGGACCGGTCGCCGGAGGCACCGGCCGGCCGGCCGCGGGGCCGGGCACGGTGCCGTGCGGTGGGTCGGGGACAGGGACCGCCGGTGTCACTAGCGGACGGCCTCCAGGACCTCGGCGGCGCCCAGCGCGTCCGCGATCTCCGAGAGCGCGTCGGTCTCCAGGGCGAGGAGGTCGGCCGGCGCGAGGCCGAGGTCCGCCAGGATCAGCCGGTCGCCCACCGGAGCGGCCGGGACGGCCTCGGCGGCCACGGGGTCCGCCTCGTCGTCCTCGTCCCCGGCGGTTTCGACCGGCTCCCCGTCCTCCGTACCGTCCAGGTCCAGCGACTCCAGCGCGTCGACCAGGTCGTCCGGATCGTCACCGAGGATCTCCCGGGTGAGCATCTCCCCGTACGAGGAACGAGCGGCGGCGGCGGCGTCCGAGACGTAGATGCGGGGGTCTTCCTCACCCTCGATCCGCACGATCCCGAACCACGCGTCCTCCTGCTCGATGAAGACGATCACCGTGTCGTCGTCCGAGACCTCGCGGGCCAGCTCGGCCAGATCCGACAGACTCTCCACGTCGTCGAGCTCCGTGTCGCTCGCTTCCCACCCGTCTTCGGTGCGCGCGAGCAGTGCGGCGAAGTACACCTGACTCTCTCCCACTGATCAGAGGTGTGACGTTCCGGCGGCGCGGTCCTGAGCCCCGCCCTTCGGCATCGTGACAGAAACGGCGCCCCCAGGAGAGGTCTTCGGCTCTTGCGTCGTGCATCAGTCTGAACGACCCCACCGGCGGGCGGGCGTGCGACCCCGGCGCACTCGGGGGGCGCACGTCCGCCACCGGCCCGTTCCCGCCGACCGGGCGCGTTCGGGCGGCCTCACCAGCGGAAGGTCCGCATCCGCATCGCCTGGCGCATCCGGGCCGCGCGGGCGCGCCGCGGCTGCACGCGTTCGCGCAGCGCCTTGGCCTCGTTCAGCTCGCGCAGGAACTGGGCGCGGCGCCTGCGGCGCTCCGCGTCGGTCTCCGTCGCCGACCCCGGAGCCGCCCTCTCGGCGAGTCCTTCGGACGGTTCATGCTGGTCGGGCATCTGCCACACCACCCCATCGCCGGGTCCGTGTGCCCTCACCTTCCCCCAGTGGGGAGGGTCGATGCCAGTGCGGGGCGGGCTACTGTTGAGGCATGCGTCTCCACGTCGTCGACCACCCTCTGGTCGCCCACAAGCTCACCACCCTGCGCGACAAGCGCACGGATTCCGCGACCTTCCGCCGTCTCGCCGACGAACTGGTCACCCTGCTCGCCTACGAGGCCACCCGGGACGTGCGGACCGAGCAGGTCGACATCGAGACCCCCGTCACGGTCACGACCGGCGTGAAGCTGTCGCACCCGCGTCCGCTGGTGGTCCCGATCCTGCGCGCCGGTCTCGGCATGCTCGACGGCATGGTCCGGCTGCTCCCGACCGCCGAGGTCGGCTTCCTCGGCATGATCCGCAACGAGGAGACGCTGGAGGCGTCGACCTACGCCACGCGGATGCCGGAGGACCTCTCGGGCCGCCAGGTCTACGTCCTGGACCCGATGCTGGCGACCGGCGGCACGCTGGTCGCGGCGATCCAGGAGCTGATCAGGCGCGGCGCGGACGACGTGACCGCGGTCGTGCTCCTCGCCGCCCCGGAGGGCGTCGAGGTCATGGAGCGCGAGCTGGCGGGCACCCCCGTCACCGTCGTGACGGCCTCGGTGGACGAGCGCCTCAACGAGAACGGCTACATCGTCCCGGGCCTGGGCGACGCGGGCGACCGGATGTACGGCTCGGCCGAGTAGGGGCCGGCGGGAGGCCCCGGGCCGTACGGAACGCTTCGAGCGGCACGGGCTCCGGGGCCGTACGGCCCTCAGGCCGCACGGGTCCTTCGGGCCGGGCGGTCCTCCGGCGTCAGCACGTCTCGCGGCGTCAGCACTTCTTGACAGGGGCGGGCGCGGGCCTGGTCAGGGCGACCAGGGCCGCGTCCGCCGTCGTCTTCGGGGCCAGGCTCTTGAAGGCGGTTCCGATGATCAGGTCCACGTCCGCCGTGCCCCGGGCGTCCGTCTTGGTCGTGGCGCCCGCGAGCTGGGTGCCCAGGACGGGGAAGCCGCCCTTGGTGGCGGCGGGCGCGCCGAGGAGCAGTCCGGCGCCCGTGACCTTCTTGTCGTAGGCGGCGGGTGCGTTCCCCACCTTGCCGATCTTGAAGCCGCGTTTCCTGAGTTCGTCCGCGGTCGTCTTGGCGAGTCCGCTGCGCGGGGTCGCGTTGTAGACGTTCACCGTGATCTGCGCGGGCTTCGGCAGGACGGCGGCCGGTGCGGCGGTCGCCGTGGGGGCGGGCTTGCAGTCCGCCCGCTTCCCGGCCGCCGTCTTCGTGTCCCCGCCGCCGGAGAACACGTCGACGAGCTGGTACGTGCCCCAGCCGGCCGCGCCGAGCACGACCGCTGCGGCGGTGGACGCGAGGATGATCCTGCGCCGGCGGTGGGGGCGGCGCATGCGCGGGTAGACATCCCCCGTGATGCGGTACTTTCCGCCCATGCCGGGGGGAGTGAGCATGCTCATGAGCGCAGCGTAATGCCGCCTGTCGGGGTTGCCTACTTGATGATCATGTGATCGCGTCCGGATGGGGACGAACTGGCCCCGAAAGGGTCAGCGCCCGATACCCGGAGCGACGCTTCGGGACGGATCGTGACCGGCCCCGGTAACGCCCCTCGGGGGCCTGGCGAGGAGAGAGCGCGCCGGAGGGGACGCAGGCGGGAGGGAGTGACGGCCTGCCCCTCCCGGGGTGGTCCTCAGCCCAGTTCGAGGACGCGGGCGTGCAGCACCTGCCGCTGCTGGAGCGCCGCGCGGACGGCACGGTGGAGTCCGTCCTCGAGGTAGAGGTCGCCCTGCCACTTCACGACGTGCGCGAAGAGGTCGCCGTAGAAGGTGGAGTCCTCCGCGAGCAGGGTCTCCAGGTCCAGCTGGCCCTTGGTGGTGACCAGCTGGTCGAGGCGGACCGGGCGCGGGGCGACGTCCGCCCACTGCCGGGTGCTTTCCCGGCCGTGGTCGGGATACGGCTTTCCGTTTCCGATGCGCTTGAAGATCACACGGAAAGCCTACCGGGCGAGCGGCCATCGGCGCAGCCACGAAGGGGGGTGGGATGACGGGCAGGACGCGGTGGACCCGGAACGGACCCCGTCACGCGGGGGAGCGGACCCCGTCACGCGGGGGAACGGGCTCGCGCCGACCGGGCCCCTGGGGCCGGCGGTCCGCCTCCGGACCGCGGTGGCTCCGGGCCCCGTACCCGTACTCGTACCCGAACGGGAACGGGAACGGGGAAAAGAACGGCCGACCGGCACGGGAAACCGGTCGGCCGTCCTTCGGCCCGGCGTGGCGGCGGAGCCGTCCGCCGCCGGCCGCCGGGACTACTCGGTGACCTCGTGGTGGTCGTCGTGCAGGCCGCCGCCGCTGCCCGCGTCACCGGTGGTCGGGACGGAGACGACCGGCTTGCGCAGCGAGGAGGTGTCGTGGGCGTAGGTGCCCACGGTGTTGGCGATGACGTCGATGTTGGCGTCGAACGCCTTCATGTTGATGTTGGTGATGTCGTCGCCCTTGGCGTGGTAGTTCACGTCGTACGCGACGCCCGCCTGGCCGCCGAACTTGGCCGCCTGGGCCGGGGTCTTGATGCCCTCGGCGCCGGTGAAGGTGCCGCCGGAGGGGATGCCGACCTCGATGAACGGGCCGTAGTCGGAACGGCCGGTGAAGTCGGTTCCCTCGTGCGGGAGGCCCTTCTTGTCCATGAAGTCGGTGATGTCGCGCTCCAGCTGGGCCGAGCCCGCCGGACCCGCACCGGCGCCGACGCCGTCCGAGTCGTCGCCGTCGTACACGAACAGGCCGTAGTTCGGCGAGGCGATCATGTCGAAGTTCAGGTAGAGCTTGATCTCGCTCTTGTCGAGCGCGGTGAGGTTCTTCACGTAGTGCTCGGAGCCCAGGAGGCCGTTCTCCTCGGCGGACCACCAGGCGAAGCGGACCTTGTTGCGGACCTTGTCCTTCGACTTGGCGAGCTCGAGGGCGGTCTGGAGGAGACCGGCGGAGCCCGAGCCGTTGTCGTTGATGCCGGGGCCGGCGGTGACGGAGTCGAGGTGGGAGCCGAGCATCACGGTGTTGGCGGCGTTGCCGCCCTTGGTCTCCGCGATGACGTTGTTGGTGGAACGTATCTGCTGGAGCTGGCGGATCTCCAGGGAGAGCGTGACCGGGCCCTTGGCGAGGTCGGCGGCGAGCGCCGTGCCCTCGGCCTGGCTGAGGCCGCCGGTGGGGATCTTGCCCGCGGCCGCGTCTCCGAGGGTGCCGGAGAGGGCGCCGTCGGTGTTGTTGTAGATGACGGCGGCGGCGGCGCCGGCCGCGGCGGCGTTCTCCTGCTTCACCGCGAAGGTGCAGCCGCCGCGCTTGATCAGCGCGATCTTGCCGGTGAAGGCGCCTGCGGCGAAGTCGCCCGGCTCGCACCCGGTGGTGCCGTCGGCGTCGACCGGAACGGCCGCCAGGTCGGCCCTGATGCCACCGACCGGGGTGGACTTGGTGTACGTCATCGCCTTGATGTCGAGCGCGCGGGGCGCGGGGGAGACGACGGAGGCTTTCTCGGCCTGCGTCTCCGTGTACTCGAAATCGAACTTCTGGTACGAGACGTTGTAGCCGGCCTTCTTGAGCTGCGTGTAGACGTACGCGGCCGAGGCGTCGTGGCCGAGCGAGCCGGCGGCGCGGTGGCCCCCGGCCGAGTCGGCTATCGCCTGGAACTTCTGCAGGTGCCTGTAGGCGTCCTTGGCGGTGGTTTCTCCGACCAGCTTCTTCGCCAGCTTGGCGGCATCGCGGGCGGGCGCGGCCGTGGGGTCCTGTCCCGCGGTGGCGGGGGATGCGAGGACCAGCGGGGCGGCGAGGGCGGCGGCGGCGAGGATGGCCGCGGCCCGGCGCTGGGATGCGTTCACAGAAGTCCTTCCCGGTACGGACGAGGTTGAGGGGAAGTTAGCGATCTCCGGGGCATCTTGTGAACAGATTCGCCACAATTCCTGCCGGGTGAAGCAGGATTGACATCTGAAATTCTCAATTCACTTGCGATTGAACGTCTTTCGCCGGATTTGCGCTCATCGGTTCCGGGAGGAGCGGAACGGCCGCAATCGCGCCGGCCGGAGAGGTCGATCCGTTGCGCCTCCGGGGCGAAGAGGCGCCGGGAGCGCGGGAGGGGCCGGAACCGGGCCCGCTGGGGGATGATCCCTTACGGGCCTTACGGGCCTTACGGGCCTTACGGGCCTTACGGGTCCCTAGAGGTCCCTGGAGGTTCGGGGGCGGCAAAGGCCCCGAGGGCGGCCCCGGGCCCTCAAGGGCGGTCCCGCAGGGCGAGGAGTTCCCGTACGCCCGCCTTGAGGCGCTCACCGGACAGTTCCCGCTCGACCGACAGGTGGTGCATGACGTCGGGGGAGAAGGGGGCGAGCAGCAGGTGGGCGAGGAGCGCGCCGTCGGCCTCCGGCCTGAGCTGCCCGAGGAGCAGGGCGACGTGGGTGTGCATCACCCGGTACGCGCCGCTGTGGTACCGGGCCCGGGGCGCGGCGGAGTGCGCGGCGAGCAGGATCTCGCGCTGCTCGGCGATCCGGTCGACGAGCGCGTCGAGGAAGGCGTCGAGCCGTTCGGCGGCCGGGGCGCCGGGACCGAGCGGCGGAGGCCCGCTCATGTATGCCTCCTGGAACCGCCGCTCGCGTTCGTCGAGGAGCGCCCACAGAAGCCGGGAGACGTCGCCGAAGCGGCGGTAGACGGTGCCGACGCCGATGCCGCTGGCGTGGGCCACCTGGTTCATGGTGACGGCTTCGGGCCCCTTCTCCGCGACGATGCGGGCGGCCGCGTCGAGGATCCTGCCCCGGTTCCGGGCCGCGTCGGCGCGTTCGGGGGCCGGGGTGCCGAGCGTGGGGAGCAGGCCGCGCGGGGAGCCCGCCGTCCGCTCGGTGGCCCGGGAGTTCTCCGTGCCCATCTCCGCAGCCTCCTGCCCTTCGGCCCCGTCACCGGGACGCTCCCGTGCCGAGCATACCGACCCCGCCGAAAAAATGGATAGAAATCCATTTCGTTCGCATCAATCGACCGGAAGGCGGACCGTCGGCTTCCCCGGGGCCCGGGCGGACCGGGGGACAGGCGTGGACGAGAAGGGGGCGGCGCGCCCACGGGCGCCTCGCTCCGGTCCCCGTCCCCGCCTCCTCGGCCCTTCGGGACCTCAGTCCCCCACCGGCCCCACTTCGTCGACCGGACGGATGACCACCGGGTGCTTCGGGGAGCCGGCCGGGACCGGGCAGCGGGCCACCTGGGCGGCGATCTCGGTGACGCGCTCCAGGGAGGCGCAGTCGACGACCCAGTAGCCGGCCAGGACCTCCTTGGTCTCCGCGTACGGGCCGTCCGTGACGACCGGGTTCCCGTCGTCGTCCACCGTCACGAAACGGGTCGTGGACGGGGCCGTGAGGCCCTGGGCGTCGAGCAGTTCGCCGTTCGCGGCGAGCTCTTCGCCGATCTCGCCCATGTGGGCGGCCATCGCCCGGATCGCCTCCTTGTCCCAGGCGGGGGCGCCGGCGGAACCGCGCCCCGCCATCGCCTCGTAACCGGCTTCCGACCCCTGGACCATCACCAGGTACTTCATGGTGTCCTCCTCGTTCGGCGGGCGTTCCGTGCGGTGCGTACCGCTTCTCGCAGCACAGTCGGATCCGGACCGCCGTTCTCGACACCACGCGGCCGGGAACCGGGAAAACGGGATAAATCACTCAGCCGTCCCATGATGCACGGGTGAACGCATTCACCTTCTCCGCCGCCTTCATCACCTTCTTCTCCGTCGTCGGCCCGCCGAAGGTGCTCCTCTCCTTCGCGAGTCTCGCCCAGGTCCACCCCGCCACCCAGCTGCGGACCATCGCCCTCATCTCCTCGGCCGTGGCCGTCCTCGTCGGCCTCCTCGCCGGCATCACGTCCCCCTGGCTCCTCGACCTCTTCCACATCAGCACCCCCGCCCTCCAGGTCGCGGGCGGCGTCATCTTCTTCGTCTACGCGGTCGGTCTCGTCCTCGGCACGCACCTCGGCTCCGAGGGGCCCCACCAGGACGCCCCCGACCTGGCCAGCGGAGTGCGCGAACTGCTCATGCCGTACATCGTGAGCCCTCTCGCCCTGACCGCCGTACTCATCGAGGGGTCGGCCCGCAGCGGCTTCAGCTGGCGCTCGACGGTCGTCGGCGCGTACGTGGCCGTCATCGCCCTCGACCTGGTCTGCGTCCTGCTCCTCACCCGGATCCTGCTCCGCACCCACCACGCGACGATCGAACTCCTCAACCGCCTCCTGGGCCTCCTGCTCGCCGCCGTCGGCGTCGACCTCGTCCTCGACGGCCTCTCCGGTCTGGGCGTCCCGGGCCTGGAGGCCCGGCACTGAGCGTTCCGGGGGCCGGGGCCCGTGTCAGTCCGCGTCGAGACCGGCGAGGAACCCGAGAACCACCCGGTGCAGTGGCGCGGGCCGCTCCAGGTGCAGGTCGTGCCCGGCTCCGGGCAGGCTCACCCCCCGCAGTCCGGGACGGAGCCGGGCCATCTCCGCGTACTGCTCGCCGCCGACGATCCCGCCCCGCTCGCCCTGCCCGAGAACGGCGAGGGCGGGACAGGTGATCGAGGCCCACTCGTCCCAGAAGGCGCGGGCGGCGTTCTCGTCGAGGGAGCGGACCATGACCTCGGGGTCGAACCGGGGCCACAGCCCCCCGTCCCGTTCCTCGAGCCCGTCCGCCCACCCTTCCCCTACGGGACGCACCCCGCCCCCGAGATACGCGACGGCCGCCTCCCGGGAGGGGAACGGAACCGGCCACCCCCGCAACCAGCCGCCGATCCGCTCCTGTGTGTCCGGGGCCGAGCCGCCGGGGCCGGCCTCGACCAGGACGAGGGCGCGCGGCAACCCGGGGTGGGCGGCGGCGGTGAGGAGCGCGGTGTGCCCGCCGAGCGACTGGCCCATCAACACGGGCTCGCGCAAGGCGAGTTCTTCGACGACGGTCACGACATCGGCGACGTGGGCGGCGCGGGACACGTCGCCGGGAAACCGCTCACTGCGCCCGTGCCCGCGCTGGTCGAAAGCGACGACCCGGTGACCGGCGTCCCGCAGCAGCCGGGCGGTGGTGTCCCACTCCCCGGAATGTCCCGCGAGTCCGTGCAGGAGGAGCACATCGGGCCCGGAACCGCCCCAGTCACGGCAGAACAGCCGTACTCCGTCCCGCCCCACGACCGGCCGCCCGGTCCCGCGCATGGATGTCATTCCCCCACCTTCTCCCACGGGTCGAGGGACCGCCGGGTCGGGGAACCGGCGGGCCGGGGCGTCGGCGGACGACGGGAACGCGGGTGACGGGAACGCGGACGGCGCGAACTCGGCTGACAGCATGCGTGGGAAGCCCTACTTCTTCCCGGCAAGGGTGTGGGCCACGAGCGCGTTCGCGTGCCCGTGGCCCAGCCCGTGCTCGGCCTTCAGCCAGGAGACCAGCTCCATGTGCTTGGCGAGCGGCGAGGAACGGATGAGGTCCTGCCACTCGGTGACGGGCCGCCCGTACTTCTTCTCGATGGAGGGGAAGTAGCTGGCGGGACCCTTGACGACGTTCTCGGCCACGGCGATCTCCTGAGGTGGGGTGGTCACTTACGGGTAGGACCCCCACCCCACCGAAAACTCATCGCCGCGAACGGGAGCACGTGCGGTCAATCACGCCGGATGTGCTCGGGATCGACGTGCCTCCGCACCATGGGCACGGAGGCCAGCGCGGCCACGAGCACCACACCCGCCGCGCAGGCGAACAGCAGGGGCAACCCCTCCCAGTCCCAGTGCACGGCCCCGCCCCCGGTGATCAGGTAACTGGACTCGGCGAGCCACCCCGCCACGATCGCCGCCCCCAGCCCCACCACCAACGGCAACACCACCTGTACCACCTGTACCGTCCGCAACGTCCCGGCCCGCGCCCCCAACAAGGCCAGCGCCGTCACCTGCCCCCGCCGCTCCATGGCCCGGTCGGCCACGGACACGACGAACGCGGCGACTCCGATGACCAACCCGAGCACCATCCCGACCGCCAGCAGGCTCCGAATCACGGCCAACTGCGCGAGCGACTCGATCACGATGCCGACGGGATCCACGGAAACGGTGGGAGCGACGGCCCCGATGCCGTCCAGGACGGCTCGGACGGTGTCGGGGTCGGACGGACCGACCAGTACGAGAGCGGCACCTGCGACATGAACTCCCTGAGGGATGAGGGAAGGCGGGATCAGAAGACTTGGTCCGGCGGCCCTGGAGGGAGTGTAGAGCTGAGCGGTGATGGCGGTTCGGGGTACGGAGATGTCCAGATCGCGGCCATTGGTCAGAGGGAAGGAGAAGGACTTTCCGGCTCGGGCGTCCTCGTCGAAGAGATAAGAAGGATCCTTGATCAGGAGGACCTTGTTGTCGACGCAGCCTCGGACGGATTTGGTGAAGGCTGCCAACTGGGCGCATGTGGCAACGATTCCTTCCACGCGCGGCACGACGTACTCAAGGTTCCCTCGCTGCGACTCGACATGAAAAGCATGGGCGTTCACGCCGCTCAGACCGGTCATCTGTGCAATCTGCCGAGGGTTCAGTTCATCCAGAGGAACGCTGTATTCCTGGACGGGAGCCGTGCGCCGACTGACCTGATCCAACTCGACGAGCACTCCCTGGGTGAGCGAGGCGCCGAAGACGAGCAGTACGAGCCCCGTGGCCACGCGCAGTGCGCTTCCCGGGTCGACTTCCGTTCGGCGCATGGCCAGTGTCAGAGCCAATGATCCGGACGCTGCCGCGAGGCGTCGCGAGATCCAAGCTGTGATCGGTGCCAGGCCCAGCGCGAGCCCGGCGCCGGTGAGGAGAACGGCACCAGGAACCAGTACGGCACTGGCGGGGCCACCCGACGGGTCCCGTCCCATCACGCCGAGCGCGCAGTAACCGCCGATGATCCCAAGGCCCGGAACCAACAACAGCGTTCCGTACTTGTTCGGGGATTTGCGTTCTCCGGTCCGCCGCACAGTGAGGGGTGACAACGCGGCCCGCTGTGCGCCGGCCCGGCTCACCACTGCCGCGAGCACCGGGCAGCCCAACAGGCAGGCGATCAGCGTGGTCGTTTCGGGGTGTCCGTCCGCCGGGTACCAGTGCAGTCCGGGCAGCCCGATCCGCGCCATCACCTCATTCACGCCGAGATACCCCAGAAGCCCCAGGACGGCACCCAAGGAGGCGGCGGCCACGCTTTCTCCGGCATTGACCCGCAGAGTGTCTTTGGCGCTGAGCCCGACAAGCCGGAGCGCGGCGAGACGGCGTGCACGAGACTCGCCGGACAGCCGTGCGCAGACGGAAAGAAAGATGGCGAGGGGAAGGAGCACGATGCAGCCGAGGGTGAATCGCAGGATGTCGACGGTGGAGGGGTCGATGAGTTCGTGTCGTGTGTACTCGTCTCCGAAGTGACCCAGTTGCCCCGCTCCGCCGAGTTCGGCTGGAAGTACACCGATGTATGCGTACAGGTCATCGGGTCCGCCCAGTCCCGAGGGGGCGATGGTGCCGATCACGCGACCGGGTACGAGTCCTGTGGCACGAGGATTGGCATCCAGGATCTCCGCCAATTTCGGCGAGACGATTGCCTCGCCGGCCCGGGGGAGCCGTTCCACGCCGGGGGGAGAAGGGGTGGGCCCGGCGCCCGTGTGCCCGATGAAGACCCTGCGCAGCGGCTGCGAGCCGTACGGGTCCATTAATTCTTTGTAGACGACGTTCTTGTTGCTGCCCGAGTGCACGGTCCGTTTCGTCACGCGGGCGTCGTGGGCGGCGATGATGGTGGGAATCGTGAGAGTGGCGGCGAGACAGGCCACTCCCAGCGCGGACCCGAGCGACATCAGCAGGAAACGGATTCTTCCTCTGCGCCCGCTGCCCCACAACAGGCGGATTCCGAGGAAGAACGGGTTCACACCGCCACCCGCTGTGTCAGAACACCGTCCGTCATCGTGTACTGCGTGTCGGCCTTCGCGGCTACGTCGACATCGTGCGTCACGATGATCACGGCCGTCTGCTGGTTCCGGGCGAGCTGGAGGAACTCGTCCAGCACGGCGTCCGCGTTGGCGCTGTCGAGAGCGCCGGTCGGCTCGTCCGCGAACACCACGTCCGGCTGGTGCACCAGGGCTCGCGCGACCGCCACGCGCTGGCTCTGTCCACCGGAAAGCTTCGAGGTCCTGCGCCGTGCCAGATCGCCCATCCCGAGGCGTCCCAGCACTTGGCCGGCCATCGCGTAAGCGTGGGACTTGCTGATTCCGGCGAGCCGGAGGGGGAGTGCCGTGTTCTCCTCGACGGACAGCTCCGGGAGTAATTCTCCGTACTGGAAGACGAACCCCAGCCGTGTGCGCCGCAGTGCGCTCAGCTCGCCGTCGGGCAGGGCGGACAGCAGTTGTCCGTCGAAGGTCACCCGCCCGTTGGTGGGGGGAAGAATCCCGGCGAGGCAGTACAGCAGGGACGACTTGCCGGATCCGCTGCTGCCCATGATGGCGGCCACTTCACCGCATTTGAGGGTGAAGTCGGCACCGCTCACAGCCTGCTGCGTGCCGTAGAAGAGATCCACGCCTTCGGCGCGGAGGATGGCGTCCATGGTGATGCGCGCTCCTAAGGGACGGGAGCCGCTGAAGGCGGCTCCCGCATGAGTGGATTCTTTGTCAGGGCCGCTTGTACTGTTTCGTGAACGAGCAGTTGTCGGGACGGAGCGAACCCCGGTTCTGGCACACGCGCACTTCGGCCGAGTTCGTATACCGAGTGGCTCCGTCGTATACGATTCTGTCGAGCCAGACGGATTTCTTCTGCGTGCCGTCGAACCGGTTCCAGTCGTAACCGTGAACCTTCACCTGCAGATAGATGTTGTGGTTGTCCGAGAGTCCGGTGTCGCGGAGCGCTCCCTTGATGTGGAATGCGCCGCGCATCTTCCCCGGGTCCTCCCACTTGTAGCTTCCATTTTTGAGCTCTGCCCCGCCTGTGACGAGAAGCCCTGTGTCCTGCCAGGCCGATTCGGCCACAGCTGCACCCATCCCTCCGAAGAACAAACCTGCGGTGAGTGCCGCTGCGGTGATCTTCCTCATCGTCAACCCTTGCTGTTCGTATGCCGGTCGATCGAGGCGAAACTTAGCGGAATGAAGACGTGAAAGATTTCGCAGGAACGTCACTTCCGTTCATTAACCCTCGATCCAGTGAAGGGGACCTTCCCCGTCACGGTCCACCCCGTAAGGGTGGTGGTCGGTACCCCTGGGCAGGGGAGGGCGGGGCGTCGCGGTTGGCTGAAATGTCAAGGTTGACGGTTTCGGAGTCAACACGACGGATGCTTCCTGTTGGTTGCCCGATGTGCGGACCTGCTTCCTGAGGAGCCATTCGCGCTCCTGGAAGATCCGTAGCCGTACTCCCGTGCATCGGCAGCGTGTCGGCGACGAAATGAACCGCCTCAGGGGGGGCTTTTTCTATCCCATGCGCAGTGAGGCGCTGAACCTTCTCCGTTTCCGCGTCGATGTGGGGCGAAGAGGGAAATCGGGCTTCGCGATGCCAGTGGTCCGGCTGATGCCGCGAAGGGTCTTCCGCAGTAGGTTCAGGCCTTCCGAGGCGGCTGTTCCCGTGCTTGTTCCGGAGGCACGGGAAGGGGCGGCCGGCGTGACGGGGAGCGCGGTGTGCGTCCTTCGTCCTGTTCGCGGACGGCTCTTCATGGGTGAACCCCTGTTGTCGTCATGGAAGGCGGGGGCCCAAGGGCGGCGGGGTCGTCGGACGGAAAAGCCGGTGGTGCCGCTCGGAAGGGGGCGCGTGCGCGGAGGTGGCGGGCCCGTCGAGGGAGAGTCGGTCCGGCTTGCGAAGCCCTCCGGTGCCTGCCCGGAGGGAAACGGAGCGGACAACGGTCAACGCGGACAACGACGAAGGGCCCCACCGCGAACGGTGGGGCCCTTCGACATCGTGCCCGGTGAGGCACTGGCGGAGGATACGAGATTCGAACTCGTGAGGGGTTGCCCCCAACACGCTTTCCAAGCGTGCGCCCTAGGCCTCTAGGCGAATCCTCCGACGGGAACATTACATGACCGAGGGGGGTGCTCGCGAACTCGATCCGGGGAGGGGTCGGCGGCGGGTTCCGGAAGGGAGGGGTGGGTCCGGGGGCGGCGGGGATCGGGTAGTCTGGGCGGAGCCCCTCACGCGGCGCTATCTGACTGAACTCCCCCAGGGCCGGAAGGCAGCAAGGGTAGGTCGGCTCTGGCGGGTGCGTGGGGGGCGCTTGCGTTTCCCGGCAGGGCCGGGCCGGGACCGGGGCCGAAGCCGTGGTTACGGTCGGTGTCGGTGTCGGTGTCGGTGCCGGCGTCGACGTTGCCGTACGCGGTGCGCCGTGCACGGTGCGCCGTACACCGTGCGGGGCCCCTCGGGCGTCCCGGGCGACTTCGGGCCTTTCCGGAACCGTCCCCCAGTGGTTCCGCCTCGTGGTCCCCTCCTCCACTCCCCGCCCCGGTCGTTTTTCCCGGGTTGTCGGTGGACGCCTATAACCTCGTACACGTGTCGTCTCTCGCGCTCTACCGCCGCTATCGTCCCGAGTCCTTCGCCGAGGTCATCGGGCAGGAGCATGTCACCGACCCGTTGCAGCAGGCCCTGCGGAACAACCGGGTCAATCACGCGTACCTGTTCAGCGGGCCCCGCGGGTGCGGCAAGACGACCAGTGCGCGGATCCTGGCGCGGTGCCTGAACTGCGAGCAGGGGCCGACGCCGACGCCCTGCGGGGAGTGCCAGTCCTGCCGGGACCTCGCGCGGAACGGGCCGGGGTCGATCGACGTCATCGAGATCGACGCCGCCTCGCACGGTGGTGTGGACGACGCCCGTGACCTGCGGGAGAAGGCGTTCTTCGGGCCCGCCTCCAGCCGGTACAAGATCTACATCATCGACGAGGCCCACATGGTCACCTCGGCGGGCTTCAACGCCCTCCTGAAGGTGGTCGAGGAGCCGCCGGAGCACCTGAAGTTCATCTTCGCCACGACCGAGCCCGAGAAGGTCATCGGTACCATCCGGTCGCGGACCCACCACTACCCGTTCCGCCTGGTGCCGCCGGGCACGCTGCGGGACTACCTCGGCGAGGTCTGCGGGCACGAGGGCATCCCCGTCGCCGACGGCGTGCTGCCCCTCGTCGTGCGGGCCGGCGCCGGGTCCGTCCGTGACTCGATGTCCGTCATGGACCAGCTCCTGGCCGGCGCCGCCGAGGACGGCGTGACCTACGCCATGGCCACCTCGCTCCTCGGCTACACCGACGGTTCGCTGCTCGACTCCGTGGTCGACGCCTTCGCAGCCGGGGACGGCGCCGCCGCCTTCGAGGTCGTCGACCGGGTCATCGAGGGCGGCAACGACCCGCGCCGGTTCGTCGCCGATCTCCTGGAGCGGCTGCGCGACCTGGTGATCCTGGCCGCCGTGCCGGACGCCGCCGAGAAGGGGCTCATCGACGCCCCGGTCGACGTGATCGAGCGCATGCAGGCCCAGGCGTCCGTCTTCGGCGCCGCCGAACTCAGCCGGGCCGCCGACCTCGTGAACACCGGGCTCACCGAGATGCGGGGCGCCACCTCGCCCCGGCTCCAGCTGGAGCTGATCTGCGCGCGCGTCCTGCTGCCCGCCGCCTTCGACGACGAGCGCTCGGTCCAGGCCCGCCTCGACCGGCTCGAACGCGGTGCCGCCGCGGCGCCCGCGCCCGTCTTCACGCCCGGCCCCCCCGAGCCCGCCCTGGGGTACGTCCCCGGGCCCGACGCCCACACCCCGATGGCCCCGCCCCCGCCCGCCCCACGGGCCCAGCCCGCTCCCGCGCAGGCCCCGCCCGTCCCCGTACAGCCGCAGCAGTCGCAGTCCCCGGCGCCACCGCAGCCCCAGCCGACGGCGTCCGCGCAGGCGCCCGCCGCGTCCCGGCCCGGCGCCTGGCCGGGCGCGGCCGTGCCCGGCGGCGGAGCCCCCGGCGGCGGCCCCGGCGCCTGGCCCGGTGCGGCCTCCGCTCCCGCTGTGCAGGCACAGCCCGCCCCGCAGGCCCCCGCGCCCGCCGCCGCCGTCGGCGGTGACATCGCCCAGGTGCGGAACCTGTGGCCGCAGATCCTCGACGCCGTCAAGAACAGGCGTCGTTTCACCTGGATCCTGCTCAGCCAGAACGCGCAGGTCGCCGGGTTCGACGGCACCACCCTCCAGCTCGGCTTCCTCAACGCCGGCGCGCGCGACAACTTCGCCGGCAGCGGCAGCGAGGACGTCCTCAAGCAGGCCCTCGCCGAGCAGTTCAACGTCCACTGGAAGATCGAGGCGATCATCGATCCCTCGGGCGGCGCCTCGCCCCCGCCCGCCGCCGCCCACTTCGGCGGAGGCGGAAGCGGGAACGGGAACGGGGGCGGGAGCGGCTTCGGAGGCGGAGGCGGCGGCTTCGGAGGAAGCGGTGGAGGCGGCGGCTTCGGAGGGAGCGGCGGCGGCGGCCGGCCGGCGCCCGGTCCGTCCGCCGCCCCCGCGCCCTCCTTCCCGCAGTCCCCCGCGCCCGCGCAGCCGCAGTCCGCGCCCGCCCCGGCGCGGCCCGCTCCCGCACGGGCGGAGCCCGCGTACGTCCCGCCCCCGCCCTCCGCCCCGCGGCCCGTGGCGCCCGAGGACGACGTACCGGAGGAGGACGACCCGGACCTCGTGGACTCGGCCCTCTCCGGGCACGACCTGATCGTGCGCGAACTCGGCGCCACGGTTGTGGAGGAATACACGAACGAGTAGCGCCGTCTCGCTCGGTGGCCCGTACGAAGGGCATCCCGTTCCGCGGGCTACCCTGACTGGCGTGAAGGTCCTCGTCATCGGCGGCGGCGCCCGCGAACACGCCCTGTGCCGCTCTCTCTCCCTCGATCCCGACGTCACCGCTCTGCACTGCGCGCCCGGCAACGCCGGAATCGCGGAGGTCGCCGAGCTGCACGCCGTCGACCAGCTGGACGGCGACGCGGTCGCGCGCCTCGCCACCGAACTCGGTGCCGGCCTGGTCGTCGTCGGTCCGGAGGCCCCGCTCGTCGCGGGCGTCGCGGACGCCGTGCGCGCGGTCGGCATCCCCGTCTTCGGCCCCTCGCGGGAGGCGGCGGAGCTGGAGGGTTCCAAGGCGTTCGCCAAGGACGTCATGGCCGCCGCCGGAGTGCCGACCGCCCGCAGCTACGTCTGCGTCACCCCCGAGGAGATCGACAAGGCGCTCGACGCCTTCGGCGCTCCGTACGTGGTGAAGGACGACGGCCTCGCCGCGGGCAAGGGCGTCGTCGTCACCGACGACGTCGAGCGGGCACGGGCCCACGCGCGCGCCTGCGACCGCGTGGTCATCGAGGAGTACCTGGACGGTCCCGAGGTCTCCCTCTTCGCGATCACCGACGGCACCACCGTCCTGCCGCTCCAGCCCGCGCAGGACTTCAAGCGCGCGCTCGACGGCGACGAGGGCCCGAACACCGGTGGCATGGGCGCGTACTCCCCGTTGCCCTGGGCCGATCCGAAGCTGGTCGACGAGGTCCTGGAGACCGTGCTCCAGCCGACCGTGGACGAGCTGCGCCGCCGCGGCACCCCGTTCTCCGGCCTGCTGTACGCGGGTCTGGCGATCACGGGCCGCGGCGTCCGGGTCATCGAGTTCAACGCGCGCTTCGGCGACCCCGAGACCCAGGTCGTCCTGGCCCGGCTCGCCACCCCGCTCGCCGGCGTCCTGCTGAACGCCGCCAACGGCACCCTCGCCGACCAGGCGCCGCTCCGCTGGCGGGACGACGCCGCCGTCACCGTGGTCGTCGCCTCCCACAACTATCCGGACACCCCGCGCACCGGCGACCGGATCGTGGGTCTGGAGGAGGTCGTGGAGCTGGACGCCCCGCACGCGTACGTACTGCACGCCGGTACGAAGCGGGACGGCGACGCCGTGGTGAGCGCGGGCGGCCGCGTCCTCTCGGTCACCGCCACCGGGAGGGACCTCGCGCAGGCCCGCGAGCGCGCCTACGCGGCGGTCGGCCGCATCCGGCTCGACGGCTCCCAGCACCGTACGGACATCGCGCGCGAGGCCGCCGGAGCCTGATCCCCGGACCGGGTCCCGCCCGCGGAGCCCGGTCCGTTCGCTCGGCCGTGCGGTGGACCGTACGACCGCGCGAACGCCATCACCTTTGACCAAAGCCATTCCATCGAGTGACGGCTGAGCCATCCGGATGACGCCCGCCACCACCCCAACTAGGGTGCGGCGAAGGCGTTCCGGCACTTGGCCCACCGGCATTGCGATGTCAGTGACGGGTGCCACAGTGGGGGAGTGACCGACACCGCCACGGGCAGTCCCGTCGAGGGCAGGAGGGGGTGATGGACGGCGTGACCGGTACCGGTTCCGTCGCCGGCGAGGAGTGGGGTGCGCGCGCCGCGCGCTCCCGGGCCCTCGCCGTCCTCCGCGTCCGCGGCAGGGCACTGGGCCTCGCGGTGCTTCCCGCCGCGGTGGCCGTCGTCCTGCACGCGGGCGGTGTCACCGGCCACTTCGCCGGTACGGGCTGGGACACGGCCCGCCGGGTCGTGACCGTCCTCGCGGTCGTCGTCCTGCTCGCCGCCACGGCCGTCGCCCTCGTCGTCGCCCGTGCCCGCCCGGCCGCCACACCGACCGTGGACCTGGCCGAGACGGCCGCTCCCGGTCTGTACCGGCTCGTCCGCGACCTGGCCGACCGGCTCGGCGTCCCGCCGCCCGCCGCGATAGCCCTGACCCCGGACTGCGACAGCTGGCTGGAGGACCGCACCCACCGGGCCCACCGCACCCGCCGGGCCCACCGCACCCGCCGGGCCGACCGCACCCACCTGACCGCCCGGACCCGCCGGGCCCCGGGGGCGGGCGGCGGCGGTGCTCCCGTCCTGGTCATAGGCTCGCCCTTCCTCTGGTGGATGCGCGTCGGCGAGCTGCGGGCGGTCCTCGCCCCCGTCGTCGCCGGTACGGGCCCGGCCGCCCACCCGGACATAGCCGCCGCCCGCCGCTTCGTCCGGGGCCTCGACGCCGCCGTCGCCGTGCCCCGGGACCCGGGCCTCGACCCGGTTCGCCGGCTCGGCGCCCGCGGTGTCGGACAGGTCGCCCGTGTCCTGCTGCGCGCCTGTCGCGGGCACGCCGCCGAGATGGAGCGCGGGGTGGCGGTCGCGGGCTCGGAGCGTGCCCAGGGGGTCGACCACGGCGTACGGATCGTGGCGCAGGAGCAGGTCGGCCTGGCCTACGCGGGCTGGGACCGTCTCCTGACCCGGGTCGCGCTGCCCGCCTGGCGCATGGGCCGCTGGCCCACCGGGCTCGACGCGGGCGTGGTCTCCGCGCTGACCGAGCTGTCCCGCCGCGACCGGCTCGCGGACGGCTTCTCCTCCCGGCTGGGCGACCGTCCGGCCTGCGACCTCCTGGAGGAGCCCGGCGCGGTCGACGAGGCCACCTCGCTGCTGGCCGCCCGTCTCTTCCACGGCGGTCCCGCCGAGCCCGGCCCCGACTGGTCGCCCGTGGAGTGGGGCCAGTACCCGGAGGAGGTCGTCGACCGGAAGTGGCGCACGGACGCGGCCCGCCTCCACCGGGCCCTCGACGGACTCGGTACGGCAGGGTCCGCCTCCGTCCTCCCGCCCGCCGAGGGCCCGACCCTGGCCCGGGTGATCGACCACCTGACGGCGGAGCCGGCCCCCGGGGCCGCACGGGAGGAGCCGGGAGCCGCGAGGACGGAGACCGGCACCACGACCGGCTCCGGCCCCGCCGCCCCCGACGGGGGGAACCCCGACGGCGACCCGACGGCGCCGGAGGATCCAGCAGCTCCGGGCGATCCGGACGACCCCGACGCCCTCGGCACCCCCGGCACCCCCGACGACGTGTCCGTCAACCCCGCCGCCGACGCGCTCGCCGGAGCCCTCAGCGCCCTGCTCGCACGCGAGGAGGCCGCCCGGGAGGCGAGGGTCGCCGCCGCCGAGCGCGCCCGGAGCGGGACGAAGGCCGGCCCGGCACCGGACACCGCCCCGTACGCGGGCGTCACCGGCCCCGACGGGCCGCTCCCGCTCTTCCCGCTCCAGCCGCCCCGGAGCGGCCGCGACCTGCTCGCCGACCACGTCACCGCGATGGTCTGCTGCGCGGCCGTGGACACCGCGGAGGCCGTTCCCGGACTCGACTGGCTCGACGGTCCCGCCCTCCTCGTCGGCGGCGAGCGGGCGGCGGACCTCGGTCCTCGCGTTCTCGCCCTCGTGGAGGACGGGGACCCCGAGCCGCTGCGGGACTGGATCGCGCGCACCGGCGTACGCCCCGAGAAGCCCGTGCGTCTCGTCTGACACGTGACGGGCCGCGGGGCCGGGGCGTGGGCCCGGGGCATAGGCCAGAAGCAAAACCGAAACTTTGACTTCCGTTCTCGTCAATTCACGACGAACGGTGACGGAGTGCGCGCGTTATGTGATGTGCTGGAGGCCATCGCTGACAGAAGCGCGAACCGGAAGCGCCCACCAGGCGTCACCCACCACACGGCGTACGCCGGCGGGCACCCACCGATCGGCACGCGCCGGCCGGCGCGCACCGGGCAGCGTGCGACGAGCGGCACGAACCAGACGGCACAACCGAGCAGGACGATCGAGCAGGACGACCCAGCGGTACGGACCGGGCGGCACGACCGGGTGGCACGGGCCGGGAGAGACACCACAGGCCACGGGCCGGCGGACCGGGGGAGTCGAGGAGGGGCGCATCATGGGGGCGGATCAGATCAGACGGTGGGAGTCGGGCGCGCTGGCGCACGCCGTGTCGGACCCGTTCGGCCAGGGCCCGCTGCCCTGGCTGCGCGGTTCGGAGAACTACTTCGACGACACCGGTCAGATCGTGCCCTGGTACGCGGACGAGGTCCTGGCCCGGGGCGGCGGTGGCGGCCCCCGCACGGCGGACGACGTCCGGCGCCAGATCAAGGGCTTCGCGGCCCGCGGGGCCGTCGCGCCGGGCGAGTCGATCGACTTCCACATCACCGTGGACCCGCCGCAGCAGTTCTCGGTCGACATCTACCGGATCGGCCACTACAGCGGCGTCGGCGCCTCGAAGATCACCACCAGTCCGCGCATCTCCGGGATCGTCCAGCCGCCCCCGCTCACCGCCGACCGCACGGTCTCCTGCCACCACTGGTGGCAGTCCTGGCGGCTCCAGGTCCCCAGCTACTGGTCGACCGGCGCGTACGTCGCCGTCCTCACCACCGCCGACGGGCACCGCTCCCACGTCCCCTTCACGGTCCGCGACGACCACCCGGCCGATCTGCTCCTCGTCCTCCCGGACGTGACCTGGCAGGCGTACAACCTCTACCCGGAGGACGGCCGCACCGGCGCCAGCCTCTACCACGCCTGGGACGAGGACGGCCGGCTGCTGGGCGAGGAGGAGGCGGCCGTCACCGTCTCCTTCGACCGCCCCTACGCGGGCGCGGGCCTCCCGCTGCACGTCGGGCACGCCTACGACTTCATCCGCTGGGCCGAGCGCTACGGCTACGACCTGGCGTACGCCGAGACGCGCGACCTGCACGCGGGCCGGATCGACCCGGGCCGCTACCGGGGCCTGGTCTTCCCCGGCCACGACGAGTACTGGTCGGTGCCGATGCGCCGGGCCGCCGAGCGCGCCCGCGACCTGGGCACCTCGCTCGTCTTCCTCTCCGCCAACACCATGTACTGGCAGGTGGAGCTGGGCCCCTCGCCCTCCGGCGTGCCGGACCGGCTCCTCACCTGCCGCAAGCGGCGCGGGCCGGGCCGGCCCGCCCTCTGGCGCGAGGCGGGACGGCCCGAACAGCAGCTCCTCGGCATCCAGTACGCGGGCCGGGTGCCCGAACCGCACCCGCTGGTCGTGCGGAACGCCGGGCACTGGCTCTGGGAGGCCACCGGCGCCGGGGACGGCGACGAGATCCCGGGCCTGGTCGCGGGCGAGGCGGACCGCTACTTCCCGCGCACGGCGCTCCCCGAGCACGAGAGCCGCATCCTGCTCGCGCACTCGCCCTACCAGGACGGCGAAGGGGCCCTGCGCCACCAGGAGACGTCCCTCTACCGGGCCCCGTCCGGGGCCTGGGTCTTCGCCTCCGGAACGTTCGCCTGGTCGCCGGCGCTCGACCGTCCGGGGCACGTCGACGCCCGTGTCCAGCGCGCCACCGCGAACCTCCTCGACCGGATCTGCAAGCGGGACTGACCGCGCCGGAGAGCCCGCCCGCCGGTGGTCCGCGCCCGTACGAGAGAATCGTGGGGCTCCTGGATCAACCTACGCGGAGGAACCGTGTCCGGATTCGTAGAAAAGCCCGAGCCCGTCCAGGTCCCGGGCCTCACCCATCTCCACACGGGCAAGGTGCGCGACCTGTACCGGAACGAGGCCGGTGACCTCGTGATGGTGGCGAGCGACCGCATGTCCGCGTACGACTGGGTGCTGCCCACCGAGATCCCCGACAAGGGACGGGTCCTCACCCGGCTCTCCCTGTGGTGGTTCGACCGGCTCGCCGACCTGGTCCCGCACCACGTCCTCTCCACCGACCTGCCCGCCGGCGCCCCCGCCGACTGGGCGGGCCGCACCCTGGTCTGCAGGTCGCTGGACATGGTCCCGGTCGAGTGCGTCGCGCGCGGCTACCTCACCGGTTCGGGCCTGGCCGAGTACGAGGAGTCCCGCACGGTCTGCGGACTCGCGCTCCCCGAGGGGCTGTCCGACGGCTCCGAGCTGCCCGGCCCGATCTTCACCCCGGCCACCAAGGCGGCCGTGGGCGACCACGACGAGAACGTGTCGTACGAGGAGGTCGCCCGCCAGGTCGGCGCCGAGAGGGCCGCGCTGCTGCGCCGGACGACCCTCGACGTGTACTCCCGGGCCCGGGACATCGCCCGTGAGCGCGGAATCGTCCTGGCCGACACCAAGTTCGAGTTCGGCTTCGAGAGCACTCCGGACGGCGACCGGCTCGTCATCGCGGACGAGGTCCTCACCCCGGACTCCTCGCGCTTCTGGCCGGCCGACCAGTGGCAGCCGGGCCGCCCCCAGCCCTCGTACGACAAGCAGTTCGTACGGGACTGGCTGACCTCTCCGGCCTCCGGCTGGGACCGCCGGAGCGAGCAGCCCCCGCCGGCGCTCCCGCAGGAGGTCGTGGACGCGACCCGGGCCAAGTACATCGAGGCGTACGAGCGCCTCACCGGCAACACCTGGAGCTGAGGCCCGCGCGGGTACGAGAAAGCCCCCGGTCGGATCGACCGGGGGCTTCTTCGTGGAGCGGACGACGAGATTCGAACTCGCGACCCTCACCTTGGCAAGGTGATGCTCTACCAACTGAGCCACGTCCGCATGCGCCGTAGCGCGGGGACCACTATACCCAACCTTTCGCCCGCGTGAGACGCGCCGCCGTCCGCCGGTTCCCGGCGCCGGGCTTCACGGCGGCGGGGAGTTCCCCACGGCGACGGCCTCGGCCACCAACTCCGTTTCCGCGTAACGGTTTCCGGCGCGGACGGTACGGACGGGTCGGGCGGCCCGCCCCGTACGGACGTGGCCACCGTCACACCGTCCGTGGCGGGCACCCGCAGAACGAGCGCGGCGACGCCGGGGCGGAGGAAACACGACGAAGGCCCCGGTTCCTGAGAACCGGGGCCTTCGCTCCCTGAGCGGACGACGAGATTCGAACTCGCGACCCTCACCTTGGCAAGGTGATGCTCTACCAACTGAGCCACGTCCGCATTGCTGCCGCTCAGCTTTCACTGGGCGGTGCGAGCACCACTCTACCTGATCCACCAGAGTGGCCGGTAACGCGATGCAGAGCGGGTGACAGGGATCGCACACTGCGCCTTCCCCCTGGAAGGGGGATGTTCTACTACTGAACTACACCCGCACGCTCCTCGGAGTGGGGCCTTCCGGCCTCGCCCCTCGGCGTGATCCAGACTCTAGCGGATCATCGGGGGGGCAATGCAAATCGGCGCCCGCCCCGGGCCGGCCGCGGCCCGGGGCGGGCGCCGCGCACCCGCGTCCCGCGCCCGGGTCCACCCCCGAGAACCGGCCTCGGGCGTCCCGGGGCGTTCCCGGGTCTTCGAGCCCCGCCGTCCCCGCCCGCCGCTCCGTCAGCTCGCCTCGCGGAACGCCTCGTAGACCCGCTTGGGGATGCGGCCCCGCGCGGGCACCTCCAGCTTGTGGGACTGCGCCCAGGCGCGGACCGCCGCGGGGGCGGGGGCGAGGGCGGTGTGCGTGTACGGGCCGGAGGGCTGGTTCCGGTCGTCGGCGCCGGCCCGGGCGGGGAGCTTGCGCCCGGCCGCCAGGTAGGGCGCGAGGGTCTCGCGGAGTTTCTCTGCATTGGCAGCATTCAGGTCGATCTCGTACATCTTCCCGTCGATCCCGAACACGACCGTTTCAGCCGCTTCTCCACCCTCGATGTCATCGGACAGGGTGACCACCACACGCTGAGCCACGGATATCGGTCCTTTCCTGCGGCTGCCGGGGTCGTGGGGCGCTTTTGGCGCTCCTGACGTGCGGCGATGCCGACCGTTCGGCTGTGCCGGGACAATGCTGCTTTCCTCTGGAAACCTTTGTACAGGTGCAGGTGTCGCAGGGGGAAGCCCCGCCAATTGTTTCAGCGTGTCCCGGCGCAATGAGGTCCGCAATATTTAACGTGAATTTTGCTGGGGAACCTCTGGCGACGAGGGGGCGAAGGGGTCTTGCGGCCCGGTCATTTGTAGGAACCTTCAGATCTCTACCCGCGTAGAATTTGGAGGCAGGTACGCTGAGGGAACCGCCCACGCAACACACCACCGGGAGTGCCAGTGGCACGCGTCGTAGTCGACGTCATGCTCAAGCCGGAGATCCTCGACCCCCAGGGGCAGGCGGTGCAGCGTGCACTGCCCCGCCTGGGATTCGCCGGAATCGCCGACGTCCGTCAGGGGAAGCGCTTCGAGCTGGAGGTGGAGGGGCCGGTCGACGACGCCGCCCTCGCCCGCATCCACGAGATGGCCGAAACCTTCCTTGCCAACACCGTGATCGAAGACTTCGTCGTGAAGGTGGAGTCGTGACCGCACGCATCGGCGTCGTCACGTTCCCCGGAACGCTCGACGACCAGGACGCGCTGCGCGCCGCCCGCCTCGCGGGGGCCGAGCCCGTCCCGCTCTGGCACCGCGACAAGGACCTCAAGCAGGTCGACGCCGTGGTCCTGGCCGGCGGCTTCTCCTACGGCGACTACCTGCGCGCGGGCGCCATCTCCCGCTTCTCGCCGGTGATGGGGACGATCATCGAGCAGGCGAAGGCGGGCATGCCCGTCCTCGGCATCTGCAACGGCTTCCAGATCCTCACCGAGGCCCACCTGCTGCCGGGCGCGATGCTGCGCAACAACCACCTCCACTTCATCTGCCGCGACCAGAAGCTGCGGGTGGAGAACGCGGAGACCGCCTGGACCTCGGACTACGTCCGGGGCCAGGAGATCGAGGTCCCGCTCAAGAACATGGACGGCCGCTACGTCGCCGACGAGCGCGTGCTCGACGAGCTGGAGGCCGAGGGGCGGGTGGCCTTCCGCTACCTCGACGTGAACCCCAACGGCTCGCTCCGTGACATCGCGGGCGTCACCAACGCCGCGGGCAACGTGGTCGGCCTCATGCCGCACCCGGAGCACGCCGTCGAGCCGCTGATCGGCACCGGCAAGACGGACGGTCTCGGTTTCTTCACCTCGATCCTCAAGAAGCTGGTCAACGCGTAATGAGCCTCGACACCGTCAAGCACGCGAGCGGGACGCCGGACAGCGAGCAGCCCTGGAAGGAGCTCGGCCTCAAGGAGGACGAGTACGCGCGCATCCGCGAGATCCTCGGCCGCCGTCCCACCGGCGCCGAACTCGCCATGTACTCCGTCATGTGGTCGGAGCACTGCTCGTACAAGAGCAGCAAGGTCCACCTGAAGCAGTTCGGCGAGAAGGTCCCCGCCAACGACGCCATGCTCGTCGGCATCGGCGAGAACGCCGGCGTCGTGGACGTCGGCCAGGGGTACGCGGTCACCTTCAAGGTCGAGTCGCACAACCACCCCTCGTACATCGAGCCCTACCAGGGCGCGGCCACCGGCGTCGGCGGCATCGTCCGCGACATCCTCGCCATGGGCGCCCGCCCGGTCGCGGTCGTGGACCCGCTGCGCTTCGGCGCGGCCGACCACCCCGACACCAAGCGCGTGCTGCCCGGTGTCGTCGCCGGCATCGGCGGCTACGGCAACTGCCTCGGCCTGCCCAACATCGGCGGCGAGGTCGTCTTCGACTCCTGCTACCAGGGCAACCCGCTGGTCAACGCCGGCTGCATCGGCGTGATGAAGCACGAGGACATCCACCTCGCCAAGGCGTCGGGCCCCGGCAACAAGGTCATCCTGTACGGCGCCCGCACGGGCGGCGACGGCATCGGCGGCGTCTCGGTCCTCGCGTCCGAGACCTTCGACGACACGAAGCCCACCAAGCGCCCCGCCGTCCAGGTCGGCGACCCCTTCCAGGAGAAGCTCCTCATCGAGTGCACCCTGGAGATCTTCCAGGAGAAGCTGGTCGCGGGCATCCAGGACCTCGGCGGCGCCGGGCTCTCCTGCGCCACGTCCGAGCTGGCCTCCGCCGGTTCCGGCGGCATGCGGATCGACCTCGACAAGGTGCACCTGCGCGACGCGACGCTCTCGCCCGAGGAGATCCTCATGAGCGAGTCGCAGGAGCGCATGTGCGCGATCGTCGAGCCCGAGCACGTCGAGCGCTTCCTGGAGATCTGCGAGAAGTGGGACGTCATCGCCACCGTCATCGGTGAGGTGACCGAGGGCGAGCGCCTGGAGATCTTCTGGCACGGCGAGCAGATCGTGGACGTGCCGCCGCGCTCCGTCGCCCACGAGGGACCGACCTACCACCGGCCGTTCGCGCGCCCGGACTGGCAGGACGCGCTCCAGGCCGACGACGCCGGCAAGCTGCCCCGGCCGCGGAACGGCGAGGAGCTGAAGGACCAGGTCCTCAGGCTCGTCTCCTCCCCGAACCAGGCGTCCAAGGCGTGGATCACGGACCAGTACGACCGGTTCGTGCAGGGCAACACGGTCCTGGCGCAGCCCGAGGACGCGGGCATGGTCCGGATCGACGCGGAGTCGAACCTGGGCGTGGCCATGGCGACCGACGGCAACGGCCGGTACGCCAAGCTCGACCCGTACACGGGTGCGCAGCTCGTGCTCGCGGAGGCGTACCGCAACGTCGCCGCCACGGGCGCCAAGCCGCTCGCCGTCTCGGACTGCCTGAACTTCGGTTCGCCCGAGGACCCGGCCGTGATGTGGCAGTTCGCCGAGGCCACCCGCGGCCTCGCGGACGGCTGCCTCCAGCTCGGCACCCCGGTGACCGGCGGCAACGTGTCGCTGTACAACCAGACCGGTGACGTGGCGATCCACCCGACGCCCGTCGTGGCCGTCCTCGGCGTGATCGACGACGTCAACCGCCGCACCCCGATCGCCTTCGCGGAAGAGGGCCAGCTCCTCTACCTGCTCGGCGACACCAAGGAGGAGTTCGGCGGCTCGGCGTGGTCCGAGGTGATCCACCAGCACCTCGGCGGCCTGCCGCCGGCCGTGGACCTCGACCGGGAGAAGCTGCTCGGCGAGATCCTGATCTCGGCCTCCCGCGACGGCATGATCGACGCGGCGCACGACCTCTCCGACGGCGGCCTCGTACAGGCGGTCGTCGAGTCCTGCCTGCGCGGCGGCAGGGGCGCCCGCCTCGTCGTCCCCGAGGGCCTGGACGCCTTCACCTTCCTCTTCAGCGAGTCGGCGGGCCGCGCGGTCGTCGCCGTCCCGCGCAGCGAGGAGCTCCGCTTCACCGACATGTGCGGCGCGCGGGGCCTGCCGGCGACCCGGATCGGCGTCGTGGACGGCGACGCGGTGGACGTGCAGGGCGAGTTCGTCCTCTCCCTGGAGGAGCTGCGCACGGCCCACGAGGCGACGATCCCGGGCCTGCTGGCCTGATCCGTCGCAGCGGCAGCGGTACGCGGGCCCCCGTCCGGACCTTCGGTTCCGGGCGGGGGCCTTCCCGTACCCTCGCTCCATGCCACCGGCCAAGAAGCGCACCCGCAGCTACGACCCCGTGAAGACCCGGGCGGCCGTCCTCGCCCAGTTCGGGCACGTACGGGACGCCGTCGAGGCGTTCACGACCGCGCAGCTCGACGGGCCGACCCGGCTCGGGGAGTGGACCGTGCGGGACCTGGCGGCGCACGTCGCGTGGATGGTCGACTCCGTGCCCCGGCTGCTCGCCGCCCCCGCACCGGCCGCGCGGGAACTGGCTCTGCTCGACTGGCCGTCCAGGACCGCGGAGGCCGCCGGGCGGATCGACGCGCACACGCGCGGACTCGACGCCGCGGACCTGCCCGCCCTCTACGCGCGCGTGCGGGACGACTACGAGGCGGCGGTGGCGGGCGCGGGCGGCGAGCGGCTCCTGCCGCTGAGCCTCGGCGCCATGACCCTCGGGGACTTCCTCGTCACCCGGGCCGTCGAACTCGTCGTCCACACCGACGACCTGAACGACGCGACGGGGGCCGCCATCCCGTACGACCGGCAGGCCCTGGCCGCCTGCACCCGCCTCCTCGCGGACGTGCTCGCGGCGCGGGTGCCGGGCGGCGCGGTCGAGGTCCGGGTTCCCCCGTACGCGGTCGTCCAGTGCGGGGAGGGCCCCCGGCACACCCGGGGCACCCCGCCGAACGTGGTCGAGACGGACCCCCTGACCTGGATCAGGCTGGCCACCGGGCGCACGGGGTGGGCGGCGGAGCGGGACGCGGCCCGGGTGAGCGCGAGCGGCGAACGCGCCGACCTGGCGGGCCTGCTGCCCCTGATGGGGTGACCCGTACGGGGGAGCCGGCCGACCCTGAGAGGGCCACCCGTACGGGAGGGCCCCCGCCCCTGTCGGGATGATCCGTACGGGTGGCACTCGGGGAAGGGAGGGGAACCGTCTCGTCCGTCCCCCCGTCCCATCCCCATGTCGAAGCCACGCGCACTCGTCGTCCTGGTCCCGCTCCTCCCGGCCCTCCTGCTCACCGCCTGCGGTACGGAGGGGGGTCGCGGCTCCGGGCCCGGGGCGGGCACCGTCTCCCCGGACCTCCCGCTCACCGGCACGCACTGGACCGTCGACAGGGTCACCGTCGGCGGAAGCGCGTCCGGCGCCCCGGACGGCGCCCGCGTCACGTTCGGGAAGGACGGCCGCGTCACGGGCAGCGGCGGCTGCAACACCTTCAACGCGACCGTCACGGTGCGGGGCGACACCCTCACCGCCTCCCCGGGCCCGATGACCGAGATGGCCTGTTCCGCCGACCGGATGCGGTTCGAGAAGGAACTGGTCAAGGTCTTCTCGGGGCGGCTCAAGGGCGTGCTGGGGAACGACACGCTCACCCTGACCTCGCCCGACGGACGGAACGCCCTCGCGCTCACCGCCGAGCGTCCCGCCCCCCTGCGCGGCACCACCTGGAAGATCGACGGGCTCGTCTCCGGGAAGACCGCGACCTCGCTGCCCGCCGGCAGCGCGGGCAAGGCGCGGTTCGTCGTGGGCGAGGACGGCCGGGTCACCGGCAACCTGGGCTGCAACAACTTCTCCGCGTCCGCCAGGAACGACGCCACGACCCTCACGATCGAGGGCCCGGCCGCCACCACGCGCATGATGTGCGCGAGTCCGCAGATGACGCTGGAGACGAAGCTGTACGAACTCCTCGACGGCCCGCTCTCGTACCGGATCGACCACCGCGCCCTGACCCTCACCGACGCCTCGGGCGAGGGCTTCACCGCGGTCGCGGTCGAGGCCGAGGCCGCGACCGACGGCCGGTAGGGCGGGCCGCCAGGTCAGGGCGGGTCAGGGCGGGTCAGGCAGGTCCGTAGGGCAGGAGCCCCGCGTCGATCCGCTCCCATGCCTTCCGCAGCGAGGCGGTGAGTCCGGGCTCGGCGGCCGCCCGGTCCGCCTGCTCGCGGGCGTCCCCGGCGAGGTGGAAGAGCTGGTCGCGGCCGGTCTTCCCCCGGTAGTACTTCCAGTCGCCCCGGCGCAGGGCCCGCTCCCCCCGCACCCGCCAGAACAGGTCCCGTTCGGGCACCTCGTCGCCGTGCAGCAGGTACCGGGCGAGGCTCGTGCCGTCGAGCGGGTGGGCCGGGTCGGGCCGGGCGCCCGCCAGTTCGAGGAGGGTGGCGGTCCAGTCGGGGGTGAAGACGGGGAGGCGGCTGACCTGGCCGCCGTCGATCCGGGCCGGCCAGCGCAGGATCGACGGGACGCGGATGCCGCCCTCCTGGAGGGAGCCCTTGTTGCCGGTGAGCGGCCAGTTGTAGGAGAAGCGTTCGCCGCCGTTGTCGCTGGCGAAGAAGACGAGGGTGTCGCGCTCCCGGCCGGAACGGCGCAGCGCGTCCAGGACCTTGCCGACGGACCGGTCGAGGTCCTCGACCATCTGTCCGTACTTCTCGACCGAACCGCCGTCCTGGTGCCACAGGGCACGGCCGTCGCCGGCCTTGATGCGGCGGACGATCTCGTCGCTCGTCCCCTTGTCGCCGTCGGCGACCCACGGCCAGTGCGGAGTGGTGAAGTTCAGGTTGAGGAGCCAGGGCCGGTCGTGGTCGCGGGCGACGTACTCGCTCGCCCGTTCGGTGAGGATCCGGGTGTAGTAGCGCAGGTCCTTGTACGCGGCGTCGCCCTCGTAGAGGTCGTACTCGCCGCCGAGGCCGAGCTTCGAGTAGTACTCCAGGGCCCCGCCGAAGTTCCCGAAGAACTCGTCCCAGCCGGAGCGGGTGGGGGAGTAGTCGGGGAGGTAGCCGCAGTGCCACTTGCCGATGAGGGCGGTGGCGTACCCGGAGTCGCGGAGCAGCGAGGCGAGCGTGGGATGGGTGGGTTCGAGGCCGACGGAGCGGTCGGCGATGGGTTCGGCCAGACCGCCCTTCGTACGGCCCGGATAGCGGCCGGTGTAGAGGCTGAAGCGGGTCGGGGAGCAGGTCGCGGAGCCGGAGTAGGCGTCGGTGAAGCGGACGCCCTGGCGGGCGAGCCGGTCGAGGTGCGGGGTGCGGATGTGCGGGGAGCCGTACGAGGAGAGGTCGGCCCAGCCGAGGTCGTCGCCGAGGATGAAGAGGATGTTGGGGCGCGGGGAGTGGCGGCGGGGGCGCGCGGCGCGGAAGTCGCGCTCCTCGGGCGCGGCGGCCTGGGCCGGGGCGGCGGTGACGCCGAGGGCGGCGGCGGCCGCGGCTCCGGCGGCGGCACCGCCGAGGGCACGGCGGGACAGGGGCGTGGACATGGGGGTCTCCAGACGGGCGTGCGGGTACGTCTCCGGGCCCGGTGGCGGCGCCGGGCGGGCGGAGGAAAAGACGGGAAAAACGGGGAAAAACGGGGGAAAGGCGGGGGAAAGGCGGAGGAGAGAAGGGGGAAGGAGACCGGGAAGCCGGTCAGGCGCGGCGACAGCCGGCGCTCGTGACACGGACGAGGTGCACGTGTCGGCGCTGGACGAGGGTGACCGACCGGTCACGCGGGGGCTGCATGGGCTGGAGCTTCGTCCGGCGTCCGCGTACCTGTCAACGACCGTCTCGCCCCCCGGGACCGGGTGTGGCGGCGCTGTTGCGGCAGTGTTGCGAGCCCTCGGAAGAACCCCGGAAGGACCCCGGAAGGGCCCCGGGAGGACCCCCGGAAGGGCCCCGGGAGGACCCCGAAGGGATCCCCGGAACGCCCCCGGAATCCCCCGGGAACGCCCGGGGACTGCGAACTCCGTCACATCACGGGGAATTTCGCGGGCCGGTACGGGGGTCCGCGCGCCGGAACCCGGGGACCGGGATCCCTTGTTCCGCCTGGCTTGTAGGCCCCTCCAAGCCGGAGATGATCAATTCATGCGATCCCACAAGGAGGGAGTCGCGGGATTTCGCCAATTCGGACCAGTGGTCGAGCCCGTCTACACTCGGAAACGTGCCACGTGGTGACGGTCGACTCAATCACGATCTGCTTCCCGGCGAGAAGGGCCCCCAGGACGCTTGCGGCGTCTTCGGGGTCTGGGCTCCGGGTGAAGAGGTCGCAAAGCTCACGTACTTCGGGCTCTACGCCCTCCAGCATCGGGGCCAGGAATCCGCGGGAATCGCGGTCAGCAACGGCTCCCAGATCCTCGTCTTCAAGGACATGGGCCTCGTGTCCCAGGTCTTCGACGAGACCTCTCTCGGTTCCCTCCAGGGTCACATCGCGGTCGGTCACGCCCGCTACTCGACCACCGGTGCCTCCGTGTGGGAGAACGCGCAGCCGACGTTCCGGGCGACCGCCCGGGGCTCGATCGCGCTCGGCCACAACGGCAACCTGGTGAACACGGCGCAGCTCGCCGAGATGGTCGCGGACCTGCCCAAGAGGGAAGGCCGCGCGACCCAGGTCGCCGCGACCAACGACACCGACCTGGTCACCGCGCTCCTCGCGGGCCAGGTGGACGAGGACGGCGAGCCGCTCACGATCGAGCAGGCCGCCGCGAAGGTCCTCCCCGACGTCCGGGGCGCCTTCTCCCTCGTCTTCATGGACGAGCACACGCTCTACGCGGCCCGCGACCCGCAGGGCATCCGCCCGCTGGTCCTCGGCCGTCTGGAGCGCGGCTGGGTGGTCGCCTCGGAGTCCGCCGCCCTCGACATCTGCGGCGCCAGCTACGTCCGCGAGGTCGAGCCGGGCGAGATGATCGCGATCGACGAGAACGGCATCCGCACCTCACGATTCGCGGAAGCGAAGCCCAAGGGCTGCGTCTTCGAGTACGTGTACCTGGCCCGCCCGGACACCGACATCGCCGGCCGGAACGTGTACCTCTCCCGCGTGGAGATGGGCCGCCGCCTCGCGAAGGAGGCGCCCGTCGAGGCCGACCTGGTGATAGCGACGCCCGAGTCCGGCACCCCGGCCGCCATCGGCTACGCCGAGGCGTCCGGCATCCCCTTCGGCGCCGGCCTGGTGAAGAACGCCTACGTCGGGCGCACCTTCATCCAGCCCTCCCAGACCATCCGCCAGCTGGGCATCCGGCTGAAGCTGAACCCCCTCAAGGAAGTCATCAAGGGGAAGAAGCTCGTGGTCGTGGACGACTCGATCGTCCGCGGCAACACCCAGCGCGCCCTGGTCCGGATGCTCCGCGAGGCCGGTGCCGCCGAGGTCCACATCCGGATCTCCTCCCCGCCGGTCAAGTGGCCCTGCTTCTTCGGCATCGACTTCGCGACCCGCGCCGAGCTGATCGCCAACGGCATGTCGGTCGACGAGATCGGCAAGTCGCTGGGCGCGGACTCGCTCTCGTACATCTCCCTGGAGGGGATGATCGAGGCGACCACGATCCAGAAGCCGAACCTCTGCCGCGCCTGCTTCGACGGCGAGTACCCGATGGAGCTGCCGGACCCCGAGCTGCTCGGCAAGCAGCTCCTGGAGACCGAGCTGGCGGCCGGACCGGCGGCCACCGCGGCCTCCGACGCGCTCCGTCGCCCGTGAGACCCCGCTGCGCACCCGCAGTAACGACACGAAAGTTCTCAACCCATGTCTGAGACCCCCAGTGCCGAAGGCGGCGCCAGCTACGCGTCCGCGGGCGTGGACATCGAGGCGGGCGACCGCGCCGTCGAGCTGATGAAGGAGTGGGTGAAGAAGACGCGGCGCCCCGAGGTCCTGGGCGGCCTCGGCGGGTTCGCCGGCCTCTTCGACGCCTCCGCCCTCAAGCGCTACGAGCGTCCCCTGCTGGCCTCCGCGACCGACGGCGTCGGCACCAAGGTCGACGTCGCCCGCCAGATGGGCGTGTACGACACGATCGGCCACGACCTGGTCGCGATGGTCATGGACGACATCGTCGTCTGCGGCGCCGAACCGCTCTTCATGACCGACTACATCTGCGTGGGCAAGGTCCACCCGGAGCGGGTCGCCGCCATCGTCAAGGGCATCGCCGAGGGCTGCGTCCTGGCCGGCTGCGCCCTGGTCGGCGGCGAGACCGCGGAGCACCCGGGCCTCCTCGGCCCGGACGACTTCGACGTGGCCGGCGCGGGCACGGGCGTCGTGGAACACGACCGCCTCCTCGGCCCCGACCGCATCCGTACGGGTGACGCGGTCATCGCCATGGCCTCTTCCGGTCTTCACTCCAACGGGTACTCGCTCGTGCGGCACGTGGTCTTCGACCGCGCGGGCATGACCCTGGACCAGCGGGTCGAGGAGCTGGGCCGGACGCTCGGCGAGGAGCTGCTCGAACCGACGAAGATCTACTCGCTCGACTGCCTGGCCCTCACCCGCACCACGGACGTCCACGCCTTCAGCCACATCACGGGCGGCGGCCTCGCCGCCAACCTGGCCCGGGTGATCCCGGACGGCCTGCACGCCACCGTCGACCGGTCGACCTGGACCCCGGGCGCGGTCTTCGACCTGGTCGGCACGGCCGGGCGGGTGGAGCGCCTGGAGCTGGAGAAGACCCTCAACATGGGCGTCGGCATGATGGCCGTCGTACCGGCCGATGCGGTGGACGTCGCCCTGACGACGCTGGCGGACCGGGGCGTGGAGTCCTGGGTCGCGGGCGAGATCACCGAGCGCGGCGACCGCGCCACCGGCGCCGAGCTGGTCGGGGACTACGCGCGCTGAGACCGGGAGGCGTCATCGATCGGGGGTGCCCTCAGGGGTGCCCCCGATCCGGCTCTCCGGGCGGGGGGAGCGGCGGCGCTCCGGGCGCACGCGGACAGCACGGAAACCCGGCCGGGGCGTACCGGGCCGGGTTTCGGTGATGCAGAAGGTCAAGCGCGACGCGGGGACGAAGAAGGACCGGACCGGTCGTCCTCGTCCTCGTCGTCCGTGTTGTAGAGATCCGCGTACTGGGCGTACGGGTCGTCTTCCTCGTCGTCGTCCTCGAACGGCTCGCCATTCGGCGGCTGGCTCGAAGTCGAAGCGCCCAGCTCATTGGCCAGACGCGTCAGGTCCGTCCCGCCGCTGCTGTACTTCAGCTGGCGGGCGACCTTGGTCTGCTTGGCCTTTGCCCGGCCGCGCCCCATGGCTCGACCCCCTCGGTGACGGGGCTCGATGGCCCCAGAGTCTTGACACGCGTTCATGGTTCGGAACGGGCTCTCGACGGAGAGACCGGCCCGTAGGGCTTCAACGGTACCTGTTTCCGCGGGCCTACGGTACGCCGTGCGCATCACATACCCCGGTACAGAACCTTCGAGGAGCCCTTTCCTCGCTGGTCAGTCGCGATTTTAACCTCTTCCGGGGGTCCGACCCGCCGAGGGGGGTGAGGGAAGTCTCCCCCGGACCCCCCGGCGGCGGGCCGGGACCGGACGCGGCCGGGGCGCGGTTCAGCCGCGCCGCGCCTCCGCCATCCGCTGCTCCGCGATCCGGTCGGCCGCCGCGGCCGGCGGGATCCCGTCCTCCTTCGCACGCGCGAAGATCGAGAGCGTGGTGTCGAAGATCTTCGCCGCCTTCGCCCTGCACCGCTCGAAGTCGAAGCCGTGCAGCTCGTCCGCGACCTGGATCACGCCGCCGGCGTTGACCACGTAGTCGGGCGCGTAGAGGATGCCGCGGTCCTCCAGGTCCTTCTCGACGCCGAGGTGGGCGAGCTGGTTGTTGGCCGCGCCGCAGACGATCTTCGCGGTGAGGACCGGCACGGTGTCGTCGTTCAGGGCGCCGCCGAGCGCGCAGGGCGCGTAGACGTCCAGGCCCTCGACGCGGATCAGCGCGTCGGTGTCGGCGACCGCCTTCACCTCCGGGTGCCGGTCGGTGATCCGGCGCACCGACTCCTCGCGCACGTCGGTGACGTACACCTCGGCGCCGTCCTCCAGGAGGTGCCCGACGAGGTGGTGGCCGACCTTGCCGACGCCCGCGACGCCGATCCGGCGGCCGCGCAGGGTGGGGTCGCCCCACAGGAACTGCGCGGAGGCGCGCATGCCCTGGAAGACGCCGAAGGCGGTGAGGACGGAGGAGTCGCCGGCGCCGCCGTTCTCGGGGGAGCGGCCGGTGGTCCACGCGTTCTCGCGGGCGACGACGTCCATGTCGGCGACGTAGGTGCCGACGTCGCAGGCCGTGACGTACCGGCCGCCGAGGGAGGCGACGAAACGCCCGTAGGCGAGGAGGAGTTCCTCCGTCTTGATCTGCTCCGGGTCGCCGATGATGACGGCCTTGCCGCCCCCGTGGTCGAGACCGGCCAGGGCGTTCTTGTACGACATGCCGCGTGCCAGGTTGAGCGCGTCGGCGACCGCCTCCGCCTCGGTGGCGTACGGGTGGAAGCGGGTGCCGCCGAGGGCGGGGCCCAGGGTGGTGGAGTGGAGGGCGATGACGGCCTTCAGGCCGGTGGCACGGTCCTGGCAGAGCACGACCTGCTCATGGCCGCCCCGCTCCGAACGGAACAGGGTCTGCAGCACGTCGGCGGGGTCGACAGGAACGCCGGTCACATCGGTCACGGTGGTGACTCCCGGGTAGGAAGCGGCGGTTGTGGCCCTCCCTGTGGGTGGGGGAGGGACCGGTTCGGCACGAGGGTAAGCGCTACCAGGGCGTAGATCAGCCGTAGTGCGCGGGATCACCCCCTCGGGGGGTACCGCCGTGGAAGGATTCGCGGCATGTCGGTCCCCTCCCCGGTCCCCGTTCCCTACGCGTCCTATCTGCGGGTGTACGAACCGCTGGCCGCGTTCCCCGAGCCGGAGCGGACCCACTGGTCCCGGTACGCGCGGCGGCCCCGCACCCCGGGGGCGCAGGAGGAGCTGCGCCGGTCGCTCGCGGACCTGCTGCCGGTGCCCCCGGTGCCCGTCCCGGTGCACGAGAGCGGGGAGGCGTTCGTCGCGCACCTGGACGGGGCGGTGGTGATCTGCCCGTGGCGGACCCGGCTGCGCGGCTGGCTGGCCCTGGAGGAGCTGGAGGCGGAGGGGTACCCGGAGCCGGTGCTCGACGCGATGCTCCCGCCGGTGGTGCGCGCGCAGGTGGCGGCGGACCACGAGCGGTGGCGGGCGCGGAACCCGGACGCGCGGCCGTGGATCCGGACGGCGGTCTGGCAGGTGCCGTTGCGCTGGTTCGCGCTCTTCGGGGACGAGGACCGGCGGTACGAGCCGGGGGAGCCGGCGGACGGGGGGCCGGGCCGGGCGCCGGTGCTGCGGTACCGGACGACGATGGCGCAGGCGCGGCGCCGGCTCGCGCGGGCGCTCCGGACGCTGCGGGAGTCGATCGACGAAGGTCCCATGACGGAGGGTCTGGTCGAGGTGGGGCGCTGGCTGGAGGAGTTCCACCCGAGGTCCCTGGTGGAGCTGGACTTCGGGGGCCTCGTGCACGCGGCCACGGCCGAGTGGCTGGCGGAGGAGCGGTCGGCGGCCCAGCTGGCCGAGGGGATCGCCGCGCTGCGGGCGGGGGACGGCGAGGCGGCGGGCGAGGTGTACGGGCGGCTCGCCGAGCGCTGGCGGGCGGTCGGGGACCTGCGGTTCGCGAACTGACCGGGAGGGGGCGGGCTCCGGGGCGGCCCGGGGACGGTACGGGCCGGGATCCCGGACGGTACGGCCCGCGGCCCGGGTCCCGGTCCGTCCCGGGGCCGTGGTCAGGGGCGCGCGGAGCGCGAAGTGACATCAGTCGGGCATCTTCGTCAGGTCGGTATCGACAAGACATGTCCGACCGGGGTAAATGATCTTCGAGGTCTCCGGAGCCGACGGCTCCGGGTCCCTCCGCGTCCGCTTCCTCCGGCCCGGGTCCTCCGGCTCCCGTCCGGTGGGGACGTTGGTCCCGATCCGGGCCTTTGGCTCAAGCGTGACGGACAGCACGTAATGCACCCTTGCGCCGATCCCCCATCCTCGTGCCAAAATAGGACAAGGAGTCCGGGGAGGGTTCCTTCCGCCCAAGTATGGGCGGAACGCTCAGCATTGCACTCTATGGGGGGTCTGAGGACTCCTGATCGCGCCTGTGACTGATCGTCACAGGCGCGTGACTGTCCGTTATGGCATGGTCCATCGACTTCCGCCGCTGATGAACACCTGCGAGGGCAATTCCATCGGTTTGGCCGACGTGGCTGGACGGATGGTGTAGTTGTAGTGCCGAGGACAAGCCGTTCGTCCTATAACCGACTCGGCCCGCTTCTGCCATTTCGGGCAACGCGGGTCAAGGTGCAGAATTTAGAGGAAAGAACCGAGATGGTTCGGTTCTCCCGAGGAGGCCGCTCATGACCGCTCGCACCCCTGATGCCGAGCCGCTGCTGACCCCTGCCGAGGTTGCCACGATGTTCCGTGTGGACCCGAAGACGGTGACCCGTTGGGCCAAGGCGGGCAAGCTCACGTCCATCCGCACCCTGGGTGGGCACCGCCGGTACCGCGAGGCCGAGGTCCGCGCGCTGCTGGCGGGCATTCCGCAGCAGCGCAGCGAGGCCTGAGGTCGCGTGACACCCCGCAGTACCCCGTAGTACCGGGCCCGTCCGGACCCCCCAATCCGGTCGCCCACCCCTAGCTCTGCCGGCGTGCGCCTGCCCCAACAGGCCCTCGTCGTACGATCGCGCTGGACTCCGCCGGGTCCAGCGCGATCTTTTTGTGTCCGGCGCCGCGCCCGGTTCCGACGTGCAATTGCACATATTAAATCGGACTGGTGTAGGGAGGGTGTAAGTGAAGCGGTTTCTGAAACGCTTTCAGTGACACCCGTCACAGGCGCGAACACTTGCCAACGGACGGCCGGCTCCCTCCCGCCCGGCGCCCAACGCCCCTTCGGTCACGGGTCGGTGGGCTTCCCGGGCGCCGGGGTCCCCCCGGGTCCTCCGGGTTCCCCGGCCTCTCTGAACTCTCCGGGCTCCCCCGGCTTCCCCGGCTCCGCGGTCCCCGCAGTGCCCGAGGGTTCCCCGGGTGCCGCGGGTTCCCCGGGGTCGGCGGGCTCGGCGGCCTCCATGGCGAGCCTCAGGAGGCGGTGGCAGACCGTGCAGCGCCGCGTGAGGTGCCCGTACCGCGACGCGGCCGCCAGGTGGGCGCGCAGGAGCGCTCGTGTGTCGTGTCGTGCTGCGGACGCCGCGGCCATGCGCGACCACCTCCGGTCGGGTCCCCCGATTCCCTGGAAGACCGGAGTACCGGCGGGCGCGGGCTCCCGTCAAGACACCGGGACACAACGAAGGCCCGCATCTCACGATGCGGGCCTTCGGTACGGCGATCCTGACGGGACTTGAACCCGCGACCTCCACCTTGACAGGGTGGCGAGCTAACCAACTGCTCCACAGGACCTTGGTCGCAGCCTCTGTAAAGCGGCTGCGAAGAAGACTGTACAGCAGGTCAGCGGGTGCGGTCGAACTCACCCACGGCGAGGGCCCGGCTACGGATCCGCGCGGACCCGTGCGGGCCCTCGCGGACCCGACCGCGCGGGCCCCGCTACGGCACCGCCGCGTCGATCGCCTTCACGATCCGCTTGTCCGACACCGGGTACGCCGTCCCCAGGGCGTGCGCGAAGTAGCTCACCCGCAGCTCCTCGATCATCCAGCGGATGTCGGTGACCGAGGACGGCACCGGCCGGCCCTTCGGGAGCTGTTCGAGCAGCCAGGCGTACTCGTCCTGCATCTCCCGGACCTTCTCCATCCGGGTGGTGTCCCGCTGGACCCCGGTCGGCATCTGCTGGAGCCGCCGGTCCACCGCCACCAGGTAGCGCATCAGGTCCGGGAGCCGCTTCAGGCCGGTGCGGGTGACGAAGCCGGCCGGCACCAGCCGGTCCAGCTGCTCCCGCACGTCCCGGAGGTTCGGCAGCAGGGCCGGGCTGGTCGTGGCCTTCAGGCGCCGCTCGCAGGCGTGCCAGGCCGCCAGGATCTGCTGGACCTGGCCCACCGTCCGCACCGTCGTGTCCACGAGGTCCGCGCGGACCCCGTCGTACAGCTTCCGGAAGGACGCCTCGTCCCACACGGGGCCGCCGTGGTCCGCGATCAGCTTGTCGGCGGCGGCGGTCGCGCAGTCCTCGAAGAGGGCCTGGATCGAGCCGTGCGGGTTCGAGGACAGGGCCAGCTTCTGCTGGTTGGTCAGCTTGTCCGAGGCGAACTTCGCCGGGTTCACCGGGATGTTCAGCATGATCAGCTTCCGGGTGCCCCGCCACATCGCGAGCGCCTGCTCGGCCTCCGAGTCGAAGAGCCGCACGGCCACCGAGTCGCCCTCGTCGACCAGCGCCGGGAACGCCTTCACCGGCTGGCCGGCCCGCTTGGTCTCGAAGACCTTCGTCAGCGTCCCGATCGTCCAGTCCTTGAGGCCCGTGCGCTCCAGGGAGGGCCCGGAGCCGTCCGGGCCGCCCGTCGCCGCCGCGGCGGCCTGGGAGAGCGCCTGACGGGCCTTGGGGCGCAGCTTCAGGCGCAGCGCCTCCAGGTCCTTGTCCTCGGCCAGCTTCCGGCGCCGCTCGTCCACGATCCGGAAGGTCACCTTGAGGTGCTCGGGCACCTTCGCCCAGTCGAAGTCCTCGGCCGTGACCGGGACGCCGACCATCCGGTGGAGCTCCCGGGCGAGCGCGCCCGTCAGCGGCTCCTGGACGGGGACCACGGAGTCGAGGAAGCGGGTCGCGAAGTTCGGCGCCGGGACGTAGTGGCGGCGGATCGGCTTCGGCAGGGAGCGGATCAGCTCCGTGACGACCTCCGTCCGCAGTCCCGGGATCTGCCACTCGAAGCCCTCGTCCGTCACCTGGTTGAGCACCTGGAGCGGGATGTGGACGGTCACGCCGTCCGCGTCCGCGCCCGGCTCGAACTGGTACGTCACCCGGAACTTGAGCGCGCCCTGCCGCCACGAGTCCGGGTAGTCGTCCTTGGTGACGGCCCCCGCCTTCTCGTTGATGAGCATCTCGCGCTCGAAGTCGAGGAACTCCGCCGCAGCGCCTCCTTCGCGGAGCTTGTGCTTCCACCAGGAGTCGAAGTGGGCCCCGGAGACGACGTGTTCGGGGACGCGCTTGTCGTAGAAGTCGAAGAGCGTCTCGTCGTCCACCAGGATGTCCCGGCGGCGGGCGCGGTGCTCCAGCTCCTCGACCTCCGTGAGGAGCCTGCGGTTGTCCGCGAAGAACTTGTGGTGGGTGCGCCAGTCGCCCTCGACCAGCGCGTTCCTGATGAACAGCTCCCGGGAGACCTCCGGGTCGATCCGCCCGTAGTTCACCTTGCGGTCGGCGACGATCGGGACGCCGTACAGCGTCACCTTCTCGAACGCCATGACGGCCGCCTGGTCCTTCTCCCAGTGCGGCTCGCTGTACGTCTTCTTCACCAGGTGCTGGGCGAGCGGCTCGATCCACTCGGGCTCGATCCGGGCGTTGACCCGGGCCCACAGCCGCGAGGTCTCCACCAGCTCGGCGGACATGACGAAGCGCGGGGGCTTCTTGAAGAGCGCGGAGCCGGGGAAGATCGCGAACTTGGCGTTCCGCGCGCCCAGGTACTCGCCGCGGCCGCCCTCCCGGCGCCCGCCCTCCTTCGCCCCGTCCTTGGACTCCTTCACGTCCTTCAGGCCGATGTGCGAGAGGAGACCGGCGAGCAGGGAGACGTGCACGGACTGTTCGGGCGCGTCTTCTTCGTTGGGGTGGATGCCCATCTGCCGGGCGACCGTCCGCAGCTGGGTGTAGATGTCCTGCCACTCGCGGATGCGGAGGAAGTTCAGGTACTCCTGCTTGCACATCCGGCGGAACGAGGACGAGCCGCGCTCCTTCTGCTGCTCGCGGACGTACCGCCACAGGTTCAGGAAGGCGAGGAAGTCGCTGGTCTCGTCCTTGAACCGGGCGTGCTGCTGGTCGGCCTGCGCCTGCTTCTCCGAGGGCCGTTCGCGCGGGTCCTGGATGGAGAGCGCCGCCGCGATGACCATGACCTCGCGGGCGCAGCCGTTCCGGTCGGCCTCCAGGACCATGCGGGCGAGCCTCGGGTCCACGGGCAGCTGGGAGAGCTTGCGGCCCTGTTCCGTCAGCCGCTTCCTCGGGTCCTTCTCGGCCGGGTCGATCGCGCCCAGTTCGTGGAGGAGCTGCACGCCGTCCCGGATGTTGCGGTGGTCCGGCGGGTCGATGAAGGGGAACTTCTCGATGTCGCCGAGGCCGGCGGCGGTCATCTGGAGGATGACGGAGGCCAGGTTCGTGCGGAGGATCTCGGCGTCCGTGAACTCGGGCCGCGAGAGGAAGTCGTCCTCCGAGTACAGCCGGACGCAGATGCCGTCGGACGTACGGCCGCAGCGGCCCTTGCGCTGGTTGGCGCTGGCCTGGCTGATGGGCTCGATCGGCAGCCGCTGCACCTTGGTCCGGTGCGAGTAGCGGGAGATGCGGGCGGTGCCCGGGTCGATGACGTACTTGATGCCGGGGACGGTCAGGGAGGTCTCGGCGACGTTCGTCGCGAGGACGATCCGGCGCCCGGAGTGCGCCTGGAACACCCGGTGCTGTTCGGCGTGCGAGAGGCGCGCGTAGAGGGGGAGCACCTCGGTGTTCCGCAGGTTCCGCTTCAGCAGCGCGTCCGCCGTGTCGCGGATCTCGCGCTCGCCGGAGAGGAAGACCAGGATGTCGCCGGGCCCCTCGGCCTGGAGCTCGTCGACGGCGTCGCAGATCGCGGTGATCTGGTCGCGGTCGGAGTCCTCGGAGTCCTCTTCGAGGAGGGGGCGGTAGCGGACCTCGACGGGGTACGTGCGCCCGCTGACCTCCACGATCGGGGCGTCCCCGAAGTGCCGGGAGAAGCGCTCGGGGTCGATGGTCGCGGAGGTGATCACGACCTTGAGGTCGGGGCGCCTGGGGAGCAGCTGGGCCAGGTAGCCGAGCAGGAAGTCGATGTTGAGGGACCGCTCGTGGGCCTCGTCGATGATGATCGTGTCGTAGGCGCGCAGCTCGCGGTCCGTCTGGATCTCCGCGAGCAGGATGCCGTCGGTCATCAGCTTCACGAAGGTCGCCTCGGGGTTCACCTGGTCGGTGAAGCGGACCTTCCAGCCGACGGCCTCGCCCAGCGGGGTCCTCAGCTCCTCGGCGACGCGCTCGGCGACGGTGCGGGCGGCGATCCGGCGGGGCTGGGTGTGCCCGATCATGCCCCGGACGCCCCGGCCCAGCTCCAGGCAGATCTTGGGGATCTGGGTGGTCTTCCCGGAGCCCGTCTCACCGGCGACGATCACGACCTGGTGGTCGCGTATCGCCTCCAGGATCTCGTCCTTCTTCTGCGAGACGGGGAGCTGTTCGGGGTAGGTGACGGCGGGCACGCGGGCGGCGCGCGCGTCGACGCGCTCCTTGGCCTTGGCCGCCTCGGCGGCGATCTCGTCCAGGACGGCCGCGCGGGCCTCGGGCTTGCGGATGCGGCGGGCGCCTTCGAGACGGCGGCCGAGCCGGTGGGAGTCCCGCAGCGAGACCCCGGCCAGGACGGACTGGAGGGCGGCGAAGGAAGTAGACATACGGAATCCAGGATCGCACCTGCGGCCGAGAAGCGGCGAACCGATTTACGAGGGGCACGTCCCGGAGGTCCGGCGGGGGCCGGCCGGGGAGGGGCCGGGACGCGCGGTGCCGGGGCCGGCCGGGCGGAGTGCGTACTATTTCGGGCACGTCGACCGGACCGGAGAGTTCTGCATGTTCCGCACCACCCGCGCGCCGGCGGCGTTCGCCGCGCTCCTGGGGCTGGTGCTGGGACTGCTCGCGTGCGGGGCGTTCGCGCGGACGGAGCCCGCCGGGGCCCCGCACGCCGGGGACGCCGTCGCCGTCGCCGTCGTCTCCGCCCCGGGCGCCCCCGTGCCCGGCTGCGATCCGGGCCGTTCCGCCGGGGGGACGGACGAGCCCCTCGTGCCGCCGCGCGCGCACGGCTTCGCGGAGCTGCTGCCCGCCCTCGCCGCCGACCGCGTGCCGTGCGGCGTCCGGCCCGTGGACGCGGCGGCCGGCGCCCGGCCGATGCCGGGGCGGGAACCCCCCGCGCGCGTACCGCCGTCGCCCGTGGAGCTGTCGGTCCTGAGGGTGTAGACGGACGGCCGTCCTCCGCCGTCCTGTCCTTCCCCTTCTCCTCGGGAGCGCTTCCGCATGCCTGCCTCTTCTTCTTCCTCCTCCTCCAGGTCCCGGCCCGTCGCGATCGTCGCCGGAGTGGCGACCGCCGCCGTGCTGCTCGGCGTCGTCTCCTACACCGCCACCAAGCCCGCGGCCCCCGGCGCCTCCGGTGCGGCCGCCGTCGCGGAGGTCTCCGCCGACCCGTCCGCCGGCGTGTACGCGCGACTGGAGGCGTACGCCCGCCGCGACGCCTCCGACAAGCTCGCCCTGGGCCGGGCCGACGCGCCCGTGGTGCTCGTCGAGTACGCCGACTTCAAGTGCGGCTACTGCGGGAAGTTCGCCCGGGACACCGAACCGGCCCTGGTGGAGAAGTACGTCGGGAACGGCACCCTGCGCATCGAGTGGCGGAACTTCCCGATCTTCGGGGAGGAGTCGGAGGCCGTCGCCCGCGCCTCCTGGGCGGCCGGACAGCAGGGCCGTTTCTGGGAGTTCCACAAGGCGGCCTACGCGGAGGGCGCCAAGGAGAAGGGGTTCGGCGGGGACCGGCTCGCCGCCCTCGCGAAGGAGGCGGGCGTCCCCGACGCGGCCCGGTTCGCGCGCGACAGCGAGGGGGAGGCGGCCCGCGCGGCCGTGCGGAAGGACCAGGAGGAGGGGTACGCGCTCGGCGCCACCTCCACCCCGTCCTTCCTGGTCAACGGCCGTCCGATCGCGGGCGCGCAGTCGCTGGGGACCTTCACGGAGGCGATCGAGGCCGCGGCGAGGGCGAAGGGCGCGGAGAAGTCCGCGCGGCCCTCCGGGAGCGGACGGTGACCTCCGGGATCGGGTACTTCGCCGCCTTCCTCGGCGGGCTGCTCGCCCTGCTCAGCCCCTGCAGCGCGCTGCTGCTGCCCGCCTTCTTCGCGTACTCGATCGACACGCGCGCGAAGCTGGTCGCCAGGACCGGCGTCCTCTACGCGGGCCTGGCGACCACCCTCGTCCCGCTCGGGGCGGCCGGTTCGCTGGCGGGCCGGTTCTTCTACGGCCACCGGGACCTGCTCGTCACGGCCGGGGGCCTGCTGATCGTCGGGCTCGGCGTCCTCCAGATCCTCGGGCTGGGCTTCGCCTCCCGCCGGATCGCGGAGGCGAGCGGCCGCATCCGGCCCGTGTCGGCGTTCTCCGTGTACGCCCTGGGCCTGGTCTACGGCCTCGCGGGCTTCTGCGCGGGCCCGATCCTCGGCAGCGTCCTGACGGTGGCGGCGCTGGGCGGCAGCCCGGTGTACGGGGGGCTGCTCCTCGCGGTGTACGCGCTGGGGATGGCGGTGCCGCTGTTCGTCCTGGCGCTGCTCTGGGAGCGGTACGACCTGGGCCGGCGGTCCTGGCTGCGCGGCCGGCCGCTCCGGGTGGGCCCCCTCCGGCTCCACTCGACGTCGCTGCTCTCGGGCCTGTTCTTCGTGGCCCTCGGGACGCTCTTCCTGGTCTTCGACGGGACGACCGCGCTGCCGGGTCCGTTGTCGGTGGACGACTCGTTCGCGGTGGAGCAGCGGGTGGCCTCGCTGGGCCGGGCGGTCCCGGACTGGGCGCTGCTCGTCGCGGTGGTGGCCGTGGTGGCACTGGTGCTCGCGCTGCGGGCGAGGCGGGGGAGCCGTTCGGGGGAACGCGAGGAGGTCTGACGGTACGGGGAGGGGGCGCCGCCTCCTCCCCGTACGGACGTCTCCGGCCCTGGCGCTCCGGTTCCGGCGCTCCGGTTCCGGCGCTCCGGTTCCGGGAACGACGAAGGCCCCGTTCTTTCGAACGGGGCCTTCTGTTTGTGGCTGGGGCCGGGGTCGAACCGGCGACCTATCGCTTTTCAGGCGATCGCTCGTACCAACTGAGCTACCCAGCCACGAAGCCGTCTCCAGCTTCAGCGACTCTGACGGGACTTGAACCCGCGACCTCCACCTTGACAGGGTGGCGAGCTAACCAACTGCTCCACAGAGCCAAGCTTGTGCGCGATCACTAGTCTCGCACACGGTCATGCGTGCCCCCAACGGGATTCGAACCCGTGCTACCGCCTTGAAAGGGCGACGTCCTGGGCCACTAGACGATGAGGGCTAGAGGCTCACCTGCGCACTTCCCAGTGCGTCGGGGACGTGAGAAGCATATGGGATGCCGACCGCTATCGCCAAAACGGTTTCCCGGCGGGGGAGAATGGGCGGGTGCTGGAGATGACGCGCGAGGAGTTCGAGGAGCTTGTCGCCGAGGCCCTGGACCGCATTCCGCCCGAGCTGACGCGGCTGATGGACAACGTCGCCGTGTTCGTGGAGGACGAGCCCCCCTCCGACGACCCCGAGCTGCTCGGGCTGTACGAGGGGACGCCGCTGACCGAGCGGGGCGAGTGGTACGCCGGCGTCCTTCCGGACCGGATCACGGTCTACCGGGGCCCGACGCTGCGCATGTGCGCGTCGCGCGAGGACGTGGTCGCGGAGACCGAGATCACGGTGGTGCACGAGATCGCCCACCACTTCGGCATCGACGACGAGCGGCTGCACGCGCTGGGGTACGGCTGACGCCCGACGGGCGCGGGCGCGGTCCGGGGTGGGCCCGGGGCGGCGGGCGCGGGGCGCGGTCGGGCGGGGCGCGGGGCCGTGTCCCGTGCGCGGCGGCCCGTGTCCCCCGTGGTGTCCGGGGAGTTGGGCAGGGCGACGCGTTCCGTTCCTGCCCGCTGTGTCCTGGAGGTGCCCCCGTGCGCCATTTGCCCACCCCGGTGAGATGGGCCGCCGCCGCGCTGGCCGCCGCCGCCTGTGCCGGTCTGAGCGGCTGCATGAGCGTGAGCGACGAGGGGACGGAGCCGGGGCCCGGCGCGTCCGGGGGGAAGCGGGGCGTGGCGGCCGAGACCGACGCCGGCGGCACCGGGCTGCCGGGCGGGGGCGGCGGGCACCGCAACGGCCGGCCGGACGCGGGCGGACCGGAGCCGGCCGGCGCGGGCAGGTCGGCCCCGGTGCCGAGCGGCCCGTCCGCGTCCGGCACGGCGTCCCCCGCGCCGAGCGCGCCGTCGCCCGGCGCCGTCCCGTCCGGTGGTGCGGCGGCGTCGCGGCCGGCCGGGGGCGGCCACACGGCCGGCGGGCCGGGCGGCAGCGGCGGGACCGGGGGCGGGACCGGTGGCGGCGCCGTGACCGGCGGGGGAGGCGGGACCGGCGGAGCGGGCGACGGCGGGGGCACGCCGGCCCCGGAGCCGACCGCGCCGCCCGTCGAGCCCACGCAGGAGCCGCCGCCCCCGACGCCGGAGCCGACGTCCGAACCGACCTCCCGGCCGACCGACCCGCCCAGCCCCGGACCGGACACCCAGATGGGCGCCCTGCGGAGGGCGGAGGGGATCGGCGTACCCCCGGGAACGATGACGTATCCGCAGGTGGGACCGGTGTGAAGGAGTCCGGTTTGCCATAGGTGGGGGAGGGTGCGTATGGTAGTAGATCGCTTGATCCCATTGCCCGGCGCCGACACAGAAGAGCGCCGTGTGGCGCGTACTCTCCCTAGCCGTGGCTGGACCGCATCGAGGCGGTCGTTTTGCGAAAAACACGGAGTTGACGGGCGCGTGCCGAGACTCCGGAAGGTTTCGCATTTCGCATGTCCATTTTCAGTTCTGACCACGCCGTCATGCCCGAGAACGACGAGATCGTCGAGGCCGCAGCGGCCTCCGAGATCGCCGAAGCCGTAGAGGCCGTCGAGACCGACGCGATCGAGGCCGAGGCCGAGGCCCTCCTCGAGGACGGCGCCCCGGACGAGGACTCCGCCGAGGAGCCCGCCGAGCCCACGATCACCTTCGGGGACCTCGGTCTCCCGGAGGGCGTCGTCCGCAAGCTCGCGCAGAACGGCGTGACCTCCCCCTTCCCGATCCAGGCGGCGACCATCCCGGACGCCCTGGCCGGCAAGGACATCCTCGGCCGCGGCCGTACCGGCTCCGGCAAGACCCTCTCCTTCGGTCTGCCGCTGCTCGCCGGTCTGGCCGACGGCCACACCGAGAAGAAGAAGCCCCGCGGCATCATCCTCACGCCGACGCGTGAGCTCGCGATGCAGGTCGCGGACGCCCTCCAGCCCTACGGCGACGTGCTCGGCCTCAAGATGAAGGTCGTCTGCGGCGGTACGTCCATGGGCAACCAGATCTACGCCCTGGAGCGCGGCGTCGACGTCCTCGTCGCCACCCCGGGCCGTCTGCGCGACATCATCAACCGCGGCGCCTGCTCCCTGGAGCAGGTCAAGATCGCCGTCCTCGACGAGGCCGACCAGATGGCCGACCTGGGCTTCCTGCCCGAGGTCACCGAGCTGCTCGACCAGATCCCCGGCGGCGGCCAGCGCATGCTCTTCTCCGCCACCATGGAGAACGAGATCGGCACCCTGGTCAAGCGCTACCTGACCGACCCCGTCACGCACGAGGTCGACAGCGCGCAGGGCAACGTCACGACCATGACCCACCACGTCCTCGTCGTGAAGCCGAAGGACAAGGCCCCGGTCACGGCCGCGATCGCCGCCCGCAAGGGCCGCACGATCATCTTCGTCCGCACCCAGCTCGGCGCCGACCGCATCGCCGAGCAGCTCTGCGACGCCGGTGTGAAGGCCGACGCGCTGCACGGCGGCATGACCCAGGGCGCCCGCACCCGCGTCCTGGAGGACTTCAAGAAGGGCTACGTCAACGCGCTGGTCGCGACCGACGTCGCCGCCCGCGGCATCCACGTCGACGGCATCGACCTGGTCCTGAACGTGGACCCGGCCGGCGACCACAAGGACTACCTGCACCGCTCGGGCCGCACCGCCCGTGCCGGCCGCTCCGGTGTCGTGGTCTCCCTGGCCCTGCCGCACCAGCGCCGCCAGATCTTCCGGCTGATGGAGGACGCGGGCGTCGACGCCACGCGCCACATCGTCGGCGGGGCCGGCGCGTTCGACCCGGAGGTCGCCGAGATCACCGGCGCCCGTTCGCTGACCGAGGTCCAGGCCGACTCCGCGAACAACTCCGCCAAGCAGGCCGAGCGCGAGGTCGTCGAGCTCACCAAGCAGCTGGAGCGCCTGCAGCGCCGGGCCGTCGAACTCCGCGAGGAGGCCGACCGCCTGGTGGCCCGCGCCGCCCGCGAGCGCGGCGAGGACCCGGAGACGGCCGTGGCCGAGGTGACCGAGGCCGCCGAGGCCGAGGTCGCGGCCGCCGCCGCCGAGGCCGAGCGTGCCGCGCGCGCGGAGGAGCAGCGCCGCGAGGAGCGTCCGTCCTTCCGTGACGAGCGCGGCAACTTCGAGCGCCGCGACCGGGGCGGTTCCCCCCGTGACGACCGGGGCGACCGCGGCGGTTTCCGCGGCGGCGACCGCGGTGGTGACCGTGGCGGCTTCCGTCGTGACAACGACCGTCCGTCCGGTGGTTTCCGTCGTGACGACCGTCCTTCGGGTGGTTTCAACCGTGACGGTGACCGTGGTGGTCGCCCGTTCGAGCGTCGTGACAACGACCGTCCGTCCGGCGGTTTCCGTCGTGACGACCGTCCCTCGGGTGGTTTCAACCGTGACGGCGACCGCGGTGGCCGTCCCTTCGAGCGCCGTGACGACCGCCCCTCCGGCGGTCACCGGGGCAGCGACCGTCCGTTCAACCGCGACCGCCGTGACGACCGTCCGGCCGGCGGCTTCCGCTCGGGCGGCGACCGCCCGTACGGCCGCCGCGACGACCACCGCGGCACCGGCTCGACCGGTTCGACCGGTGGCTCCTTCGGCCGCCGCGACGACAAGCCGCGCTGGAAGCGCAACGGCTGACCTCGCGCGACCTCGCGCAGAGGTACACGCGGGATCCTGAGGCAGGGCCCGTACGAGCACTCCGGTGCCGTACGGGCCCTGTCCCTTTGCGCGGGACGGGCCGTGCCCCTCCGGGCGGAGCGGTCCGGTCTCTTTGAACGTGTTCGAAAACCTCTTTCTTCCGTCCGCCGGGGCTGTTAGCCTCGCCCTACTTGCACGGGGGGTTCGGCAAGGACGGGGCACGCGAACGGGCGTCGTCGACCGCGGCACGGGGTGCCGCGTCCTCTCCGTGCGCCCATCTCATGCATGGAGACGACGTGAACCACCACGTTCGGCCCCGGAGGGCCACCCTTCGCCGCGTACTCGGCGCCGCGCTCATACCCGTCGTCGGCGTCGGCGTCGCGGCGACCGCCGCCCCCTCCGCCTTCGCCGCCCCGGCCGGCGTCACCGCCGCCGCCCTCGCGGCCCCCGATCCGTGGGCGGCGTCCACGGCGCTGTCGGACGGCACGGCGGACGAGGGCGTGCTCGACCTCGTGACCGCGAAGGACGGCGCGGTCGTCGCCCTCGCCTACCGCGTGGGCGCCGACCGCAAGACGCACGAACTGAGGGCTCTGGTGCGCCCGGCGGGCAGCACGGTCTGGGGAGCGCCGCAGCTCCTCGCCACGACGGCCGGATACCCCCAGGGCACCGGGCTGTCCGTCTCCGCGGACGGCGCCGTCGTCGCGGGGTGGTCGGAAGGGGCCGAGTGGTCCGACACGGGGACGTTCCGGATGTCCGTGCTCGAAGCGGGTGCCACGACCTGGTCCGCAGCCGCCGACGTCCCCACCGGGGGCGCCCGTCACGTCAAGATCGCCGGCTCCCCGTCCGGCAGGCTGGTCGCGGTGTGGAGCAACGCGTCGGGACGTACGAGCGCCCTCTACGTGTCGGTCCGTACGGCGCCCGGCCAGGCATGGTCCGAGCCGGCCCGGCTGAGCGACGACCTGCCGGACATCGAACTGGTCTCCGCGGCGGAGCTGGTCGTCTCGGAGCAGGGCGCGGCGACCGTGGCCTTCGGCCAGTACGGCGCCGAGAAGAGCGAGGTGAAGATCGCCGAACTGCCCGCGGACGGCACGGTCTGGACCACTCCGGTCACCGTCTCGAAGCCGGGCGTCCACGCGAGCAGCCCGTCCCTCGCGCTCGGCAGGGACGGGCGTGCCGTGCTGGTCTGGTCGAACAGCGACACCGCCAACAGCTCGGAGACGACCCAGGTGTTCTCCCAGCGCCCGGCCGGAAGCACGGTCTGGAGCGCCGAGGAGCCGGCCGGCGGCTTCGAATCCGGAACCTGGCGGCAGGTCGTCGTCGGACCCGAGGGCGACGTCACCCTGCTCAGCGTCACGCCCGGGGAGAGCGACGGGTTCGCCGCCCGGACCGTCACCCGGTCCGCCGCGACCGGGACCTGGTCCCCCGTGAAGACCCTCTCCACGGGCTACGTCCCGGACGACCAGTTCGACCTGGCGGTCGGCCCGGACGGCGGCGTCCACGCGATCTGGACGCAGAACATCGGCGACAACCGGAAGGTGATGGCGTCCTCCCGGGTGAACGGCGCCTGGTCCGACGCCCCGACGCCGCTGAGCACCAACACCGAGGGATACGCCCTCGGTCAGGTGACCGCCGACGCGGCCGGGCGGCCCGTCGCCGTGTGGCAGCAGACGGCCGGGGAGCTCGACCAGCTGCGCGCGGCGACCACCGCGCCCGCCCCGGTCGACCCCCCGAAGCCGCTGCCCGCCTGGCGCGACGTCAGCGACGACGGCAGGGGTGACCTGCTCGCCCTCGCCCCGAACGGGACGCTGACCGTGCGGACCGGCACGGGGACCGGGGGGCTCGGCACGGGCGCCTCGGCGGCGGGCTGGCCCGTGACCTCGACGGTGGTGCCGTTCGGGGACCTGTCGGGCGACCGCTGCAACGACCTCCTGGTGAGGGACGCCGCCGGCATCCTGACCCGGTACGACGGCGGCTGCGGCAAGGCGTTCGCGCCGGGCGGGACGCGGCTGGTGCTCGGCGGCGGCTGGAACATGTACAACACCCTCACCGCGCCGGGCGACCTGACGGGCGACGGCCGGACGGACCTCCTCGCGCGCACGCCGGGCGGCGAGCTGTACCTGTACGCGGACGACGGCACGGGCAAGTTCGGTTCGCGGGTGCGGGTCGGCGGCGGCTGGGAGATCTTCAACACGATCACCGGCGTCGGCGACCTGAACGGTGACAAGGTCGGTGACCTGCTCGCCCGGGACACGGCAGGCGTGCTGTGGCGCTACTACGGCACGGGCGAGGGCACGCTGTCCGGCCGGGTGAGGATCGGCGGCGGCTGGCAGGTCTACGACGCGCTCGCGGGCGTCGGCGACTTCACCGGCGACGGCAGGGCGGACCTGGTGGCCCGGGACACGACCGGTGTGCTGTGGCGGTACGAGGGCACCGGTACGGGCGTCTTCGCGGGCCGGACGCAGATCGGCGGCGGCTGGCAGATGTACAAGACGCTGTCCTGACGGCCGGTTCCGGTTCCGGCGCTGACGTCCGGAGCCGGCCCCGGAACCGGAACCGGAACCGGAATCGACGGTCGGCACCGTCCCCGACGACCGGGTCCGGGGCCGACGTCCGGGGCCGGAACCGGAGGCCGGGGCCGGTACGGGGCGGAATCCCCTCCGTACCGGCCCCGGCCCCCGTCCCGTACCGCTTCCGCTCCTGCGCCGCCCCCTGTCCCGTACCGCTTCCGCTCCTGCGCCGCCCCCCGTTTCGCATCCCTGTGCGACCGGCTACGCTCAGCCGGTCGATGCGGGCGGGGAGCGCGGGCCGGGAGCCCGGCGGACACCCGCCCCCGCACCCGAAACACGCACCACACATCAGGCTGCCCCGGGGAGGGACCTCTTTGCCTCGTTCCGCACGCGCGCGACACACCCGTGCGCGTATCACCGTCCTCGCCACCGCGCTCCTCGCGTCCGGCGTGGTCCTCCATCCCGTCACGACCGCGCAGGCGGCACCCGCGGCGGACGCCGACCGGATGGACGTCGCGCCCAACTGGCGGGCCGTGCCCCGGCAGGTGGCCGTCGCCGCGGTCGGCCCCACGGGCTACGCGCACGAGACGGAGGACCCCCACCGGTCGTACGGCGGGGAGTTGGAGTGGACGGACTTCACCGACCCCGCGAAGAGCTTCTCCCTGGGGTACGGCAAGGGAGCCCTGCCCTTCGCGCAGTCGGGCACCGGCGGGCGCCACCTGTACGTCCAGCCCGGCGTCGGCCTCCACGCCCTGCACGACCTGGAGACCGGTACCGAGCGGCCGTTCGTGGTGCCGCAGGGCGCGGCTTACCTCGGGCTGTTCGGCGAGACGCTGCTCTTCCGGGAGGGCCCCTCCGCGACGGACCCGGACCGGCCGGTCGGGTACTACCTGACGCGCGCCGACGACCCGGACGGGGCCCGCACGCCCGTCACGGGCTGGCCCGAGCAGGCCGACCTGGACCAGGCGCGGATCACGGCCGGCGACGCCTCCACCGCCGTGTTCCAGTTCGCCCGCTTCCCCGAGTCGGTCGGCTACGGCTACTCCGACCTCGGCCTCGTCGACCTGCGTACCGGCCGGATGACCGTGATCCAGACGCCCGTCGCGCACGCCCTCGAACCGGTCGGGCCCGTGACCCTGAGCCCCGAACGGCTCGCCTGGGTGGACCGGAACCGCACGGTGCACCTGAGGGACCGCTCCGACCCGACCGGCGCCGAGCGGACCTTCCCGCTGCCCGAGGGCCTGGGCACCGAGCGCATCGGCCTCGTGGGCGACTGGGTCCTCGCCCTGGGCGACTTCTCCGGCACGGGCTCCGTCCTGCGGCGGAAGCTCGTCGCGCTGCACCCCGACGGGCGCGCGCAGCACCTCCTGGACATGGCCGAGGAGGAGCTGAACCAGATACCCGGCGGCGGCGTGGCCGTCGCCGGCGGCTCCTCGTCCGCCGACTGGGCGCTCCTCAAGGTGCTCCCGGGCAAGGGCGACGGCGCCCCGGTCCTGGAGAAGCTGCGCCGGATCGAACCGCTGCCGGCCACCGTCGACTCGCTGGCCCTGGGCGGGGGCCACCTCTCCACCCTGGAGACGAACACCTCCAAGGGGCTCGGCCTGTACGGCCGGACGCTGCCGGTCGGCCCCGTGCGCACCGGGTCCCCGGAGCCCGTGTGGGCCGGTGCCGAGCGGGGCTACCTGGGGAACAACCCCACCCCGCTCTTCGCCACCGGCGACGGCCGCACGGTCTACGTCGCGGGAGGCGCCGACGCCCGGAAGGAGGTCGTCGCCCGCGCCTCCTCCGGCCGGGAGGTCCGCATCCCCACCAGGAGGTTCGAGGGCCGGATCGCCGACGCCGCCGGCCGCTGGGCCGTCTTCCACGAGGGCCGTACGAGCGCCCCCGGCCAGATCACGTCCGGCGCGATGCTCGTCCTCGACCTGGACGCCGGGACCACCGTCGTCACCCGGACCTCCCAGACGGCGGCCGCCCTGTGGGGCGACACCCTGTACGAGGCCACGGCCGTTCCCGGCGAGGTCGTCCGCACCGACCTGGCCACCGGCAAGGCGCTCGCCAAGGTCGCCACCGGCGCCGAATGCCGGGCGACGGAACTCCAGGTGACCGGCCACTGGCTGTACTGGGCCTGCTCCCAGTTCCTCCAGCAGGGCGTGGTCGACCTGAACACGGGCGTGCCGGTCAAGCTGGACAAGGGCCCCCTCTCAGGCGCCCTGCTCGGCGACGGCTACCTCGTGCAGCAGAGCACCTCGTACGGGTCCCACCTCGACCTCGTCGACTTCCACACGGGCACGGCGGCCCCGGCCCGCCCGCTCCCCGGCTCCTCCCAGGTCGTGTCGGGCGACAGCCGCCGCACGTCCTGGACGGTGGACCGCTTCGGCGGCGGCGTCGCGTACAAGGACCCCGACCACCTCACCCACGTGGTGTGGCCGGGCGTGCCCACCTCCGACCTCACCGTCGCCTCGGCGAGCGCGCCGGCGGCGATGCGTCCGCAGGACGGCTGGAAGGCGTCCTGGACGCTCTCCAAGCCGGCGGCGATCTGGCGGCTCACGATCCGCGAGCGGTACAGCGGCGCGACGGTCCGCGAGTTCGGGGCCGACGAGACCCGGAACCGGATCGACGTGGCCTGGGACGGACGGACGGCGGCGGGCAGGACCGTGCCGAACGGCCGGTACGTCTGGGAGCTGACGGCGGGCGCGGCGGACGGTCTGGGCCGGGACCTGACGGCCTCGGGAACGATCACGGCCACCGGCGGCACGCCCGTGTGGCGGGACCTGGCCGGGAACGACGGCCTCGGTGACCTGCTGGTCTCGGACGCGGCGGGCCTGGTGTCGATGTACCGGGGCAACGGGACCGGCGGTCTGTCGGCGCGGGTCGCCGGCACGGGCACCGCGTTCCCCGCCGCGACCGTCCTGGTGCCGTACGGCGACGTGGACGGCGACGGGTGCGCGGACGTGCTCGCCCGCGTGGGCGACCGGCTGCGCGCCTACCGGCCGGGCTGCGACAAGGTCGTCTCCGCCTCCTCGCCGTACACGGAGCTCGGCGCGGGCTGGGGACAGTACGACGCGCTGACCTCGCCGGGGGACCTGGACGGGGACGGACGCACGGACCTGGTGGTCCGCCAGACGTCCACGGGAGACGTGTACTTCTACGGGGGCACGGCCGACCACCGGCTGAAGGCCCGCGTGCGGATCGGGACCAACTGGAAGCTGTACACGAAGCTCGTGGGTGTCGGTGACCTGAACGGCGACGGGCGGGGCGACCTGCTCGGCGTGGACGCCTCGGGCGTGCTCTGGAAGTACCACGGCACGGCGACCGGCGGCGTGACGGCCCGGACGAAGGTCGGCGGCGGCTGGGGCGTCTACTCGGCCCTGGCCGGGACCGGCGACCTGAACGGCGACGGCCGCGCGGACCTGGTCGCCCGCGACACCACGGGCAAGCTCTACGCCTACTACTCCACCGGCTCCGCCGCCACCCCCTACGGGGGCCGCGTCCTCATCGGCACCGGCGGCTGGAACACCTTCACGTCCCTCTTCTGACCCGCCTCCGGGGCCCGGTCCGTGCGATCGGGCCCCGGGGCGGTGTCCGGGAGGGCCAGGGCGGTGTCCGGGAGGACCGGGACGGCGTCCGGGAGGACCGGGACGGGGTTCCCGGGAGGGCCTGGGGACGCCCGGGAGGACCGGGGGCGGCGCGCGGAGAGGCGCGCGGCGCGACCGGTGTCGGATACCCGATCGGCTCCGGGGATCACTCGGGCTATGCTGCACGGGTGTGCTTGTCCACGGGCCGTTAGCTCAATTGGTCAGAGCAGCGGACTTTTAATCCGTTGGTTGTGGGTTCGAGTCCCACACGGCCTACGTGTGGCGGGGGAGGGGAAACCCTCCGGCCCGCAGGGGAGCGCCCCGATCGGCTTCGGCCGGGCGGGGCGCTCCGTCGTTTCCGAGGGCGGCCCCGGCGTCTACCCGGAGCACCCCGGCCCTTCGGGCGTACGGAAGCGGGGGCGCCCCGCGACACCACACCCGCGCAGGGCGGACCCCGAGGCGTCCTGATCGGGCAGACGAGGTGCCGGCCCTTCCACGGACGGCCGCCCGTCGCGGCACCGGGCGGCTCCGCGAGTGCCTCACGGCCGAGCCGCGTCCTCGGTACCGTGCTGGTGACGAACTCTGCACGGACAGACCGGCGCACCCCGCACGGACGTCCGACGGTTGGGGAGGTGTCCTGATGCTGGAGGAAGCCGAGGAGATCGGTCGGCGCGTTCGCAGGGCGAGGCTGCGGCTCGGGATGCCGCAGGCCGACCTGGCGACGGCCCTGGGCAAGTCGCAGGGCTGGGTGTCGAAGATGGAGCGGGGCCTGATCGAGCTGGACCGGGTCGGGCTGCTCAACCAGGTGGCCGCCGAGCTGCACGTCCATCCGAACGACCTGATCGGGCGCCCGTACAGCAGCTCCCCTGACGACAACCAGTGGCAGGTCGCCGCCTCCTCGATCCTGCGCGAGCTACGCCGCTACGACCTCGCCCCCGTCTTCGACGGTACGCCCCGGCCGGCACCGCAGTTGTGGCGGGAGGTGACGCGGCTGCACCGGCTGCGGGACACCGCCTCCAACGTGGCGATCCTCCGCATCCTGCCCGACCTGTTCCGCGAGGCCCGGGCCCTGGCGGAGGTCTCGGAGGGGCACGGGCGGGAGGAGGCGTACGCGATCTACGCGGTGTGCTGCAAGTTCGCCCACACCGCCGCCCACTCCCTCGGCCACCCCGAGCTGGTGGCGATGGCCTGCGAGCGGGCCGCGTGGTCGGCGCGCCTTTCCGGTGACCCGGTGCTGCCGGCGGTCGCGGACTGGATGCGGGTCTGGGACATGTGGGCGACGGCCGACTGGGCGGACGCGCTGACCCTCTCGGACAAGGCGATCGGATCGGTGCAGCAGGCGTACGAGGACGGTGACCCGCTGGCCGTACGGGCCTGGGGAACCCTCCAGCTCCGGGCGGCGGTCTCGGCCGCCCGTGCCGGCCGCGCCTCGGAGGCGGAGGACCGGATCGGGTACGCGAAGGACGCCGCCGAGCGAATGGACGCGTACGCCGGGGCGCCGGTGTACGACCGGCACTCGCTGACGTTCTCCGCCGGGAACGTGCAGATCCACGCGATCAGCGTCGCCCTGGAGATGGGCGAGCAGGGCAGGGCCCTTGAGATCAACCGCCGCACCAGCCCCGAGCTGGTCGGGGCGCTGCCCCACTCCCGCCAGGGCCACCACCACATGGACATCGCGCGGGCGTGGCTGTGGGACGGCAACCGGGACAAGGCCCTCGGCGAGCTGGAACGGGCCGAGCGGATCGCACCCCAGCTCGTACGGAACCACCCCATCGCCCGTTCGACGCTCCGCGGCATCGTCTATTCCGAGCGGACCGCCACGCGCGAGAAGCTTCGGCGCATGTCCGACCGCTTCCACCTGGACGGATAGGGGCGGACGGGAGGCGGACAGGGGTCGTATTCCTCCGGCTCATATTCAGGGGCTCTCCCGTCCCTACCTTCGGGACATGACCGGACGACTTCTTCCCCATCTCCCCTCGCAGGGAGCCGTGTTAGGGGCAGCGGCTCCCTTCCTCCCCCAGCTCGGAGACCTCGCCGCCGACACCGACCGGGACGGCCGTGTCGGCGTCGTGGTCGCGCTGCCGGGCGAGGGTTCCGCCACGACCTACCACCTGCGTCCGCCCGGCGGCGGGCCCGCCTGGGCCGCGCCGGCGGACGGTACGACGCTGCGCCCGGTACCGGCGCGGGCTACCCACGCGACGCTGACGCCCGGCCGCGACGCGATCTACGACCCGCGCGCCCGCCAGGGCTCGGTGCCCGTCGAGTTCCACTTCGAGGACGGCTCGACCTGCGAGGCGGCCCTCGTCCTCACCTCGGTGGAGCTGGAGCGGTTGTACGCGCAGACCAGCCGCCTCCTCGACACGCACGAGAACGCGCTGGGCGGCACCTCGTGAGCGGGACCCATCGCCGTCAGGCGCGGTCTGCCACCCTCGTACGGAGTGATCGGTTCGCGCTCGCGTTCCTGGCCCTCGCCGGTCTGGTGGGGTCGGCCTGGGCCCTTCGCGACCAGGCCGTCCAGCTCATCGGCGACATGAGTCACCGGCCCGCCGTCGCGGCTCCGGACGCGAGCCTGCCCCACCTCGCCCCCGGCCGCTGAGACCCGCCTCCGGCCACTGAGATCGCTCCTGCGCCCGAGCCGCCTCCCCGTGCCCGGCCGCCGGAGCCCTCCACGCCGCCCTCCCGTCCGGGCGGCGCGCAGGAAACCGCCCCGCTCCCGTGCGGCCCCCGTGGCTTCGGCTGCCGGGGGCGGGGCGGCTCGTACCTCTCGCACGGTCCTGGAACATCCACGCGTGATTCCCCAGGGAGGGTTCGTGGACATCCCGTACATCGTCGTCGACCAGCTCGACCCCGATCAGCAGCAGATCTGGAAGACGTACTTCGGCGACGCCGACCGCCCCCGCTACGTCGAGGAGGGCATCTGGCGCCGCACCCAGGAGAAGGCCACCGCTGGCCAGTCCGGCTGGGCGGACTCCGGGGACGCCCGGCGGCGGATCATCCACTACCGGTACCGGTACGGCCTGGTGCCGACGACCGCCGCCCCGGCGATCGGCCTGACCGACCTGTACCTCTACCACTCCGCGTCCGCCCCGGCCGGGGAGATCACCGCCCACCACGACGCCCTGCGGGCCTCGCTCGCCGTCGGCGGCTGGAAGACGGCGCCGGGCGGTGCCTTCTGGACGCGCCGGGACCTGAGGTGCCGGATCACCGAGCACGACGTCCACCCGCAGGACGCCGCCGCCGGACGCGCGCTCCCGGACGGCTACCGGACGCTCGACGTGCGGATCACCTCCGCCGCGTACGCGCCCCCGCCCTCGGTCCGGCAGCTCCCGTGGAACGTGCTGTCCACCGGGATCCGGGTCAAGGACCGGCCGGGGGCGGCCACGCGGATACCGGACCTGTCCGTGCTCGGGGACCTTCGGCCGTTCCAGGTGGAGATCGGCTGCGGTACGTCGGTCGAGGCGGGCATCCCGCCCCTGCACCGGCTCCACGAGATCTACCGGGTCACCGACCGGCAGGGCCACGAGCCGCGCGAGCACCGCTTCACCCTCTCCCCGGCCGCGGACACCCTGCTGCACGAGGTGCTGACCGAGCCGGAGGAGAAGACGGCGGAGTTCGTGGAGATGTTCCGCGCCTGCTTCCTGGCCGAGCCGACCCCGGCCCTGTGGGCGCTGAAGGAACTGAAGGACGCCGGCCACCTCGTCGGGCCGGTCATCACTCACAACTTCGACGTCCTGGCCGCCCGCGCCGGGCTCGACGAGTGCTTCGTGCGCCGGTACGACCAGGCCGTGCCCGACGTCGAGTGGGCCGACGGCGTCAAGGCCCTCCTGGTGGTCGGCCTGCACGCCGACCGGCGCAGGGTCCAGGCCCGTGCCCGCGAACGCGGAATGAAGGTCGTCCACCTGGACCCGGAAGGCTTCTGGCACGACGGCGCGTTCCTGCCGTACCCGCTGGAAGGGCCCCAGGACGGTGACCTGGTGTGCCGGGCGACCGCCGCCGAGGCGCTACCCGCGCTCGTCAACCTCCTGAAGCAGAAGACCGGTTGATTCACCTGCACGAAGAGGGTCGCGCCGGGTGCGGGCGCTAGCGTGACGCACCCGGCCGGCCCGGACTCCCCGGGTGGGCGAGAACAGGGAAAGGAGCGTCGGCCCCATGCGCGTATCCGTCATCGGCTGCGGCCACCTGGGCATCCCGCACGCCGCTGCCATGGCCGAGATCGGCCACGAGGTCATCGGCGTGGACCTGGACCAGGCGAGGATCGACCGACTCAACGCCGGCGAGAGCCCCATCTACGAGGAGGGGCTGCCCGAACTCCTCGCCGCCCACACCGCCTCCGGGCGGCTGCGCTTCACCACAAGCCTGGTCGAGGCCGCCGAGTTCGCCGACGTCCACTTCCTCGCCGTGGGCACTCCGATCGACGCCGACGGACGGAGCTACGACACCGGCCAGGTCTTCGGCGCCGCCCGCGCCCTCGCTCCGCACCTGACCCGCCCGACCGTCATCATCGGCAAGTCGACGGTCACCGTCGGCACCACCCGCGACCTCGCCGCCCTCCTCGCCCGGCTCTCCCCGGCCGGCGAGGAGGTGCAGGTCGTCTGGAACCCCGAGTTCCTGCGCGAGGGCCACGCCATCGACGACACCCTGCGGCCCGACCGGATCGTCGTCGGCGTCCCCTCGCCCCGCGCGGAGGACGCCGTACGCGAGGTCTACGCGCCCCTCCTGGCGAACGGCATCCCGCTGTTCGTCACCGACCCCGCCACCGCCGAACTCATCAAGGGCGCCGCCAATGCCTACCTCGGCATGAAGATCTCCTTCATCAACGGCGTCGCCGACATGTGCGCCGCGGCCGGAGCCGACGTCCAGCAGCTCACCGAGGCCATCGGCCTCGACCCGCGCATCGGCCGCGGCGGCCTGAACGCCGGACCCGGTTACGGCGGCGGCTGCCTCCCCAAAGACGTCCGCGCCTTCACCGCCTCCGCCCGCACCCTCGGTGCCATCGAGGCCGCGACCCTCCTGCGGGCTGCCGAAGAGGTCAACGAGTCCCGCCCCACCGCCGCCCTGAAGCTCATCGAGCAGACCCTCGGACGGCCGGTCGACGGCGTCCGCGTCACCGTCTGGGGCGCCTCCTTCAAGGCCGGCACCGACGACGTCCGCGAATCCCCCGCCCTGGCGGTGGCCGCCCTGATGCACCAGCGCGGCGCCACCGTCACCGTCCACGACCCCCACGCCGTGCACACCGCGCTGCGCCGCAACCCCGAACTCGACTACGCCGACACCCTCGACGACTCCGTCCGGGACGCCGAGCTGATCGTCCTGGCCACCGAGTGGCCCCACTTCCGCGAGGCCGACCCCAAAGCCCTCGCTCCCCTGGTCGCGGACCCGGTCCTCGTCGACCTCCGCAACCTCATCGACGCCGACGCCTGGCGCATGGCCGGATGGACCGTGCGCCAGCTCGGACGCCCCGCCCAGGAATAACCGCCCTAGCAACCGGAGGTCCACCGTGGACACCCTGTGGGACGACATCGAGAAGCTCTCCGCCGTCTGCCGAGCGGCCGGCGCCCACCTGCCCGACGAGGAGCTCAAGAGCCTCCAGGTCGGCAAGGTCGCCGAGGAGGCCGGCGAGGCCATGCACGCCCTCCACGGCCTGAAGGGCCTCACCACCTGCGGCGACGACCACGCCTGGCCCGAGGTCCAGAACGACCTCGTCGGCGCCGTCATCGCCGCCCTCCTGGCCATGCACTACATCGACCCCACGGGCGCCCGAGCCACCTTCGACGAGATCTTCCACCGGCGGACGCGCAGGGGACGGGAGGCGGCTGCGGCCTGACCGCTCGCTCACGTCGGCCGGTGACCAAGCCCTTCAAAGGAACTGTCACCGGTCGACGTGGACTCGGGTCACGCAGCAGTGGTATCGCCGTTTCGCAGGTCGAGCTTCATCATGGCAAAAAGCAATGGCAGCGCTCACCTCTTCGGGCAATGGCGCAATCAGACGCAGAGTTTCCTTACAGCGAGAGTGGTCGACCTAGCCACCGTTCACCGAGATCACGTCCAAAGACGGCACCGGTAACGGTCCATCGAGTGAGTGTCGAACCGAGCGGACCCGGCCTCCGCATGGCTGCGAGACACCAGGGCTTCCCACAGCACACAGAGGTGGGCTTGCACGATGCGTGTTCGCGTGATTACAGTCCCGCCCGAGCGACCCGCCCGGTGTCCGACACCATGGCGGCATGGCCCGCTCGGTCCTCAGGTTCCGAGCCGTCGTGTCGTCTTGCCGCGCTCCTCGGGAATGAGGCTGCTCACCGCCTCCTCCCCAGGGCCGGATGGTGTGCGGTCCGCGCGGCACCAGAGGTCTGTGGATTTCTTTCCCGCCCCAGACCGACACGGGTGGAGGTCGGCGGTCGGGTACGCCCGCGTTCTCTCGCTCTGTCCGACACACCCGTGGTCGGGCAAGCCAGGCGCCAACGCCGATGAGACATCGGCCGACCCAGCGGAGCGCGGTCCCGTGACGGAGACGACCAACACCTTCTTCATCCCCCTCGACCAGGCACAGGTCAGCCTTGTGACCGCCGTGTTGCACCAAGCGGCCCGGGATTGCCGGGCCGTTGACGTGCCCGGCATCCCGACGGACGACCGCTCGGTGGTCACCCTCGGCCGTATGGCGGCGCGGTGGGCAGCTATCTCGGAGCGCGAGGAGCACTGTGATGTCGTCAACGTCCACGGCGAGCGGCTGTACAGTATCCCGCTCACCCTGGAGGGGTGGTACCAGGTGCGGGCAGCGCTCAGCGAATACGCCGCACGTCTGACTCGGGCTGCGGGCAACCCGCCGTCCCCGCGCGAGAACCACAGGCAGGCGACACGGGCGTTGCTTCTCGTGGACCGCATCACGGAGGTCATCGCCCATGGCTGAGGATCCTGCGAGCCCGGACGGAGTGGTGGAAGAGGAAGTGGTCCCGGGGTGGCAGCCCGCACCTTGGACGCTGCCCCGCACAGCGGCGGTCGACAACCTCGCCGCCGCCCTGCGCGGGCACGGACTCACGGAGGGCGGGGTGCGCGCGATGGCCCGGGCCGCTGTGCGTCCGGACGACATGCGACGGAGACTTGCGGACCCCGCCGAACTGAGGGTTCAGGGCGGGACCTTGTTGATCGCGGAGACGCGGCTGTGGTCGGCGACCGTACTGCCCCATCCCGCGAACCCCCGGGAGTACGGGCACCGCCAGTACGCCCTGTCGGGCCTGGGAACGCGACGGCCCACGCTGGTAGAACCACGGTCGGCCCCGGGTGACGCCGCTGGGTTGGAGATGCACGCCGAGACGCCGTCCAGGCTTGCCCAACGCTTGGAGGACGCGAAGGGGCGGCTGGTTCGGGACAACCCTCTGGCCCAGGACATCGCCGTCGAGGGGGTTCTCCAGCCGCTGACCGTGGTACCCCTGACGGTGGTGCACGAGAACGGTCATCCCGACTGCGCGCTGCTTATCGCGGCCGACGGGTCGAGCCGGATCAGCGCGGTGCACGAACTCCTCGACTACCAGCCGTCGAAGATCGCGTACGAGTGGGGTGCCGACGACCGGAAGCTTCGTGGTGAGATCAGCCGCTGGGCCCGGCTGGTGCGGAAGCAGGGGTGGCCAGAGCTCACCGAGGACGAGCGGAGCAAGGTGCGTGCGCTCAGCGTTCCCGCCCGCGTAGTCGTCGGGTTTCGTCCCGACACCCGCACGGGACAGATGTTCCACACGGCGGTACGCAACTTCATCGGCCTCACCCACATCCGTCCGCCGCGCCCCTACGGGCCGGCCGTGGAGAACGAGGCGAAGGCGGACGCCGTCCTCGACAGCCTCGCCGAGCCGGGACGGTCCGCCACAGCCCACATCACGGAGACGGAGAAGCGCTGGTTCTCCGGAACCATCTCCCGGGAGGAGGTGAAGGCGGCCGGGCTGAACCATGAACTGGACATCCGTGCGGAAGAGATCGTCCGCTCGCTGCTGGGCGGCGGGGTCAGGACCGCGCGCCGGGTCAACGAGGGCATCCGGTCCCTGACCGCGAAGCAGCGGCCGAAGCGGGAGGAGCGCGTCGATGTCGCCGTGGAGCTGATTCTGCGCCCGGTGCGCACCGGATTGAGCGACGACGCCAAGTTCGTCCGTCCGCGGCGCGCGGTGCTCCAGCGCGCGTACCGGCTGCCGGAGATCGAGGAACTGCGAGCCGAGGTGCGGTGGGAGGGGCCCGGAGCGGGCGACCGAGCCCTGGAGAAGCTGCGTGACGCGGCCCTGGCCGAAGCGGACCAGGGCCTGGGCGACAGCGGCAGACTCGGCCCCGCGCAGACCGAACTCGCGGTGAAGGCGGCCTACCACATGGCGATGGCCGAGCCGATGGCCCTGCAGCGCGAGGTTTTCGGCGGCGGGGAGGAGGAGGACGACCGAGGGGCCGCGACGGTGCTGCGGGCCATGCTGTCCCGGCGGCGCGGAATCCTCCAGGCATACGAGGTCGTCCGGGCAGGACGGGCGGGCGAACGCCTCCACGAGGTGGACGAGAGCGGCAGCCCCCTGCTCACGAGCGAGGGCCGGCCGCGGGTCCTCACGGACGCACTGGTGCGCCACGCCTACAGCGGCGGGCCGGTGCCGCTCGAAGACTCCCGGGTGGGTGGCAAGGCCGCCTCCGTGAGCTGGGCGTGTGTGCGGGAGAGCGTCGACAGGCTGCGCAGGGACGTGGATGGGATGGCGGGTGTGCCCGTGGAGGAGGGCGGGCCGAGCTTCGTCGCCCAAGAGGGCTGGGACCCCCCTCAGGTGAAAGAGGTACGGGACGCTCTCGACCGCGTCAGCCGCAGGATCGCGGGGTGGGCGGACCGGGCTGAGGAGCGGGCCGAGGCCGTGGCGGCGGAGTCGTGACCGCCCGGCCCCGTCAGCCGCATCGAGCGATGCCCTCCTCCGCCCGGGTCCGGTACACCTCCAGTCCGTCCACATCGGCGGTGTCCTGCCGGATCGCCGTGTAGAGGTCTCTGGCCGCCTCGCGGTCGACCTGGGCGAGCAGGGCCTCGGCCAGGTCGAAGCGGAGGTCCAGCACTTCGTGGGCGCGCAGGCCGTACTGATCCGCCAGGTCCGGCAGGCGTTCCCTGAGCAGGTCGACCGCCTTCGCCGGCTCCGTCCCGAGCAGGCGTCGCACCTCGTGGTGGAGGTCCTTGGCGTCGGCCCTCGGTCGGTACGTGCGGGAAACGGTGCCGGGCAGCTCTACCCGAGGTCCGGTCAGCGGCACCTCCTCGGGTGCGAACGGCAGGCGGAAGGGACGGGTGGGGTCCGGGAAGACATAGTCGTCCGGCGGGGCGTCACCGTTGGCGGGCAGGTAGACACGGAGGATCTCGTTGACCTCGTCCGCGCTGGCGGGGCGGTCCGCCGGGTCCTTGGCGAGCAGCCGGTCGACGAGGTCCAGTACCGCTTCTGGCAGCCCCTCGCGCAACCCGCCCAGTGCGTCGGGGGTGACGGTGGTGTGCATGTGGCGGAGCACGAACTCGTCGTCCTGAAGAAAGACCGGGCGGTCCGCGAGCATCTTGTACAGCAGGCAACCCAGGGCGTAGAGGTCGGACCTTCCGGTGACCTGTTTGCCCTCGTACTGCTCGGGCGACATGTACCCGGGACTTCCCGGATTCCTTCCCGTTCTGGTCAGCTTAGTGTCAATGGCGGCGCCCTCCACCCGGGCGATGCCGAAGTCCAAGACCTTGGTGTGGCCCTGTTCGGAGACCATCACGTTGGAGGGCTTCAGGTCGCGGTGCACGATGCCCGCGCGATGGGCCGCCGCGAGGACGGAGCAGATGGGCACGATGATGCTGGCGGCCACGGAGAGTTCGAGCGGCCCGCACTCCTCCATCAGTTCGTCCAGGGTCGAGCCCTGGACGAGTTCCATGACGAGGTAGAAGTGTCCGTGTTCCTCTCCGACGTCGTAGACCGACGCCACCTCGGTGTTCGTGAATCGTGCCGCTACCCCGGCCTCCTGCTGGAAGCGCTTCAGCATCTCGTCCCGGCCCTGGAGGGTCAGGGCCGCAGCGGGGTTCGCGAACTTCACCGCGACCACGCGACTGAGCCTCACGTCGTACGCCCGCCAGACCATCCCCATGCCACCGGCACGCAGGGGTCCGTCGAGCCGGTAGCGGGAGTTCAGGACGTGACCCTGCCGAATCTCAAACATGCCGTCGGCCTCTTCCCACGGCGCCTCAGCCCCGCCTGTCGTCGTCGATCGGGTCTGCCAGCCCGGCGGCCAGCGCGTCCGCCAGGCGGCGGGCGACGCGGCGACCGTGTTCGGCGGCCTCGTCCAGAAGTTCGTCGAGCCGCGCGATGTCCCGGAAGGCCCGACCGATCCGTTGCTGCTCGGCCGGCTCCCGGACCGGGAGGAAGACACGCCCCGGATCGAGGCGGCTCGGCCGCCCGGTGGTTCCCGTCGAGCTTCCGGAGCGTCCTGCCCCGGGTCCTCCGGTCAGCGCTCCGGCCAGGAACCAGGAGTCCAGTGACTCCTGTTCGGGACGCAGGACGGTGATGCCTTGGCCGGCCGCGGCACCGTACTCCTGCGGAACCGCAGGACGCGCGCCCTGCGGTGAGCCGGCGAACACCAGGACGTCCCCCTCGCGGATGCGCTCGGTCTCGGGGGCGTACGTCCAGCGGCCCGGCGGCGTGTGGGACTGCCCGTCGATCAGGCTGAGGAGCGGGACCCGCGCTTCCACCCCGTCGGACGCTTCCCTGGCGGAGGAGCCGCGCCACATCCGCAGGGCACCGGAGCGGGTGAGGTCCTCCAGCGAGACGAGCACCTGCGGGTCGGCCACCGGGACCTCCCTCACCGTGGGGAGGACGTCCGTCAATCCGGCCAGCGTCCGGCGCCAGCGGGTCCGGTCCTCCTCCAGCTGTGCCGGATCGAAGGTCTCACCGGGGTCCGTGCGGACGTGGCGCGCGGGGGTGATATCCACTTCCTGGTCGAGGAGTTCGATGACGGGGACCGCGCTGGAGACGGCCGGGTCGAGCTCCGCTCCCGTCCGGAAGCGCCGCCACGCCTCGGTCACGGCGGTGTGTACGGCCTTCCAGTCCGTGCCGGCGGCATGGTTCTCCGGAGCCGCTTCGATCAGCGGTTCGGCATCGACGAAGAGTACGTCGGGGGAGGAGGGCTCGTTGCTCGGCCGAGCGATCCAGAGATGGGTTCCCAGGGAGTGGGTGGAGGCGGAGCCGGACGGCAGGGCCACGACCGCGCGCAGTGCCCCGCGTCGCACCAGCTCGGCTCGGATGCGGCGGCCCGAGGGCCTGGCCGCTGCCGCGGCGGGCATCAGGAAGACCGCGCTGCCGCCGCCGTCCAGATGGGCCAGGGCATGCTGGACCCAGGCGAGTTCGGGCTCCCCCTTCGGGGGCAGACCGTAGGTCCACCGGTTGTCGTACCCCAGCTTCGAGCGGCCCCAGTCCCGCTGGCCGGACGGGAGGTTGCAGACGATGCCCCGCACCCGTGCGGCGTCGTGGGCGTCCTCCAGGAGGGAATCGCCCGTGACCACGGTGACGTCGTGGTGCCCGTGGAGCCGCAGTCGCACATCCGCGACCTCGGCGAGGTCGGGCTGGACCTCCTGACCGAGCAGGGAGACGGCGCCGTTCTCCGCGGCCTGGAGCAGGAGTCCGCCCGTCCCGCACGCGGGGTCCAGCACGGAGTCGGGAGCCGCGCCGTCTGCGGAGCTGGCCAGGGCGCACATCAGTGACGCCACCGGGACGGGGGTCACCTCCACCTGGCGGGCATGCGCCTCCGTCCAGCGGCTGAGCAGCGCTTCGAACGCTTCGGCCGCGCCGAGCCGATCTCCGAGCGCGTCGACATGGACGCCCAGGTCCATGGGCAGGCCGGCGGCGTCCGCCTCCGTCCGGCCGGAGTGCCGGGGCGGCTCCTCGCCGAGCAGGCGGAACCCGACCGCGGCGAGTATTCCGCCGGGCCGTCCCGGGTCCCGCAGGGCGTTCATGGCCCGCCACACCTCGTCGACCGGCGAGAGGTGCACCGGCCGACCGTGGGCTTCGAGCCAATCCACCACTTCCGGCAGGGAGAACTGCGGACTCGCCGCCGTACCGCCCACAGGAGTGGGAAACTCCGCGTACCTCCGGCGCCAGTTGCTCACCGCCGCCGGCCCGACCCCGGCGATACGGGCGATCTCGGTCGCGGTGACCGTGGCCCCGTTCGTCATGGTGTTCCTCCTCGCAGGACGCCTCTCAAGAATCATAGCCCTCGTGAGTGTTGATTCAAGTCACTCGAAAGAGTGCGTTGACTCCTTTCACAAAAAAGTGCTCCCATGGGAACCCCTCAAGGTCGATGCCCTGGAGATCGCATGACTGTGTGGACGCCACCCCGTGAGAGCACGTGGACCAGCGGACTGATCCGCGTGTTCGCGGGATCTTTCCTCCGCCCGAACGCCCATGGCAGTTGCCCCTACAAGGGGGCGCTGAAGGCCCGAACCGGGATCAAGCTGGCCCAGGGCCCGCTCCCCGGGTACAAGGCCGACCCTCGGGAGGGCTTCAACCTCGGGCCGCTCGGGGAGACGCTCGACCTGATCGAGTACGAGGACGTCGACCCCGAGGAAGCCCTCCGCAGGGCCCTGGCAGCCACCCGAGAACGCCCCCGGGCCGATCCGGGACTCGCCTCCTGGACCCGCTCCGCCCTCGACCGCTACCTGGAGAACAGCCCCCCGGGCCTGCGGCCGGTCCCCTACTCCTGGGTGCTCGTCACCCGGCTCAAGAAACCCGACGGCCGCGGTGCCCGGCGCTACGAACAGTGCGTCTGGGGACGCCCGTACGCCTCGGCGGACGGCCGGGTGCGCGAACTGCGCGTACCGGTCGCCAGGGGACTGGGCGGGCCGGACCGGGAAGCCGTGGAGCGCGTCGGACACGCCGAACGGGCCGACCTCGCGGCGGCCGCGCAGGTCGTGGCCTTCGGTGAGCCGCACCGCTTACCGGACCGCTTCCACTGGAGCGATGCGGCCCGGCCCGTGCGGGACGTCGGCGAAGCGGCCCGACGAAAGCCCGAAGAGGTGAGGATCACCGAGGTGAGCTGCCTCGACGGCGAACGGCGCGAGGTGCTCTCCGAAGGTCCCGAGGACGTGGCCCGGCGCTATACCGCCCACGGCCTCCCGAGGTTGACCGCCGCCGTCTCCGCCGGCACCTTCCTCCCCGGCCACGACTGCGAGGACTGCAAATACGCGCCCAGCTGCCCCGCTCTGCCCCGCCTCGGTGGCCTCCTGGACATCAAGGAGCGGAACCGGCCGCGCCGCACGTGGTCGGTCACCAACGGGCGTTCGTACGCCGGCCGTCCGGACCGCGACGAGAGCTGCCCCGCCAGGGAGCGGCTGCGCCGGCTCCGGCTGCCGGACCCCGAGGCCCGCGCCCTCACCCCGCACGTCGTCCGCGGCCACGCCGTGCACGCCTGGATCCAGCAGTGCCACGAGGCCCACCCCGGACTCGCCTGCCGCCCCGACGACGCCCCCGACGGCCGGGCCCCCTGGTCGGCGGGACGCTGGACGGTCCCATCCGACCAGGCGGATCTCGGCGCGCGGATGATCGCCGCGCACGCCCGTCACTGCCCGTACGGACTCTCCACCGTCAGCGAACTGGTCCACGAACGCACCCTCGTGGTGCACGACACCGACGCCGACGTGGTGGTGCTCGCCAAGACCGACACGCTCTACCTCGACGGCTCCTCCTGGGTCTACCGGGAGACGAAGACGGACGCCCGGCGAGACCCTCCGCCGGAAACCGATGTCCTGCGCGAACGGCCGCAACTCGCGCTCGCCGTCCTGCTCAGCACCAGCCCGGTCGTCGGTGAGGACGTCTCCGCCGCGCGGGTGGAGCTGGAGGTCCTCGGACCGCGTGGCGCCCGGCTCACCGTCATCGACCCCTTCGACGCCGAGATCCGCACCTCGGCACGCCGGGTCGTGCGGTCCCTGGCCTCCGACTGGCACGCGGACACCACCGCGGTCGCCCGCCCGGGCCCCCACTGCCGGACCTGCGAGATGTCCGTCTGGTGCCGTCCCGGCCTTCCCGACCCGACGAAAGGCTGAGATGAACCCCGACCGGACAGTCCGCACGGCCCGATGGTCGGAAGCGGACGGCGTACTCCTGCTCCGGAGCGTCGCCACCGCCATGGTCCGCCTCAGCGAGGCAGGCGACCCGGGGACGGCGTCCGCCGTGCCGTACCCCGAGGAGGCGCAGCGGGCCCTGAACGCCACGGTCCTCACCTGCCTGCTGCTCAAGGCACGCCCCCCGGAGAGTCTTCCCGAACTCGCCGAATGGGCGGCGCGCCGTCCGCTGGACCGTTGGCCCGTCACGCTGCCGCCGGACGTGGTGCCGCCGGAGGCCCGGCTCCTCGACGAGGCCACCCGCCAGCCGACCCAGATCTGCTACGAATGGGCTGTGGACGCGGAGGACTCCGCGGCCCGGTACTCCGGGCAGCACCACATGAGTGTCGTGGCCCAGCGCTGCCGCGAGGAGAAGTACCCGGAGGCGTACCGGGCCTTCCGCCTCCTGCTGGTGCGGCGGCCCGTACTGACCCACCGTGAACTGGCCACCCTCCCCGCGGCGGCGAGCAGCGACCTGGGTTCGCTCGGCGACCTGCTGTACGACGTCTACCAGCCGGCACCGGCCGGCCACCTCGACCGGGAACGACGCAGCTACGTCTCCTGCAAGCGCTGTCACGGCCTGCTGCACCCCACGACCGGTGGCGGGCTGTGGTGCGAGCAGCGGCGGTGCCGCGAGACCGGCACCGTCCGACGCGGACGCGAATACCGGGCCGACGAAGGCGGCGGAGTCCAGTTGCTGATCAGGCCGTTGCGCCAGTGGGTGTCGGCGCCCGGCCTCATGGAGAAGCGGCTGGCCGACCAACTGACGGACATCGGGGCGGAGGTCGAACTGTGGCCCGGCTTCGGCGCGTACGGCATGCGCGTCCGGTTCCCCGGCGGCACGATCCTGGCCGTCGACTGCAAGGACTGGGCGAGCCCGGCACTGCTGGGACGCAGGGCCACCCCGCCACCGCCCGACCCCCCGTACGACCGCTGCCTATGGGTGATACCGGCCGGCAGGCTCCGCGATCACCCCGGCTTTCGGACGGTTTTCGAGCGCTACCGGCCGTCCGCGTCGCCGGAACTCGTGACCGACCGGGAGCTGCTCCGCACCGCGCGGCGACTGGTCGCCGCCCGCCGCCCGTACGAGGACATCGCCCCGGTCGCGCCCGGGGAAGCACCGGAGGGACTGTTCTGATGCGTGACCGCAGCTCCTGGTTCGCCGAGCTCTCCCCCCGCGTCCGCGCCGCTTGGCCCAAGGACCGCGGCCCGATCCGAGCGACCCGCCTCTTCCGGGTGGAGCTGGGGCTCTACCTGCTGGAACGCCTCTGCCCCGGCGAGCCGGCCCGCGCCGCGTGGACGGTCCTCGGAGGCTATCCCTTCGCCCTGGTCGGGGGCCGGACACCGGAGCGGGAGAGGATGCTCCGGGTCGCACGGCACCTGCTGTGGATGCTCCGGCGCCCCCGCACCTGGGAACGCGCGCTGCGGCAGTACGCGTCCTTCCCCGCCGAGGTGCGCGGCTACCTGATCAGCGACCACGACGCACCTGCCCAACGGCAGGAACCGGCCATCGCCTCCGATCGCTGGAGGACGTACGAACGAGCCCTCACCGCCGCTCCCCCCTTCCACCTGAGACAGCGGCTGAAGATCGCCGGGCTTGGAAGATCCTACCGCTTCCCGCAGGGCAAGCTCCTCACCTCCGTCCGGCTGCCCGAACACCTCCCGGTCGGCGCCGCCCGGCCGCACGGCCTCCTGCGCCCTCCCGGCGTGGGGCTCCCGATCGAGACGACCTGGGACGAGTTGCTGGCGACCGCCGCGTGGATGGACGAGCGGCTGGGGATCACCGACCCGCGCAAGACCTGGCACAACCGGGTACAGCGAGTCGAACTGGACGTGCTCGATTCCGGAGGAACGGCCTACCGGCCGAGCCGGAAACTGTCCGTCGCCGGTCTCTTCCACCTGGTGGGCATGGTCGGCGCCGGCAAGAGCACACTGCGGGACGTGCTCACCGTCCAGGTCGTCCGGCAAGGACGGAAGGTGACCATTGTCGTGGGGGACGTCGCCGAACAGCTGACGCTGGTGGCCCTCTTCGGTGCGCTGGAACTGAAGGTCGCTCCCGTGCTGGGGTCCTCCACCCGGGCCCGGAACACCCAGCGCATGCACCGCAGGCTCGCGGGCGCCGGCGCGACGTCTCTGCTCGGCCACGAAGCCAGGCACTTCACCTATCTGAGCACCGCCTGTCCGCTCGACGCCCTGCGTGGTACCGAGGCACACCAGCCCCTGGACATTCTCGAATCGCCCTGCACCCGCCTGTACCCGGCGGACCCGCGAACGGCTGTGCAGGAGCCGACCGGGACGGACGCGCCGACCCCGGAACCACCGACCGGGCCGACCGCCGACGGGCCCGGCGAGACGGGCACCGGCCGGTCGGACACCGGGTACGGCTGCCCCCTGTGGTCGGGGTGCCCTCGGCAACGCGGCGCCCACGACCTGGTCGACGCGGACATCTGGGTGGCCAACCCCGCCAGCCTCCTCTACGGACTGGCCCCCCGGCACCAGAACCGGGAGCGGGCCCGGTTCCTGGAGATCGCGTGCGTTCGGAGCGACCTGATCATCGTGGACGAGGCCGATCGCGTACAGATGCAGCTCGACTCGATGTTCGTACCCTCCGCCACTCTCGTCGGACGGTCCCCGGACTCCTGGCTCGACGAACTGCAGGCCCACACGACCGACGAGTTCGCCCGGAACGGGCGCCTGCAACTGTCGGACACGGACGTGGACCGCTGGTCTTCCGCCCTGACCGCGTCGGTCGCCGCTACCAACCGGCTGTACTCGATGCTGATGCGCCACCCCAGGCTCCGTGCCTGGGTGCAGGCCGACTACTTCAGCACCTGGACCCTCCAGCAGAAACTGGTCGAGGACTGGTTCCGGGACCGCTCCGCCCTTGACGGCCGCAACGCCCAGGACGAGGCCGACGACGAGACGGACGACGAATTCGAGGAAGAACCCTCCGAGGAGGACGACCCGGACGACCCCGACACCCACGGCACTGGAGAGGGTGAGGAGCCGGCGGACCCGGACGACGCACGTCGGACCGCGGTCATGGAGGTGCTGGACGCCTTCCGCGACGAGCCCCTCGGGGGCGTCCATCCCGACTCCTCCGAACTCGCCGAGCTGGTGGGCCTCGCCCACGACCTGCTGCACACCCTGGACGAGGACCGCACCCGTGCCAGGGCCGAAGCCGCACTGCGGCGACTGTCCGGGATCGCTCCCTCCTCCGCAGACGAACTCCTCGACGAGACCATGCGGTTCGAGTTCACCCTGCTGCTCGGGGTACTCCAGCAGCGCCTCGACGTCCTCACCGAGCTGTGGCCGACGGTGGAGGCCGCACTCAACCTGGAATCGACGGACAACCAGCTGTCCCGCCGGCCCCCGCTCGACTACGGCCCCCTCGTCCCGGAGTCGCCGATGGGCAACATCCTCGGATTCCAGTTCCTCACCGAGGAGCCGGACGCCGTACCGGGCTCCGGCAGCGCCGTGCTCCGCTTCTTCCGCTGCGCCGGAGTGGGACGCTCGTTGTTGACCTCACTGCACGAGGTGTCCTCGCTCGACGGTGCCCCGCCGGCCAACGTCCTCCTGATGTCGGGGACCAGCTGGGCGGGCACCGCGGTGGGCGCCCACGTGATGGTGCCGGTCCACGCCATCCTGAAATCCTCCACCAAGGAACGCGGCGCGCTGCGCCGCACCTCCTTCCGGAAGATCTTCATCCCGGGGCCCGACGGGAAACCCCTCCACCTGTCCGGCATGCGGCCCGACCGCCGGCCCAAGGTCCTGGAGTTGATGCTCGAAGGTCTCGCCCGGCCCCGGGGAGACCAGCTCCAGAGCGACTTCGAACAGGAACTGAACCTGATCGGGAGCGCCAGGAGGAAGCGCCTGCTGGTGCTCGTCGGCTCGTACGAGGAGGCCCGCCGGGGCTTCCAGCTCCTCGACACCATCCCCCGCTGGAAGGGAAAGGTGCGCCGGCTGATCGCGGACGACGCGGAGCTGGAGATCTCCTTCGGCGGGGCCACGCCGGGAGATCCGTCCACGGTCACCGAGCCAGGGACGCTGCGGCGGGGCGACGTCTCCTCCTTCGGCTCCATGGACGCCGAGATCCTCATCGCACCGCTCATGTCCGTGGAACGCGGGCACAACATCCTGAACGATGCCGGACAGGCGGCGATCGGCTCGGTCTTCTTCCTGGCCCGGCCCCACCCCCGACCGCACGACATCGGCCTGGCGGTCCAGGGCATCAACAGCTGGGTGACCCGCTTGGTGGCCGATGGCGGATTCGACGAGCTGGTCTCCTCGGCTCCGGACCTCGACCGGGCCGGACGCGCCTTTCGCCGGGAGGCGCGCATCCGGTGGCGCCACCTGCTCACCCGGAAGATGGCCTGGCGGCACCTGAACGACGAGGACAAGGCCGCTTTCACCTGGGACCGGCTGGTCGTGATGTGGCAGGTGATCGGGCGGCTGGTGCGGGGCGGGGTCCCGGCCCGGGTCGTCTTCGTGGATTCCCGCTTCGCCGAACGCGAGGCCGCCGGCCTGGGGCCCGACACCTTCCGCACCGGACTGCTCGCCAGCATGGTTCACGTCCTCGCCCCGTACTTCGACGACGACGGGCCGCTCCCCCTCGACCAGCGGCAGCTGGTACAGACCCTTTACGAGCCCCTCTACCTGGCACTCAAGAACATCCCCACCCACCGGCCGGACGCGCCGCGCCGCACGGCATGAGGAATCCTGTGACCCGCTACGACACCATCAGACTCGCCGGCTACGTCCCCGACCCGGACGCCGAGTGGACCGTCCCCTACTACACGCTGGCCCTTCCCCGGTCCCGGCGGAGGCTGCTCCTCGATCTCTACCGCCTGGGACTCAAGCGGCCGGACGACTGCCTCGCCGTCCCGGTCGGCCGTCTCAACTCGCTCCTCCAGGCGCTGGCTCCCGAAGTGGTCTCGGTGGCGAAATGGCTCGACGTCTCCCACGACGAGCCGTGGCTGTACGCCCGCAGCCCCGTTCCCGCGGACGTCTTTGCGACACTGATGCACGCCTGGGTGAACGACCTGCGTCCCGAGCCCGAGCACCGGCAGGCGGTCCGCGAGGCGCTCGACGCGTTACGTCCCGGTGAACTCCGCTGGGAGCGGTGCGAGGTCCCGATGCTGGCCCGGACGCCGACGGCCGCCGGTACGGCGCAGCCGGACGGGCGGCTCTACCAGCTGCTCCCCGACGTCCTCGCCGGTCTGGCCCTGGAACTGGACTCGTTCTCCTACCCCGGTGGGTCCCTGGGATTCCGCGGTGTGGCCCGACGGCCCTCCGAGCGGGGCGCCGAGCTGCTCTCCTGGCCGCCCGACCGGTACGAGGACCGCGACGGGCGGACGTGGTGGTTCTCGGCCCTCCTCACGCTGACCCTCCAGACCGTCCCGTTCTCCCCGGAGTTCCGGGTCCACCTGCGGTGCGGTGTCCGGCGGTGGGCGACGCGGACCGGGCCGAACGGCCTGTACCTCCCGCCCCGTCGCGCCGCCTCCGTCTACCTGCTGGCAAACGCTCCGTGGATCGACGACGGCCCGGAGAGACGGGCCTCCGCCCGCTTCTCCGTGGGGCGTCTCCGGTACGACCGCGCGCTTCGCGCCCGCCGATGGGAGGCGGGCGGGCCAGACGGAATGCTCTCCCGGTTGCGGCTGCGACAGCCGTTCCCCCAGCCCGACAGCCTCACCGGCGACCCGACCCGCTGGCTCGCCGGCGCGGGGGGAGTCACTGCCGCCGTGGTGCACAGCGCGCCGATGGGCTCACACGGGGTGAAGGCCGGTTTGATGCCCGGTGATCGCGTCCCGCTCACGGAATGGTTCGAGCAGGCCCTGCCCGAAGGACTGCGTCGTGCACCGGACCCGGTGCGGGCGAACCGCTGGTCCACGGTACGGAGACCGACCGGGCGACGTACCGGGGAAGCCCTCGACCCGGACACGCGGGAAACCATGGAACGTCGTCGGGACATGGCCGAGCTGCTGGCGGGAAACCCCTTCCGGGCGGAGTTCCTCTGGCTCACCGAGCCCGTCAGGGACGCGGGTGTACAGGCACTCGCCACCCTGCTCGGCCTCGACGGAGAACCCGTGCGGAAACCTGCCGGGGAAGCACCCTCCCCGGACGGGGAGACGCTCTCGTGGCAGACGCCCGAGCTCGCGGTGGAACTGCGCCTGGCGCGGATCGGCGGGCTCGCCGACAGCCTCACCCTCTCCCCCGCCGACCAGAGCAGGACCAGCGCCCTGCACGCGGCCATCGCGGATCGTCGTGCTCAGGTCGTGCAGCGCCTGCCCGCCGCGCCGGCGGGCGACCGCGCCTCGCTCGCCCTGCTGGAGATCCACGCCAAGGACGCCTACGCTCCACGCTCCGCCGACCCCAAGTTCGCCCTGCGGCTGGGGTTCCGGGACGCGGGGCGGGTGACCCAGTTCGTGGTGAACCCGCGCCGGGTGCCGGGCAAGCCCACGGACGTGAACAAGGCCAGGGCCAGGAAGCTCGAAGCGTGCTGGACGGACGGTTTCCGTCAGCTCGGTCACCGTGCCGTACCCGCCCACGGCCTCGGCCCGGAGATCCCTGCGGACACCCAGTATGCCGCCCTGTGGCTGGTCAAGCGGCGCCGGGATGGTCCGACCCGGCGGGCGGATCTCGTGCCGATCGCCGTCCGCGTGCGCCCCGGCGACCCCGCCCCAGAACGCATCACCGGCTGGGACGTCAGGACCGGCGAGTGGGTCCCGTACCCGACGCTCCTGATGCGCCTGGCCGAATCGGCCGAACTGCCAACCGCCGATGATTCCGACGAGGAGTCGCCCTCCGACGGTGCGGGCGGCCCCACCGAGGCGGAGGACAGTGACGGCCCCGATCAGGACGAGGACCGGAACAGCCCCACCGAACGACATCGGAGGATCGTGGCGGACGCCGTGCAGGAGGTCCTGTTCGGTCTGCGCGATCGCCCGACCCTGCTGCTGGTCCACGCCCAGAACGCTCGTCGGCTGTGGCCGTGGCTGCAGGATGGCCACATTGAGCCGGACAGGGTCCGGCTCCACGGCCGGCCGGCCCAACGGCTCGCCGTTCAGGGTCCCGGGCTCCGCCTGGTCCGGGTCCGGGACAGCACCGACACCGAAACCCCCCAGTGGTGGGGCCACGGACCGCAGACCTCGGACGACGGCGAAGAAGAGGAGAGGTTCGGCATCACCACCGGGCTGTGGAGACCGCCCGGCCACGATCCGCAGAACCGGGTGTTCGGCAGCACCGGTGAGAAAGCGGGGCCGGGCACGAAGGTTTCCGTCATGGCGTCGCGCTGGGCCTTCCGCTCCTACACCAAGGAGGGAAAGACGGGTACCACGATCGACACCGACCGGTCGGCGTGGAACCCCGGGCTGCTGGAGATCGTCGTCGCGGGATGCCTCCCAGACGACGACCCCGAGCTGTGGGCGACCCTCGCCCACCGGCTGCGGCAGTCACCCGGGCGGGCGCCCCTGCTCGCCCTGCCGCTCCCGCTCCACCTGGCCCGCAAGGCCACCGAGTACGTCCTGCCCACCACCCGGGACCAGCCGACGGAGCCCGAAGAAGACAACGGAGCTGTTCAGCTCTGCTTCGACCTAGGAGTGATCACCCCATGAGCAACCCCGACCTCCACGGCATGTGGGCCGACGCCCACGTCTCCTACTCCGCGCCCGCGGGGCCGGGTGCCGCCCACCGCTCCGACCCGCTCGCCGAACAGACGGTGGCGTGGAACGCCCGGCTGGCCGAAACGGCTCCTCAAGGAGCCCTGCTGACCGACAACGCCATGTTCGCGTCGCTGCGTGGCGGGAACACCCAGCACCTGCTCCACGTCACCCACTCCTTCGACCGCATCATGCACAACGGCACGCTCCGGCCGTCGGGCGGCTGCCTGGTGGGAAGCCTCTACTGCGCACCGCTCACGCCCACGTCCGGAGGGTTGCGCATGCACAACCTCGCCGAGTACGTCCTCACCAGGGAGGCGCCCGCCTCCCTGGCCCGTTCCCCGTTCTCCGGCCAGGTCACGACTCCGCTGGTCCTGGAGATCAACACGCCGCGCCACGGCTACCGCGGTCTGGCCGGCATCGACTACCTCCGGCTGGGCCCGATCCACCTGCGCAACTACCGCGAGCTGGAGAATCTCCTGGGACCTGCGGAGCGGTGCGAGCTCCGCGAAGCGGTGGTGAGCCGGGTGAAGAACTCGGTGGACTTCCTCGGCCTGGCGGCCGCCATCGCCCACCGACCGGAACCGGCAGAGCACGAAGCGTTCCCCCGCCTCCTCTCCGAGACCATCCCCCGGCTCCCCGTCCTGGGCTACGTCTACTTCGAGGCCCTGTCGGAGTACCTCATGCTGTACTCCCGCTCGCCTCACACCCAGCGGTTGGCGGAGCAGGGAGAGTTCAACAACTGGCTCTACAAGAAAGTACTGTTCGAGGGGTTTCCCGGTACGGCGGGCCACTTCGACCTGGCGCGGTTCCGTCCCGGCTTCGCCCTCTTGGAGCAGATCCTGGGCCAGGTGGACCCCAGCATCGAGGCGGCCCATGCCCGAGCCCACCTCACGGCGCGCATCAGCCACCTGACCATCGCGCGTTTCCTCGGCCCGGAGCGGAGCGCTGAGCCGTGGCATCGCATCCGGTGGGACTTCGACCACGTCGCGGAGGTCTTCGGTCCGCTCCTGGGTCACCTCATCCACCGCGAGCTGCGCCGCTTCCACCGGTACCCGGACTTCTACCACTTCTTCGACGCGTACAAGGCCGTCCAGGCATGGAACTACTGGAACCACATGGACATCGCGCTGCCCTTCAACGGGACCTTCCCCAAAGGGGAGATCGGCGTCAATCCCGCCTACTCCGAGCTGGACTACCGGGTCTGGCGGGCGGAACTCGGTGACGACGGTCTCCTTCACCCGGTGCAGGAGGTCCCCCTGCGGCTGACACCCCGGCTGGTCGACACCCAGCACACTCTGATGCGCGACAGCCGAACGGCAGGCAGGCACGACGTCCCGCGGAAGCCCCGACGGCTGGCCGACTCGACTCTCTGACGGTTGAGGGGGCCGGACCTCGTACCGGTCCGGCCCACGAAACCTCCAGGCTCAACCCGTGCACAAACCCACTGTCCAAAGTCCGCCGTCGCTGCCGGGCCGGCCGGGAGTCGCATCCGTGTTCGCGCATCGGGAGGCACACTAGGGTCGCTGAGTGGGCACGCCACACTCTGGACGAGCCAGGAAACCTGGATGACCCGCTATGTCCTCCGGGCCTCTGCGGACCGGTTGCAGCTGGCGGTACCAGCGTGACCGGTGGAATAACCGGACTCCATATGTTGGATTCATTCGATTGGGTTACTCACAGGATCGACGTCGACGGTGGGTCGCAGCGCCGTCCGTGCGTGAGCGATGCGTGAGCGGACGCTCCGGCACAGCCCGGTTTCGTCCGGATCGCGTGGCGCCGGACAGCCCGTCCGACCAGGCCGTTCCGAACGGCACACCACCGGCCGGCATCAGCCACCCGGCTCTGACCAGGACTTTTAATCCGTTGGTTGTGGGTTCGAGTCCCACACGGCCTACCCGTCACCGGGTCAGGAAGCCTTTCCCGACCCGGTGCTCAGCGCCCCGCCCGGTTCCTGCCGGTCGGGGCGCTTCGTGTTGTCCGGTGCGCGCCCGGCACTTCCTAGGCGGGCCCGGGCGGCAGGTGGACGGTCATGATCAGGTGGCAGGTCCCGGTTCCCGCGCCGCGGTAGGTGTGGGAGGTGTCGCCGTCGAAGGCGGCCGTCTGGCCGGCCTCGACCGGGTGTTCCGTGCCGTCGACCACGAGCACCATCCGTCCGGCGGTGACGCTGACGGTCTCGGTCACGCCCGTCTGGTGGGGGTGGCTGGGGTACTCCTCGCCGGGTTCCAGCTTCCAGCGCCAGACCTCGGTGGCCGCCGGGCCGCCGGTGGTCAGCATGAGCCGGGCCTCGCTGCCGTGTTCGCCCTTCCACAGGGGCATGACGGCCTCGGCGCCCACCACCCGGACGCGTTCCTCGGACCGGCCCTCCATCAGGGTGGAGACGGAGACGCCGAGGGTGTCGGCGAGGCGGACCAGGGTGGCGAAGTTCGGGTTGCCCTGGGCCTTCTCCAGTCCGACCAGGGCGCCCTTGCTGACCTTGGCGCGGCGGCCGAGTTCGTCCAGGGACAGCCCGGCCCGGTGGCGGGCGGCCCTGACGTTGTGCGCGAGCGTCCGCAGGGCGGCCTCGGTCTCGGTCATCGCTTCGTCCCTCCAGGCGGTGGATCGGCGCATTGCACCGCTCGGTCGTTCGGTTGACGGGGCCCGGTCGATGCGTTGTACGGTGTGGTCGTTCCATTGATAGTAAGGGATGTACCCGTGATCGCTCTGCTGCTGGCCCTGGGCAGCTCCCTGGCCTACGGATGCGCCGACTTCCTCGGCGGTCTCGGCGCCCGCAGGGCCCACGTCCTGCGCACCGTGATGATCGCCGCTCCGGCCTCGCTCACCGTGGAACTGCTGCTGTGGCCCTTCCTCGGCGCCTCGTTCGACCCGGCCACCCTCGGGTGGGGCGCCGCGTCCGGCGTCGCCTCCGCCGCGGCGTTCGCCCTGCTCTACCGCACGCTCGCGATCGGCCCCATGAACGTCCTCTCCCCCGTCACCGCGCTGGTCTCGGCGGTGCTGCCGGTCGGCGTCGGACTGCTGCAGGGCGAGCACCTGGGGCCGGCCGGGCTGATCGGCCTGCCGCTGGCACTGGCGGCGGTGGTGCTGGTCAGCGCCGGGCACGGGGCGAAGTCGGTCCGTCCGTCGCGCACCGCGCTGCTGCTGGCCCTCGGCGCCGGGGCCGCCATCGCCCTGCAATTGGTCTTCCTGCACCAGGCGCCGTCCGACAGCGGCGTCGGGCCGCTGATCGTCGGCCGCGCCGTCTCCTCTGCGGTCACCCTGGCCGCGGCCGGCCTGATGTACCGCAGGCTCGGCTCCGAGAGGCCCGCGTACGCCCTGTCGGCGACGGCGGGAGTGCTGGACTCGGTGGCCAACCTGCTCTTCCTGCTCGCCGCCCGCGGCGGCGACCTGGCCGTCGTCGCCGTGATCACCGCCCTGTACCCGGCCGGCACCGTCCTGCTCGCCCGCGGCGTCCTCGCCGAACGGGTCCACCGGGGCCAGCTGGTCGGCCTGGGCGCCGCCGCCGTCGCCGTCAGCCTCCTCGCCCTCGCCTGACCCCGTACCGCCCCGGAAGGACCTCCACATGTTCATCCAGCCCTGGGACGCCGCCCTGGACGACGCCGAGTGGCAGGCGTGGATCGCCGACGGTCACGACTTCGGCGTCCTCGGCGTCAACGGCCCGTCCGGAGGCCCGCCCGTCGTCGTGCCCACCCACTTCACCGTCGAGGGCGCCGGTCTGCTGGTCCACCTCGCCCGGCCGAACCCCGTCTGGAAGGCGGTCGAGGCCGCCCCCGACGTCACCTTCACCGTCATCGGCGACCACGCCTTCGTCCCCGGGCCCTGGCGCGCGGCGCCCGGCACCCCGGCCACCGACGGTGTTCCCACCAGCTACTACGCGGCCGTCCAGTTCACCTGCCGGGCCACGATCGTCGACGACCCCGAGGCCAAGGCCGAACTGCTGCGCCGCCAGATGGCCCACTTCCAGCCCGAGGGCGACCACGCCCCCGTCGAGGCCGGCCGACCCCCTTACGGGCGGATGCTGTCCGGCATCCGCGGCCTGCGCCTGGACGTCACCGAGGTACGGGCGAAGTTCAAGTACGACGACCACAAGCCGGTCGGGCAGCGCGCCGACACCGCCCGCCGGCTCACCGAACGCGGCACCGGCCCCGACGCGTCCGCCGCGGCCCAGCAACTGCGCCGCCTGGACCGCGTCGGCCTCTGGAAAGCCTGACCCCGCCGCACCGCGTCAGCCCTTGGAAAGCCCGACCCCGCCGCACCGCCGCACCGCCGCACCGCCGCACCACCAGCCCGCCGCCCGGCCCGCTGCCCCGCCCACCTCCCGGAACGGACCCTTCCGATGACCGTCTTCCACCTCACCCCCGCCGTCGCCGAAGCCTTCCCCGGCACCCTCGCCGCCGTCGTCACCGCCACCGGCCTGCGCGGCCGCGAACCGTGGCCCGCCACCGCCGTCGCCCTGGAAGACCTGGAACGACAGCTCGCCGACGGCACCTGGCAGCCCGCCGACGAGACCGACCCGCGCGTCGAGGCGTGGCACACCGCCTACCGCTCCTTCGGCACCAACCCCCGCCGCGTCCGGCCCAGCGTCGACGCCCTCGGCCGCCGCCTCGCGAAGAAGGGCACCCTGCCCCGGATCAACCCGGCCGTCGACTCCTACAACGCCGTCTCCGTCCGGCACGGACTGCCCGCCGGGGCCTTCGACCTCGGCCACGTCGCCGGTGACGTCGAGATCCGCCGCGCCGAAGGCACCGAGAGCTTCACCCCGCTCGGCGAGCCCGACGTCACGGAGACCCCCGGGCCCGGCGAGATCGTCTACACCGACGACGACGGCGTACTGACCCGCCACTGGAACCACCGCGACGCCCACCGCACCCGCGTCACCGAGGACTCCACCCACGTCGCCTTCATCCTCGAAACCCTCCACGCCGCCCGCGACGGGCACCTCGTCGAAACCGCCGCCGCCGAACTGCGGGACCTGCTCGCCGAACACGCCGACCGGGTCACCATCCACCACCTCGACCCGGCCCACCCGCGGGTCTCCGTCTGAACCACCCCCTCGCGTGGGTACGTGCGTGCGCGCGTACGGGGCCGTTCGCGCGTGTACGGGGGCGGGCTCCCGGACGAGAACGGCACCCGCCGCCCTTTCCGGCGTCCGGGACGGGGCCGGAAACCGGACGGCGGCGCCGGGGCGGACGGACCCGCCGGTGATGGGGCGGACGGACCCGCCGACGCCGGGGCGCACAGAGCCGTCTTCTCCGGCGGCCTCGGGGATCTCCCGGGGTTCCGGCTCCCCGGACTCAGGGTTCCGCGCCGCGGGGTTTCAGGGTTTTCCGGGTGGTTTCCGCTGCGTGGGGTAGGCAGGCCGCGGGGTACGGAAGGAGAGACGGCCCGGCCACCGGGAGGTCATCACTCCCGGGAGAGCCTTTTCCCGTGGACCCCCGCCCCCGAACGGCCTGGTCGGAGCGCGGGCCGGAAGGGCGTGGGGAAAGGTGGGAACGGAATGCGGAGGTGGGGTCGGTGACGGTGAGCGGTTCCGGTGATCCGGTGGGAGCGGCCCGCTGGCTGGCGCGCTGCGCGCTGCTCGCGGCGCTGGCGGCGGTCGTGGTCCTGCTGACGGCGCTGGGCGGCGGCGGAGTGCTGATCCTGGTGGCCGGGCTGGTGGGACTCGCCCTGTCGGCCGTGGGCGTCTGGTGGTTCCTGGCCCATCGGGGACCGCTGCGGCTGCTCGGCGCGCTGCTCACGGTGGCCGCGCCCGTCACGGTCCTCACGCTGTACGTCGTGGGGGGCGTCTGGGTGAACGCCCTCGTGGCCCTCGCCCTCTGGGGCGCGGCCCTGTCCTGCGCCCGGTCCGCCCTGCGCCGTCCGGGGGTGGACGGGACCGAGCCGATGCGGGGCGCGCCGGCGGCCCGGCCCGCGAAGCCCGTCCTGATCATGAACCCGAAGTCCGGGGGCGGGAAGGTCGAGCGCTTCGGGCTCGTCGAGCGCGCCGAGGAGCGGGGCGCCCGGGTGATCCTCCTCGACCCGTCCGAGGACACCGACGTCGCCGAACTCGCCCGGCGGGCCGTGGCCGAGGGCGCCGACCTCCTGGGTGTGGCCGGTGGCGACGGCACACAGGCGCTCGTCGCCGCCGTGGCCGCCGAGCACGACCTGCCGTTCCTCGTCGTCTCCGCCGGCACCCGCAACCACTTCGCCCTGGACCTCGGCCTCGACCGCGCCGACCCCTCGACCTGCCTGAACGCGCTGACCGACGGCGAGGAGCTGCGGGTCGATCTCGGTACGGTCGCCGGCCGGCCCTTCGTCAACACCGTCTCCTTCGGGGTGTACGCGGACGTCGTCCAGCACCCCGAGTACCGCGACGCGAAGGCCGGCACCGCTCTGGACGCCCTTCCCGACCTGCTCCAGGGGGGAGAGGGCGACCGCATCGACGCGACCGTCGACGGCACCCCGCTCGACGCGCAGCAGGCGCTCCTGATCAGCAACAATCCGTACGCCACACCCGATCCGCTCAGCACCGCCCCCGCCCGCAGACCCCGGCTCGACGGGGGCGAACTCGGTGTGATCGGCATCCGGGTGGAGGGTGCGGTGCAGGCCGCCGAGCTGGCGGTACGGGGGACCCAGGCGGCCGGCCTGAACGTCCTGACGGCCCGCAGGGTCGAGGTCACCTGCGACAGCGGCGACGGCCCTCTCTCCGTCGCCGTCGACGGCGAGGCCCTGACCCTGCCCGCCCCGGTCGTCTGCACCCTCCGCCCGCGCGCCCTGCGGGTGCTCGTCCCGCGCGACCGGCCGGGCACCACACCCCCGAAACCGCCCCTGGACTGGCGGCGCATCACCGAGCTGGCCTTCCACCGCTCTTCCGCCCACTGATCCCGGCACCGGGCCCACCGGCACCGGGCCCACCGGCACCGGGCCCACCGGCACCGGGCCCACCGGCACCGGGCCCACCGGTACCGGGCCCACCGGCACCGGATCTCCGACCACACTCCCCGACCACCGAGCCCCCGAGGAGCGGCGCATGACCGACGACACGACCACCGGGACCGTCCGTCCGAACGCCGGTACCGGCCACACGGCCGCCGGGACCGCCCAGGACATCCTGCGCGACCTCCGGGCCGTCGACGGTGCCGTGTACGCCGCCGTGGCCGCCACGCCCACGCCCACCCTCGACACGGCCCTCCGCCGGCTCTCCACGGCGGCCGACCACTCCAAGATCTCGCTCGCCATCGCGGCGGCGCTCGCCCTCTTCCCGGGCCGTCCGCGCCGGGCCGCGCTCGTCGGGATCGGCGCGGTCGCGGTGGCCTCGGCCACGGCGAACCTGCTGGGCAAACGGCTCGTCCGCAGGTCGCGACCGGACCGCGAGGCGGCCCGGGTGGTGGCGGGCCGACACGTCCCCATGCCGGACTCGGCCTCGTTCCCCTCGGGGCACACCGCGTCGGCGGTCGCCTTCGCCACCGCCACGGGGGTGGTGCTGCCCGCCGCCGCCGTTCCCCTCGGCGTCCTGGCGGCGACGGTGGGGTACTCCCGGGTCCACACCGGTGTGCACTACCCGGGCGACGTGGCGGCGGGCGCCGTCCTCGGCGTCGCCAGCGCCGCTGTCTCCCTGACGGCCGGCGCCTCCCTGGCCCGCCGCCGGGCGGACCTGCGGGCGGCCCTCGGGGCGTGACGGCTGCCGGGCGGGCGGTTCGGGCGCCGGCCGCCGAGCCGGAACCCCCGGCCCCGCGGCGGAAGGCCCCCTACCTCGCTCGCGCCAGTTCCTCCTCCGTGAGGCCGAGGGCCGTGAGGCGTTCCGGGTCGGCCAGGATCTGGAGTTCGACGATCCGGTCGCCGGCGATCGTGAACGCCATGAGTGCGCTCGGGCGCCCGTCGGCCACCGACAGGAACGCCGGTGCGCCGTTGGCCACCAGGGGCAGCACCGCCTGCCGGAACCTCGCGTACATGACGGCCTGCGCGACGACGGCCCCGGCGCCCCGCACCACCTTGGAGACGCCCGCGAGGACCCGGCCGCCGTCCGCGCGCAGCACCACGTCCGGGTCGAGGACCGCGAGCAGGCCCTCGAAGTCGCCGCCGTGCGCGGCGGCGAGGAAGGCGTCCGCGATCTTCCGTTGCCGCCGTGCGTCCGGGGCCGGGGCCGGGGAGGCGTCCCGCACCCGCCGACGGGCGCGGCTGGCGAGCTGACGGCTGGCGGCCGGGGTGCGGCTCACGACCTCCGCTATCTCGTCGAAGGAGACGGCGAACATGTCGTGCAGGACGAACGCGACCCGTTCGGCCGGGGACAGGGCCTCCAGGACGACCAGGAGGGCGAGGCCGACGGAGTCGGCGAGTTCGGCCGCGTGCGCGGGATCGACGGCGGTGGTGGTGGCGGTGGTGCCGGGGGCGTCGACGACCCGGACCACGGGGTCGGGGACGTAGTGCTCCCACGGGGTCTCGCGGCGCGAGCGGCGTGAGCGCAGCATGTCCAGGCAGACGCGGCCGACGACCGTGGTCAGCCAGCCGCTCAGGTTCTCCACCTCGCCGACGTCGGTGCGGCCGAGCTTGATCCAGGCGTCCTGGACGGCGTCCTCGGCCTCGCTCACGGAGCCCAGTACGCGGTATGCCACCGTCCGCAGCCGGCCGCGTTCCTCCTCGAAGCGCCGGGCCAGAAGGTCGTTGTCCTCCACGGTCGGTCTCCCCCCTTCGTCTCCCGTCGTGCCGTACGACGGGCCGGACCCCGCTCGTCGGCGGCGGGACGGGCCGCGGGTTCCGGTACGCGCGATCCCGGTGCGTGAGATCCCCGGCGGTCGGCGGGAACCGGTGGGATTCCCCGGCCACGGGTCCCGAACGCCGTGGTTCCGGGGAGCGGGAGGGTGCTCCCAGTTCCCCGGGTGATCACCATGACGACGACGAGGGGCCGGGTCAACCCCGTCCCCCGCGCCCCGTCGGCCCTGGTTTCGCGGTGGTCGGCACGTGCTCCGAGGCGTGCGGAGCGAGGCCCGCGAACCCTCTGGACGGCATCTGCCGGCACCTGTCGACACCGGCGACCGCGGCTGCCGACGGAGGCGGCCGGACACCCCGGCGACAACCGATTTCATGATTGCCCCGGTCATGCCGTAGAGTCGTGTTTACCGACGCGGGGTGGAGCAGCTCGGTAGCTCGCTGGGCTCATAACCCAGAGGTCGCAGGTTCAAATCCTGTCCCCGCTACTCAGTAGCAACGAAGGCCCGAATCCTTGAGGATTCGGGCCTTCGTCGTGTCGGCGCGCGGTCGCGCGTTCCGCTTGACCTTGACGTTGCGTCAAGATCTAGCGTTCTCGGCATGGAGTGGTCGATCCAGGAGATCGCCAAGAAGGCCGGCACCACCAGCCGCACCCTCAGGTACTACGGAGAGTGCGGGCTGCTGGAACCGAGCCGGATCGGCGCGAACGGTTACCGGTACTACGACCAGGCGGCGCTCGTGCGGCTGCAGCGGATTCTGCTGCTGCGCGAGCTGGGGCTCTCGCTGCCCGCCATCGCCGAGGTCCTCGAGGGACAGCGGGACACGTCCGCCGCCCTGCGCGCCCACCTCGCCCTTCTGGAGCAGGAGCGCGAGCGCCTCGCCCGGCAGATCGCGTCGGTGCGGACCACCCTCCGCAAGACCGAGAACGGAGAAGAGCTCATGGCCGAAGAAGTGTTCGACGGTTTCGATCACACGCGGTACGAGGAGGAGGTCACCCGGCGCTGGGGCCGGGAGGCGTACGAGAACGGCGACCGCTGGTGGCGCTCGCTCGACGCCGAGGGGAGGCGGGCGTTCATGGACGAGCAGGCCGCCATCGCCCGTGACTTCGGGAAGGCGGCGCGGGAGGGCCTGGCGGCCGGCAGCGACGAGGTGCAGGCCGTCGTGCGGCGCCAGATCGCCTGGCTGTCGGCCACCACGACGCCGACCAGGGAGTACGTGATCGGCCTCGGCCGGATGTACGTCGACGACCCCCGCTTCGCGGAGAACTACGACAAGCACGGCGAGGGCACCGCCGTGCTCGTCCGGGACGCGATGGAGATCTACGCCGAACGGAACATGTAGTTCTGGCCGGACGGCCTGTACCGGACGGCCTGTACCGGACGGCCTGTACCGGACGGCCTGTACCGGACGGCCTGTACCGGACGGCCTGTACCGGACGGCCTGTACCGGACGGCCCGTACCGGACGGCCTGTACCGGACGGCCTGTACCGGAAGACCCGTACGGGCCGCCCCCCGGCCCCCGGCCGATCCCGTACTCCGCTTCCCGCCCCGGTGTCCCGGTACGCCACTCGGCCGTACGGGAGTCGCCGTTCCCCGGCGCGGCGGCCACCCTGGGAGGGCGCGGTGCGGGGCCGCGGGCGGTCGGACCGGGCAGGAGAGTTCAGGTGGGGCACCCCCTAGGATCGGCGGACCGCGGGCGGCGGGACGCCGAGGGCCGTACCCGGCGGGACGCCGGAGGGAGCGCCGCGCCCGGTCGTTCCCGGCGGGCCGGCGGGGGCGTACCCGCGTACGGCGGTGCCCGGTGGTTCATCCGCCTGCTGCCGCCGCTGATCATCGCGGGCGGTGTCGCCTTCGACCTGGCGACCCCCGCCCCGTACACCGCCTCCCCGATGCTCGCCGCCGCCCCGCTGGTCGCCGCGCCCTTCTTCTCCCTGCTCACGACCCTTCTCACCGGGATTACCGCCGTTCTCGCCTCGGTCGGGCTCTACCTCGGCAACAACGACGTGACCCGTGCCCCGGCCGTCGCCGAGACCCTGACCGTGTTCACCGTCTCCGGACTCGCCCTCTTCATCAACCGGGTGGTGCGCCGCAGCGGCGAACGGCTCGCGTCGGCCCGGGTCATCGCGGAGAACGCGCAGAAGGCGGTGCTGCCGACGCCCCCCGAGCGGATCGGCGGGCTCTGGTGCGCCGCCCGCTACGAGGCGGCGCAGGCGGACGCGTTCGTCGGTGGCGACCTCTTCGCCGTACAGGACACCCCCTACGGGGTGCGGCTCGTGGTCGGGGACGTGCGGGGCAAGGGGATGGAGGCGGTCGAGGCCGTCGCCGTCGTCATCGGGGCCTTCCGGGAGGCGGCCGAGCAGGAGCGGTCCCTGGAGGACGTGGCGCAGCGGCTCGAACGGGCGCTGACCCGGGAGGGCACCCGGCGGGAGGGCCTGGACGCCTTCGAGGGATTCACCACCGCCGTCCTGGCCGAGATCCCGCGCGCCGACGGCAACGGAGCCTTCGACGGTTTCGTACGGGTCGTCAACCGGGGGCACCCGCCCCCGCTGGTGCTGCACGGGGACGGCCGGGTCGAACCGGTGGAACCGGGCCGGCCGGCGCTGCCGCTCGGCATGGGGGACCTGGCGTCGTGGCCGGACCGGGCCGAGGCGCGCCCCTACCCGCCGGGCACGACGCTGCTCTTCTACACCGACGGCCTCTCGGAGGCGCGGAACGCGGCCGGGGTCTTCTACGACCCGGTGGCACGGCTGGCCGGACGGATCTTCCCGGGGCCCGAGGAACTCCTCGACGCGCTCGTGGACGACGTACGCCTCCACACGGGCGGCGGGGCGACGGACGACATGGCCCTGCTCGCGCTGAGCCGGCCCGAGGAGGGGCGGCGGGAGCGGCGACGGACGATGCAGGTGCTGCACCGGGACGGTCACCACCCGTAGTCGAGAGGTGTCACGGGGATAACGATTGACAAAACGTCAGATCGCGAAGGGTTTGGGGGTCTCGCGCCGTGCCCTGGTGAAGGGGGGTCAAGTCGGGACAGTTCCTGCCAATTCAATGAATGATCAAGGGGAACGGCTTGGAAACGGGACCCCCTGTCTATTAACGTTCGATAACGCAGCGCGGTCGTCCCCGCCGTCGCAAGAGACGGCACCGTGCGCGTGCGCCGAATCCCGCAAGGGAACCGGGGAACCACCATTTGGGGTGAATCGAGCCCGTCGCACCCGTGCGGCGCGCCCGTAGGAGACCTTCCTGCTCCGAACCCGTCAGCTAACCCGGTAGGCGAGAAGGAAGGAAAGGAGTGCGCCTCCGTGGCGTCCAACCCCCCTGCCCCCGAAGCCCCCTTCGACGCCTTCGGTGGTGGTGCGGCTCCCTCCGACCCTGACACCGAGTGGAATCCCACCGAGGACTCCCTCCGCGACCGGAGCCGTTCCGGCCGGCACCGGGTCGTCAAGCAGCGCTCCCCCTTCGCCCGTTCCTCCACCGTCCTCGGCGTCGGCGTCATCGCGGCCGTCGGCGCGGGCGGCCTCGCCACCGCGCAGGACAAGCCCCCGGTGGCCATCTCGCTCCCGGACCTCCCGGACCTCGACCTGCCGGACGCCCACGACCTGCCCGGCATCGGCTCCCTCCTGCCCGAGGAGGAGCGGGAGGCGGTCGCCGAGGACCGCGTCAACCCGAACCCGCTGACCTCCACCGCGTACACCACCGGCGCCGACGGGCGGACCGGCGGGGCCGGGCAGGTCACGCGGGCCTCCCTGAAGGCCGACGTCCCGAGCGCCACCGACGCGGGTGAGGCCCTGCGCACCCGCATCCTCCAGCAGGCCGAGCAGCAGCAGGCGTCCGCCGACGCGGCCGAGAGGGCCGCGGCGGAGAAGGCGGCGGCCGAGAAGGCCGCGGCGGAGGCGAAGGCCAAGGCGGACGCGGCGGAGAAGGCGGCCGCCGAGGCGCGGGCGAAGGCCGAGGCGGAGGCCAAGGCGAAGGCGGAGGCCGCCGCCAGGGCGAAGGCCGAGGCCGAGCGCCTCGCCGAACTCGCCGCGAGCTACTCGCTCCCCCTCTCCTCGTACTCCATCACCGCCACCTACATGCAGTCCGGTTCGATGTGGTCCTCCGGCCACCACACGGGCCTCGACTTCGCGGCCTCCGCCGGCACCCCGCTCAAGGCGGTGCACGGCGCCACGGTGAAGTCGGCCGCCTGGTCCGGTTCCTACGGCTACCGGATCGTCCTGGAGCTGGAGGACGGCACCGAGGTCTGGTACTGCCACCTCTCGTCCATGACGGTCGGCGCGGGCCAGACCGTGTCCACCGGCGAGACCATCGGCCGCGTCGGCGCCACCGGCAACGTCTCCGGCGCCCACCTCCACCTGGAGGTGCACCCCGGCGGTGGCGACGGCGTCGACCCGGGCGCGTGGCTGCGCTCGAAGGGCCTCACGGTCTGAGGACCCGGAGGCCCGGGGACCCGAGGACCCGAGGACCCGGGAACCCGGGCCCCGTCGGGCCCGGAGTTCCCGGCGTACTACCTCCGGTACGGGTTGTAGTCGCCGTAGTCCAGGTACTGCGGCGGCGCCCACACCCGTCCCGTCGCCCGGGCCGCGTACGTCAGCGCGGGCGAGGCGATCGCGCGGCGCTGCCACAGGTGGTGGAGCAGTTCCTGCTCGCGGGCCGCGAAGTCGGGCCCGGCCGTGCCGCGCCGGGCCCGGTCGCGCAGGAACGCGAGGGTCGTCGCGAAGGACTCGTACTCGCCGACGGTCCGGGCGGCCCGCTCGCCGTACGTCCGGGCGGCGACGGCACGGGCCGCCCGGCGGGCCCGCATCGAGGAGAGCGCGAGCGGTTCGGCGGGGGAGAGCCAGCCGGCCGCCGCGTACGCCGGCAGCTCCCCGGCTATCGTCCGCAGCTCCCGCTGCCTGCTCCACACCGCGAGCCAGGTCAGCAGTCCGAAGGCGGGCATCATGAACGCTCCGTAGACCGCGAGGAAGGCCAGGGGGCCTCCGAAGGTGACCGAACCGTTCCAGGCGGCGTGCATGCCCATGGCGAGAAGCAGCCCGGCCAGGGGCAGCAGGACGCGGCGGAGCCGCCTGCCGCGCGGGGCGAGCGCGGCGAATCCGAAACCGAGGCCGGTGAACACGGTGAACAGCGGGTGCGCGAACGGCGACATCACGGCCCGTGCGAAGAAGGTGCCGACGGTCGTGACGCCGATGCCGGGGGCGCCGAACTCCTGGTCCTCCCCGAAGGCGTTGCCGAGGTAGAGGATGTTCTCGGTGAAGGCGAAGCCGGTCGCGGTGAAGCCGGCGATCACCACGCCGTCGACGAGGCCGTGGAAGTTCCGGCGGCGGAAGAGGAAGAGCAGCAGGACCGCGGCGGCCTTCGCGCTCTCCTCCACCACGGGCGCGACGACCGTGGCGCCGAGGCTGTGCGCCGAGTCCGGGTCGGCGGTGGTCGCGGCGATCCAGCGGACCGCGAAGGAGTTCGCCAGGATCGCGGCGAGGGCGGCGGCGAAGGCGCCCCAGGCGAACGCGAAGAGCAGGTTCTTCCAGGGGAGGGGCTCGACCCGGTCGAGCCAGCGGAACGCCGCCGCGAGGAGCGGTACGGGAAGCACGGCGAGGGCCAGGCCGACGAGGAAGCCCCGCGTCCCCGTCTGCTCGCGGACCAGCGCCAGGATGGCCAGCGCGCAGACCAGGAGGACGGCGACCAGGGCGACCGCCCGGACCGTTCGGCTGCGCCAGAAGGCCCGGTGGGGGCGGTAGCGCCACTGGGAACGGTCGGCGGCGCCGGGGAAGGCCGGGTCCCCGGTGCCCCGGTGGGGGACGGGAGAGGCTCCGGTTCCGGGCGCGGCGCCGGCTTCGGTTCCGGTTTCGGCGGGGACGGGGTTCGACACGTGAGCGACCCTAACGACCAGCACGGACAGAGGGCGAAGGAGTTGTCAGGTCCGCCCCCGGTCCGTCCCCCGGTGCGCCGCCGGTCCGTCCCCCGGTGCGCCGCCGGTCCGTCCGTCGGTACGACCCCGGTCCGTCCTCCGGTGTGACCCCGGTCCGTCCTCCGGTGTGACCCCGGTCCGTCTTCCGGTACACCCCGGTCCGTCCTCCGGTACGACCCCGGTCCGCCCGCCGGCCCGGCGTCCTTCCCGGGTCACTTCCTCCGGAAGAGGAGGTCGTGCACGACGTGTCCCTTGTCGAGTCCCTGGCCCTCGAAGCGGGTGAGGGGCCGGAAGTCGGGGCGGGGCGCGTAACCGCCGTCGGCCTGCGTGTTCTCGAAGTCGGGGTGCGCGGAGAGCACGTCCAGCATCTGCTCGGCGTACGGCTCCCAGTCGGTGGCGCAGTGCAGCACGCCGCCGGGCTTGAGCCGGGTCGCGAGGAGGCTCAGGAACTCCGGCTGGATCAGGCGCCGCTTGTGGTGGCGGGCCTTGGGCCACGGGTCGGGGAAGTAGACCCGGCAGCCGTCGAGGGAGTCGGCGGCGAGCATCTCGCGCAGCAGGATGATCGCGTCGCCGTTGGCGACCCGGACGTTGGTGAGGCCGTTGCGGTCGGCGAGCCCGAGCAGATTGCCCTGGCCGGGGGTGTGCACGTCCACGGCGAGGATGCCGGTGCCGGGGTCGGCCGCCGCCATCTGCGCGGTCGCCTCGCCCATCCCGAACCCGATCTCCAGGACGACCGGCAGGCCGCCGAACATCTCGTCCAGGTCCAGGACCCGCCGGCCGTCGATGTCGAGCCCCCAGTCGGGCCACCGCTTCAGCATCGCCTCGGCCTGTCCGGCGGTCACCCGGCTGCGGCGCGGCTGGAAGCTCCGGATGCGCCGCTCGTGGTGCGACCCGGCGGGGTCGGGCAGGGGCCCCTCGCCGGGGGCGAACATCCGGCTTCCGCGCCGCGCCGCGGGCTGGGCGGGACCGGTTGCGGGACGCGGGCTGTTCTCGGACTCAGGCTGCTCAGACACAATGCGGACGATTCTACGGGGCCGGGGCGGGACCCGCGGGTCGCGCGGGCGGGTGCCCGTCGCGGCAGGGACCGGGCCCTACAGGAGGGCCAGCGCCCGCCCCGCCACCTCGCGCCCGATCGGGAGCGAGGCAGTCGCCGCGGGGGAGGGCGCGTTCAGGACGTGGACCGTCCGCGCCGCCTCCCGGACGAGGAAGTCGTCGACGAGCGTCCCGTCCCGCAGCACCGCCTGCGCCCGCACCCCCGGCGCGGCCCGCCGCAGGCCGGACTCCCGCACCTCCGGAAGGAGCCGCCGCACCGCCTCGGTGAAGGCCCGCTTCGAGAGCGAGCGGCGCAGCTCGCCCGCCCCGTACCGCCAGTGCTTCCGGGCGATCGCCCGGGAACCGGGCCAGGCCAGGGTGGCGGCCAGCTCGCGCGGCCGGACGACGGACCAGCCGTACCCCTCGCGGGCGAGGGCCGGCACCGCGTTCGGCCCGATGTGGACCCCGCCGTCGATTCCCCGTGTCAGGTGCACCCCGAGGAACGGGAACGCCGGGTCCGGCACCGGATAGACCAGTCCCCGCACCAGCGACGGATCGGCCAGTTCGTAGTACTCCCCCCGGAAGGGGACGATCCGCATGCCCGGGTCGTCGCCCGCGAGCCGCGCGATCCGGTCGCAGTGCAGCCCCGCGCAGTTCACCAGGACCCGTGCCCGCACCACCCGCCCGTCCGCCGTCCGCACGGCGACGCCCCAGGGCCTCCGGTCGATCACGGCGGCCTCCGCGCCGTACAGGATCCGCGCCCCGGACGCCTCGGCGAGCCGCGCCGCCACCGCTCCGTAGTCGCAGATCCCGGTCGTGCCGACGTGGATCGCGGCGAGGCCCCGCACCCGCGGCTCGTACGCGCTGATCTGCGCGGGGCCCAGCTCCCGCACCGGGATGCCGTTCTCCCGGCCGCGCTGCACGAGCGCGTGCAGCCGGGGCAGCTCCTCGCGCGCGGTGGCGACGACGAGCTTCCCCGTCACCTCGTACGGAATGCCCCACTCCGCGCAGAACTTGATCATCTCGGCGGCGCCCTCGGCCGCGAACCGCGCCTTGAGCGACCCCGGCCGGTAGTAGATCCCGCTGTGGATCACCCCGCTGTTGCGCCCGGTCTGGTGGCGGGCGAGGCCGTGCTCCTTCTCCAGGACCGTGACCCGGGTGCCGGGGGCGGCGCGCGTCAGCGCGTACGCCGTCGACAGGCCGACGATCCCCCCGCCGATCACCAGCACGTCACAGTCGAACACCGGTCCCACCTCCCACCCCCGATACTGCACTGACCCACTGACAGCGCCGCGAAACCTCGCCCGGACGCGCAAGACGCGGATCACGGCGGAACACGGGCCGCTCAGGGGCCGGCGGGCGGGCGCGTCACACCGGGGCGGCGAGCAGCGGACGGGCCCGCTCCCGCAGCTCCGCGACGCGCGGCTCGTCCCCGTACGGTTCCAGCCGGTGCAGCAGGTCCCGTACGTACTCCGTCGTCCGCGCCGACGAGATCCGCCCCGCCACCTCCACCGCGCGCGTACCGGCCGCGCACGCCGCGTCCAGGTTCCCGGACTCCAGTTCGGCCACGGCGGAGACGACGAGCCGCAGCCCGTGCGAGCGGACGAACTCCTCGGTCGGCCGCGACAGCGCCTGCTCCGTGAAGCGGCGCACCTCGCGGGGCATCCTCAGGTCGCGGTAGCACTCGGCGGCGTCGGCGCAGAACCGGTCGTACGAGTAGAAGCCCAGCCAGGTCGGATCGGCGTCGCCCTTCCGGGAACGCTCCAGCCAGCCCTCGGCGGACTTGAGCGCGGCCGCGGCGGCGGCCCCGTCCCCGGCCTTGGCGTGCGCGCGCGCCTCGACCAGCCGGAAGAAGGACATGGTGCGGGCGGTCGCGAGCCCCCGGTTGCGTTCGAGGGCGGCCTGGGCGAGGTCCACGCCCTCGTCGGCGAAGCCCCGGTAGGTGGCCTGGAGCGACATGGACGCCAGGACGTAGCCGCCGAGGGGCACGTCGGCGGCGGCGCGGGCGAGCCGCAGCGCCTGGATGTAGTAGCGCTGGGCGGCCTCCTGCTGCCCGGTGTCGAAGGCCATCCAGCCGGCGAGCCGGGTGAGTTCGGCGGTCGCGCCGAACAGGGCCCGGCCGACCTCGTCCGAGTACGAGCCGAGCAGCAGCGGGGCCGCGTCCACGCGTAAGCACTCGGGGACCATGGACGAGCGCCAGTCCCCTCCGCCGTACTTGGAGTCCCAGCGGCGCGCGTCCTCGGCGGCCTCGCGGAGTTTGGCGACGTCGCTGTGGCCCACGCGCGCGTGCTCGGTCACGGGCGCGGCGGGGGAGCCGCCCGCCGGGCGCGGGACCTCGCGCTCCACCGACGGGTCGGCGGGGGTTATCAGCCAGCGGGACGCGGGCGTGGCGTAGGCGCTCACCGCGAACGAACCCGCGAGCGACTGCCAGATGCCGCCCCCGCCGGCCCGTCGGCCCGCGAGGTCGAGCCGGTACAGGTCGGTCGCGGAGCGGACCGCCTCGCCCACGTCGCGCGGGAAGGCGAGCCCCACCTCGGGCGCCGGATCGGCGTCGGCGAGCCCTATCTCGTGCAGCGGCACGGGCCGGCCGAGCTTCTGCCCGATCGCGGCGGCGATCAGGTGCGGGGCGGCGCCCTGCGGCACCATGCCCTTGGACACCCACCGGGCGACCGAGGTCTTGTCGTAACGAAGCGTCAGGCCCCGTTGCGCGCCGAGGTCGTTGACGCGCCGGGCGAGCCCGGCGTTGCTGATTCCCGCGAGGGCGAGAACCGTGCCGAGCTTTTCGTTCGGCCCGCGTTGCTCCCTGGACATGACGCCACCCCTCGACAGCACAGACGGCTGCCACGACGCCGGGCATAGGCGTGCGGCATTCGTAAACACAGGGTAGTTCGCCGCATCCCTACCGTTAAGGGGCGGTGTTCCGTATGGCGAGATTGTTGTGTGATCGGTCGATGAACCGAACGGACCGGCCCGTACGTGCTCCGCGCGTGTGGCCGTGCGCCCGGCCGTGCGCTCTCGTCCCGGAGGCCGGGGAGGGCTTCCATCGGTACCGCGTGGGTCGGCCCGTTCGACCGGGACCGGAGTCCCGGACCAGTGGGCCGGGGGACATCGCCGCCCCATTCCCCGCGGGCGGCGGACGGCACCGGGAGGCGGAACCGCCTCCCGGCCTGCCGTGGTTACGTGCGGACGGATCGCCCCCGCCGGGGCGCCATCGGCGGCCGAACGCCGTTCAAACCTCCTTGGGGCGGTCGATATTTGGCCGAATGTCACCGGTGTCCACCTGGCTCATGCCAGGGGCGCATTCGGCTTTCGCGCCCGTGCCCCCGCACCCCGCCCCGTGCGCCGTTGTCGTGGCAGCATGTCTCCCACCGAAACGGACGTGGAGGCGCCGATGCGATGGCTGGTGGGCTGGAGCAGTGCCGCCGCGGGCTTCGCACCGTCCGGGAGGGCGCGGACCGGAGCGGGGAACGGCCCGCACGGCCCGTACGACTCCTACGGCCCGTACGACGCGCACCGCCCGTACGACGCGCACGGCCCCTACGACGCGCGCGGCCCCCACGGCCCGGCGGACACGGCCCGCGGGTACGGCTCCGGGCACGACCGCCCGGCGGCCGAGGGGCGCACGGTGCAACCGGTGGGCGCACAACCCCTCTGGGGCGGTCCCGACCCGCTCTGGGCGGTCGGCGACTGGCGCCCCGACGAAGTGCGCGTCGTCTCCGTGGACGACCACACCCGCCTCGCCGTCCTCGGCTGCTGCGCCGCCGGCGACGAGGAGCTGCGCCTCGGCCTCCTCACCGCGCGCGGTGGCGCCCTGCGCCACCTCACGGCTTGGCCGGGAAGCTACACCGCCGTCGTCAAGGCGGGCCGCCGCATCACCGTCACGGGTGATCTCGCGGGCGCCCGGCCGGTGTTCCACACCCCCTGGCAGGGCGGCACCGCGTACGCCACCGCCGCCCTCCCCCTCGCCGACCTGGTCGAGGCCCAGCTCGACATCGGTCACCTGGCTGCCCTGCTCGCCTGTCCCGAGACCCCGGAGGCGCTGCGCGACTCCACCCCGTACGAAGGGGTCCGGCGGGTCCCGCCCGGCCACGCGCTGATCCTGCGGGAGGGCTCGCGCGAGATCACCGGATACGAACAGGTCGCCTCGCTCGCGGTCGCGACCCCCGAGTCCGATCCCCGGCAGGCCGTCGAAGGCGTCAGGGACGCCCTGGTCGAGGCCGTACGGGCACGGCTCACCGCCCCCCGGCACGCCCCCGAGGCCCCGCCGCCCGATCCGGGCCCGGTCCCCGGCATGGGACCCGCCGACCGGCGCGCCGCCCGGGGCGCGGGCCCGGCGCCCGGCATCGGCGCCGACCTGTCCGGCGGCAGCGCCTCGGGCACGCTCGCCCTCCTGGCGGCCGGTCTCCCCGGGGTCCCGGGCACGATCACCGGCCACGGCGCGGGCGCGGGGGAGCGGCTGCTCGCCGTCACCTTCAACGACCTGGCGAACCGGACCGGCGCCGGCCGCGAGGACGAGCTGGAGCGGGCCCGGGAGCTGGCCGCCGACCCGCGCCTGCACCACGTGGTCGTTGCGGCCGGCGAGGAGGCGCTCCCGTACGCCTCCCTCGACGGACCGCTCACCGACGAGCCGGGGCCCGCCCTCGTCACGGCCGAACGCCACCGGCGGCGGCTCGCGGGCGGCAGCGCCGACCACTTCACCGGCATGGGCGCCCGGCAGGTTCTGGACGCGCACCCGGCGCGCCTCGCCGACCTCCTGATGGACCGCAGGCGACGCTCCCTGGTCCGCCCCGTCACCGCGCTCGCCAAGGCGTCGGGGCCGTCGGCGGGCGCGCTCCTGGTGCCGCTGACCGTGTACCGGGCGGCCCGGAAGCTGGCCCGCACCCCGTACCGGGCCGGTCTGGAGGCGGCGGCCAAGCGGGTCCTGGAGGCCAACCGCACGGCCCCGGACGGCTTCGGCCCCCTGGAGGCGTCCCTCTCCGCGCTCGCCTGGTCGCGGCCGGGGCCCGCCGCACGGTGGCTGACGGGGGAGGCGCTGGCCGAAGTATCGGTTCGCCTGACCAGGGCGGCGACCCTTCCCGCCTCCGTCCAGCGCCCCGGCGAGGCACGCGCGCGTGCCGCCCTCGCCCGCGCCGCCGCCGACCACCGGGTCCTGGAACAGGCCGCCGAGATCCGGGGCCAGCGACTGCACGCCCCCTTCCTCGACAACCAGGTCGTACGGGCCTGCCGCGTCCTCCCCGAATCGCTGCGGGTCCAGCCCGACGCCCGCGCGGGCGTCCTGCGCACGGTCCTGTCCGGCGCCGGCGTCCACGACCTGCCGCCGGGCTGGGGCGCCCCCCACCCGGCCGTCCCGGCCGCCGCCGTCCGTGCGGGCCTGCGCGCCGCGCTCCCCCGGCTCCTCGCCCTCTTCGACGCGCCGCTCCTCGCGGACGCGGGCCTGATCGAGGCCCGCGTCGTCCGCGAGGCCCTCCGCGCCGCCGCCGACGGCGAGCCCGTCCCCCTCGACGGCCTCGCCGACCTGGTCTCCACCGAACTCTGGCTCCGCCGCCTCCTCGCCCGCCGCGGCTCCTGCTGGACCAGCACCGCGGAGCCCCGGGCCCACCGCGCGGTCCAGGGCCCGCTGGTCCCGGCCTCGCGATCGCTGCCGGCCTGAGCCGTCGCGGGTCACCCCCCCCGGTGAAACACGCACGGCACGCTCGTTCGAGTGAACGTGCTCCGGTCTCCGCCGCGCTGCCCGGCCTAGGCTGGGAGCGTCGCACCGAGCGAAGGAGGTCCGGCATGGCGATGCCGCTGCCGATTCCGGAAGACGCGTTCTCCGAGGGCACGCCCGACCGCGAGGGCGCGAGCGTGCAGGAGACCTTCGAGCTGTTCAGTGCGCTGGCACCCAAGGGCTGGCGCGTGGAGCTGATCGAAGGGGAGATCTACGTGGTGCCTCCGGCCAATGGCGAGCACGAGGAGATCGTTTCAGAGGTGAACGGCCAGGTCCGGGACCATGACAAGAGCCTTGGGCGCTATACGGGCATCGGCCTCGTCCTGCCCGGGACCGCCGACCCGGTGCGGGTCATCCCCGACCTCGTCGTCGCCCCCAAGGGCAGCTTCGACGACCGGCGGGAGTGGCACGCCCCCGACCCCGTCCTCCTCGTCGCCGAGGTCACCTCCACCTCCACCGCCGGACGCGACCGCGTCCAGAAGATCCGGGCCTACGCGCGCGCGTGCATCCCCCTCTACCTCCTGATCGACCGCGACGCGGGCGAGGCCGTCGTGTGCTCCGGGCCGATGGGGGACGACTACGGCCACAAGTCCGTCCACAAGCTGGGGACGCCCGTACCGCTCCCGGCCCCCCTGGACCTCACCCTGGACACCGCGGAGTTCTGACGCCCGCCGTCCCCGGGTCCGGCCCGGGGACGGGTCCGGGGAAACCCCGAGGCGCACGGAGGGGGCGGCGGCCACAATGAACCGGTGCGGTATCTCATCCTCGGCACCACCGAGGCCCTTCGTCCCGACGGCTCCCCCCTTCCCCTCGGCGGTGCCCGGCTGCGCGCGCTCCTCGCCGCGCTCGCGCTGCGCGGCGGGCGGACCGTCCCGGTCGGCGAACTCACCGACGACGTGTACGGGGACGACCCGCCGCAGGACGCGCCCGCCGCCCTCCAGGCCCTGGTCGGCCGCCTCCGCCGGGTCCTCGGCCGGGAGGCCGTCGTCTCCGCTCCCGGTCCCGGCTACCGGCTCGCCGCCGGACCCGAGGACATCGACCTGTACGTCTTCGAGCGCCGGACCGCCGAAGCGGGCGCCCGCCTGGACGCCGGCGACCCCGCGACCGCCGCCGCCCTCCTCCGGCAGGCCCTCGGGCTCTTCCGCGGTCCCTCCCTCGCCGACCTGCCCGGCCCTGCGGGCGTCCGGACCGAGGCCCAGCGGCTCGCGGCCCTGCGCCGCCGCGTCGAGGCGGACCTGCGCCGGGGCGCCACCGACGGACTCGTACCGGAGCTGACCGAACTCACCGCCACGCACCCGTACGACGAGACGTTCCACGCCCACCTCGTCCGCGCGCTGCGGGCCGAGGGCCGCCACGCCGACGCCCTCGCCGCGTACGAGTCCGCCCGCCGCACCCTCGCGGACGCCCTCGGCGCCGACCCCGGCCCCGAACTCGCCGCCCTCCACCGCGAACTCCTCACGGGCCGGACCCCACCCCGACCCGTACCGGCCCCGTCGGCACGCGTCGCCGCCGCTCCCGGCACCGGCACGGGCCCCGCTCCCCTCTCCGGCAACATCCGCCCCCGGCTCACCTCCTTCGTCGGCCGGGAGCCCGAACTCGCCGCGCTCCGCGCCGATCTGGAGCGCTGCCGACTCGTCACGCTCACCGGCCCCGGCGGGAGCGGCAAGACGCGGCTCGCGGAGGAGGCCGCCCTGCGGACCGTCGGCCCCGCCGCATGGATCGCGGAACTCGCCCCGCTCGACGACCCCGGGGCCGTACCCGGCGCCGTCCTCTCCGCGCTCCGCCTCCGCGAGATCAACCTGATCGCCCGCGAGGGCGCCCCGCCCCAGGGCGATCCCACCGCCCACCTGGTCGAGCACCTGGCCGACCGCCCGCTCCTCCTCGTCCTCGACAACTGCGAGCACGTGATCGGCGCGGCCGCCGCCCTCGCCGAAACCCTCCTCTCCCACTGCCCGCGGCTCCGTGTCCTCGCCACCAGCCGCGAACCCCTCGGCGTCCCCGGCGAATCGATCCGCCCCGTGGAGCCCCTGCCGCCCGACCCCGCCCACCGCCTCTTCGCCGAGCGCGCCCGCGCCGTACGGCCCTCCTTCGACCTCGCCCGGGACGGCGGCGAGACCGTCGACGAGATCTGCCGGCGTCTCGACGGCCTGCCGCTCGCCATCGAACTGGCCGCGGCCCGCCTCCGCCTGCTCACCCCCCGCCAGATCGCGGACCGCCTGGACGACCGGTTCCGGCTCCTCACCTCCGGCTCCCGTACGGTTCTGCCCCGCCAGCAGACCCTGCGTGCCGTGGTCGACTGGTCCTGGGACCTGCTCGACCCGGACGAGCGCACCCTGCTCCGCCAGGTCTCGGTCTTCGCCGGCGGCTGGGACCTCGCCGCCGCGGAGTCCCTCTCCCCGCCCGCCACCGACACCCTGGGCATCCTGGGCGCCCTGGTCGAGAAGTCCCTCGTCGTCGCCGCCCCCGCCGAGGACGGCGAGATGCGCTACCGCCTCCTGGAGACCATCCACGAGTACGCGGTCGAACGCGCCGCCGAGACCCCCGCCCTGCTCGCCGCCGCCGAGGCCGCCCACACCGCCCACTTCACGGCCCTCGCCGAGGCCGCCGAACCCAAGCTGCGCTCCGGCGAGCAGATGCCCTGGATCGAACGGCTGGAGCGCGACCTCGACAACATCCGGGCCGCCCTCCACCGCACCCTCGTCACCGACCCCGACGAAACCGCCGCCCTCCGCCTCGTCTTCGCCATGGGCTGGTTCTGGTGGCTGCGCAACCACCGCCCCGAGGGCCTGGCCTGGGTCGAGCGCGCCGTCGCCCTCGGCGACGACCCCGCCGACCCGGCCGACCCGCGCCACTGGCCGCGCATGCGCCTGCGGATGCTGTACTTCTTCCTGCTGATCGAGAGCCACACCGTTTCGGAACTGCGCGACGACCCCGTGACCATGGCCCTGGTCCGGCGGGTGCGGTCCGTGTTCGGGGACGAACCGGGTCCCGAGGCCGCCCGCTTCCCCGGCCTGCTCTGGCCGTTCACCGCGATCCTCACCGAGGAGCCGGCGCGGGTCCGGGACCTGCTCGACACCGCCGTCGCCAACTGCCGCCGCCACGGAGGGGACTGGGAGGTGGGCGTCAGTCTGATGTTCCGTACGCACATGACCGTCGACATGCCCGGCGGCATGGCCGGGGTGGACGAGGACCTGGCCGAACTCCGCGCCCTCGCCCGCCGGGTCGGCGACCGCTGGATGGGGGCGCAGATCACGAGCGCGGCGGCCGAGGCCAACATGGTGCGCGGCCGGTACGAGGAGGCCGGCGCGGACTACGAGGAAGCCCTCCGCCTCGCCCGTGAGGTGGGCGCCCACGCCGAGGGCCCCTTCCTCATCGCCCGCCTCGCCGAGATCGCCTACCGCTCCGGTGACATGGAGGCGGCCGACCAGGGCCTGGACGAGGCGTCGGCGGAGGCCGAGCGCCACCACGTCAAGGACCTCCGGCCCTTCGTCTGCTTCCTGCGCGCCTCCATCGCCCTCCACCGGGGCGAGATCGAAACGGCCCGCGCCCGGGTGGCGGAGGCGAGCCGGCTGACCGTGGCCGGAAACCCGCCGCCGCACTTCACGGCCGGGGTCATCGGCCTCACCGCCCGGATCGAGGCGTACGGGGGCGGGGGCACCGCGGCCGTCGCCTCCGCGGCGTCCGCACTGCGGGACGCGCGGGACGCGCGGTGCGCGGACCTCGTCCTCACGTTCCTCGGCCAGGGGGTCGCGGTCGCCCTGTCCCGGGCGGGCGAACACGGCTTCGCCGCCACGGTCCTGGCCGCCGTCGACGTCTGGCGCCGCGAGGTGCCCCCCTCGGTCCCGGAGGTGGCGGAGGCCGGATCGGTGCGGGCCCGTGCGCTCGCCGCCCTCGGCGCGCTCGGCCTCGCCGCCGCCCGGACGGTGGGCGAGGGTCTGGACGCCGACGGGGTCCTGGCCCTCGTGGCACCCGTGGCCCGCATACGGACGGACACCGGCCCGGACGGCACCGGGGACGGCTGACGGGCATCGGGAGCAGCCACGAGGCGGCGGAAACGGACACCCGGAGGAGCGGTCGCACGGGTGCAGGGCGCGGCCACCCGGCCCCGGCCGCGCGGTGGCCGGGACGTCCTCCCCGGCGTCAGGAGCAGCTGATCCGGGACTGCGCCCAGTCGGCGATCACGGCCCGTCCGAGCGGGGCGTCCTCCTCGACCACGAGCCGGAGCGTGGAGCGCCCGGTGATGTCGACGTGCACCGGGACGGGCGGATCGCCCGCCCCGACCACCCCGGAGCTCCAGAGCCGCTCCCCGTCCCCGTAGACGGAGAAGCGGACGCCGCCGAGGCCGAACAGGGCGCTCAGGTCGTCGACGCCGGCCATCGCCTCGTACGTCGTGCACTGCCGGTTCAGGTCGATGACCAGCGAGGACGGCGCGTGGACGCTCACTCCGTGCGCGTACCGGGTGCCGCCGACGGAGAGGCCGTCGCGCTGCCACATGAAACCGCTCTCCGAGAGCGACACCTCGGGTTCGGTGCCGCCGCCGAAGATGCCGTACTCCAGCTCGCCGACCGGATAGACGGTCGGCGGCGCCGGCTCGGGCGAGGGCTCCTCGGGACTCGGAGTCGGCGTCGGAGTGGGCGTCGGAGTAGGGGTGGGGGTGGGGGTGGGTTCCGGGGACGGAGTGGGCGGCGGCGTCGGTTCGGGCACGGGCTCCGGGGACGACGGCGCCGGTTCCGGTTCCTGCTCCGGCGACGGCTTCGCGGGCACGGGCTCCGGCATGGGCGCCGGGGGCGCCGGCGGGACGGACACGACCGGCGGTACGGGCTTCGCCACCGGCTCCACGGGCGGCGCGCTCGCGGGGGGCGTCACCGGCGTGACGACCGGCCGCGGGGGCGCGGCCTCGGGCCTCGGGTCCCCGGCCATGGCCCAGGCGAGTCCGGCGGCCGCGGCGATGGCCACGGCCGCCGCGAGGCCGGCCTTGGCGGGCGCGCCGAGCCCCTCGGCGGCGGCGCCGCCCGACGCGGCACCGCCCGTGGACCCGGAGGCGGCGGCCGCCGCGCCCGCGCCGGCTGCGCCGACGGCACCCCCGGCGACGACGCCGGCCGCCTTGAGCGTGTACCCGGCGGCGAACCAGCCGATGACGGCGATCGGCAGCAGCGCGGGGATTCCGGCGTTCACGTGGGCCAGCTCACCGGCGGCGAGCCGGCAGCGGGCACACTCCTCCAGGTGCTTGCGCAGACCGCGCTCGGCCCGCATCCGCAGCCCGCCGCGCGCGTAGGCGCCGAGCCGGTCCGCGTACCGGGCGCAGTCGCCGCCCGCCGTCAGGGACTGGCTGACGTGAGCCTGGAGGTACGCCTGCTTGAGTCCCTCCCGGGCCCGACTGGCGAGGACGGCCGTGGCGTTGGCGGTCAGTCCGAAGAGCGGGGCGATCTCGCTCGGCGACTCCTCCTCGACGGTGGTGTGCCACAGCACCGCCTGCCACCGCTCGGGCAGCGAGCGGAACGCCCGCATGGCGAGCGTCTGTTCGGCCTCGTGCATGGCCCGCACGTCCGCGCCGAGGTCCATCGTGTCCTGGTCGGAGACCTCGGAGGAGCGGGCGGCCTCCGCCGCGAACGCCGCGAAGTCCTCGACGAGGTGTTCGCGCTTCTGCGTCCTGGTCCAGTGCGCGGCGACCCGCCGGACGGTGGTCATGAGGTAGGCCCGCACGGCCTGTTCGGGCCCCGCGCCGCCCCGTACCGCCTGGAGGGTACGGGCGAACACCTCGGCGGTGAGGTCGTCGGCGGTGTGCGCGTCGCGACAGCAGGTCCTCGCGTACCGGCGCACGGCCTCGGAGTGCCGGCGGAACAGCTCCTCGTACGCCGAGTCGTCCCCGCCCCGCATGAGCCGGACGAGGTCGGAGTCGGAGGGCGGCAGCTCGACGGGCGGCGGAAGGACGCCCTCGTCCCCGTCGAAGCCGTCCTCGACGCCCGGCCCGTCGCCCGCTTCCGGGCCACCGTACGCACCCGGCCCGTCGCCCGCTTCCGGGCCACCGTACGCACCCGGTCCGTCATACGTACCCGGGCCGCCGTACGCGTCCGAGTCGCCGTACGCGCCGGTCCCGCCGTACGCGCCCGGCCCCGTCCGGTGGGCCGCCCCCGCGACGGCCCCGGAACCCGACCCGGCATCCGTACCGGCACCCGCCCCGGCGGATTTGCCCTCGCGCTGCTGCGGCACGCTCGCGTCGAGCGCGGCGGCGTATCCGGGCGGCAACGCCCCCGGCGGCCCCGGTGGCCCGGAGGACGGGCCTCCCGCGCCGGACGCACCCGGCACGGCGCCTCCCGGCCCTCCCTGGAGCGGGATCTGCCGGGAGGGCATGCCTCCGGTCTCCGTGGCGCCGCCGTTTCCCAGCGGCTCGTCCCGTCCGTCACCGCTCATCGCGGAAGCCCCCGTCCGCACGCTCCGACCCGAACACCGGCCAAGCCTGACACAGAGGGCGGGCACGCCGAAGGGGCGCGGTCACGAACCACTCGTCCGGGGCGACTTCACGCACCCGGGCGTGACCGCTCACGCGTTCGTGTCATGCTCGCGGGCGCGCCCGAGCCGCGGCCCGCGTCCCGGCGGAAGACGACGCTCCGCCGCGGGACCGGAGCACCGGCAGATCCACGGCGCCGACGGCTCCACGGCACCGACGGTCCCGCGACACCGGCAGACCCACGGCACCCGCCGTCCCGCGACGGAGACCGCCCCTACCGCGACCGCAGCCCTTCCAGCAGGATGTCCAGGAGCCGGGCCGAGGCCGCGGCCTGCTGCTCCGCGTCCGGCAGGGCCGGCGCGGCGGTCGCGATGACGAGGAGGACGTCCGCCACGGTCACGTCCGTCCGCAGCTCACCCGCCTCCCGCGCCCGGTCGACCAGGCGCCCGACGACCTCCAGGAGCTCGGCGGTCCCCGCGGTGGTCCGCTCGCCGTCCGGCACGCCCCGCGGCGCGACCACGCGCGCGTCCGCCTGCTCGGCGCCCATCCGCTGGTACGGCACCCGGGCCCCGCCCTCGGCACCGTCACCGTCCGTGTTCCCGGCGTTCCCGGCGTTCCCGGCGACCGCGCGGTCGTCCACGCCCACCCGCAGCACCTGCGGCGGCAGGAGCCGGCCCGCGCCCGAAGCCACCGAGGTCCGCAGGAAGCGGGAGAGGGCCGACCACGGCTCCTCCTCCTGACCGAGCGCGGCCCGCGCCTGATCGGTCAGCCGGGACGTCTCCTCCTCGGCTATCCGCCGCACCAGCACGTCCTTGCTGGGGAAGCGCCGGTAGACGGTGCCGACCCCCACGCGGGCGCGGCGCGCGACGTCCTCCATCGGCGCGCCGTAGCCCAGCTCGCCGAACACCTCGCGCGCGGCCCGCAGAACGTGCTCCAGGTTGCGCTGGGCGTCCACCCGCAGCGGCGCGGACCTGCCGTCCTGCACCGGCGCCCCGTGGCGCCCGGAAGCGTCGGCCCCCGTGGCACGGCCGGCGTCGGCGGTCACCGTCCCGGTGCCCGCCTGCCCTCGCGAATCCTGCATCCGCATAAGCGTTCCCCCGCTCATGATGTCTCCCCCCGGAGACTCCCCGCCCTGATGCGGGGCTCCCGGCCGGCGAGCGCTTCGGTCCACGCGCTCGCCCCGACACCCCGACGAACTACGAACATAGTTGAGTCGGGGTCAATTCAGAAGGGGGAGTTCCGCACGGTGCGCCCCCCGATCGGAGCAAGGACCTGATGGCTCCCGATTCCGTCCTCCCGCCGGACCCGTCCCGCCCACCGTGACCTGGACGGATTCCGCCGGGCCCCGCCCGTGCGCCACCCCGTGCCTCCGTACCCCTCCCGTCACACAATTCGTCGAGCCTGTGGACAAACCCCGGACGGCAGGTGCGTCATGGGACAGTGACCGAACCTGCGCGCATTCTCGTGGTCGGCGGTGGCTACGTCGGCATGTACACCGCGCTGCGCCTCCAGCGGCGGCTCAGGGCGGAACTCGGGGCCGGCACCGCGGAGATCGTGGTGGTCACTCCGGACCCGTACATGACGTACCAGCCGTTCCTGCCCGAGGCCGCGGCCGGCTCGATCTCCCCGCGCCACGTCGTCGTACCGCTGCGCCGCGTCCTGGGCCGCTGCCGGATCGTCATCGGCGAGGTCCGGTCCGTCGACCACGCCGGGCGGACCGCCGTCCTCTCCACCCCCGCCACGGACGAGGAGGGGAGCGGACCGGTCACGCTCGCCTACGACGAACTGGTCCTGGCCCCCGGCTCCGTCTCCCGCACCCTCCCGGTCCCCGGCCTGGCCGAGCACGGCATCGGCTTCAAGACCGTCGAGGAGGCCATCGGGCTGCGCAACCACGTCATCGAGCAGATGGACATCGCCTCCTCCACCCGCGACCCCGCGATCCGCGACGCCGCCCTCACCTTCGTCTTCGTCGGCGGCGGCTACGCGGGCGTGGAGGCCCTCGCGGAGCTGGAGGACATGGCCCGCTACACCGCGCGGTACTACCACAACATCAAGCCGGAGGACCTGCGCTGGGTCCTCGTCGAGGCGTCCGACCGCATCCTCCCCGAGGTGGGCGGGGAGATGGGCCGGTACGCCGTCCGCGAGCTGCGCGGACGGAACGTCGACGTCCGCCTGGAGACCCGCCTCGACTCCTGCGAGGACCGGGTCGCCGTGCTCAGCGACGGCACCCGCCTGCCCACCCGCACCGTCGTGTGGACGGCCGGCGTCAGGCCCTCCCCCCTCCTCGCCGCCACCGGCCTGCCGCTGGACGCGCGCGGCCGGCTCCGCTGCACCGCCCGGCTCGCCGTCGAGGGCGTCGCGCACGCCTGGGCCGCCGGCGACGCCGCCGCCGTCCCGGACCTGACCTCGGGCGAACCCGGCCGGGAGTGCGCGCCCAACGCCCAGCACGCCGTCCGCCAGGCCCGGGTCCTCGCCGACAACATCGCCGCCTCCCTGCGCGGCGAGCCGCTCAAGGAGTACGCGCACGCGTACGCGGGCTCCGTCGCCTCCCTCGGCCTCCACCAGGGGGTCGCCCAGGTCCGCGGCCGCAAACTCAAGGGATACCCGGCGTGGTTCCTGCACCGGGCCTACCATCTGAGCCGGGTCCCCACCTTCAACCGGAAGGCCCGGGTCCTCGCCGAATGGACCCTGTCCGGCCTGTTCAAACGGGAGATCGTCTCGCTCGGTTCGCTGGAACACCCCCGCGCCGAGTTCGAACTCGCCGCCTCCCCGCCCCGGGACGACGACAAGCCGTCGTCCTGACATCACTGTCAGTGCACCCGTCCACACTGGGCGTGTGACCATAGGTGGGCCCACACCTGCACAGCGTGACTCCGCACGGCACCGACACCACGAGGCATACGAATCCGTGAACTTCACCCGCTGGAGCGCCCGGCTCCCCGGCACGCAGCGCCGCACGGCGCGGGGGACCGAAGGCTCCGTGCCCGCCGCCCGCGGGGCCGGGCGGCCGTCGGAGCCCCCACCCGAGGGCGTCCCCGTCCTGGAGGACTTCCCCGTGCGGGAGCTGCTCGGCCGCCTCCCCGGCCTGGTCGCGCTCGTGCACGGCCCGGAGCACCGCATCGTGTACGTCAACGAGGCGTACGCCGCCGCCTTCGGCCCCCGCCCGGCCGGTGCCACCGTCGCCGACACCTGCCCGGAGGCCGAGGAGCTGGGCCTGCTGCCGCTCATGGACCAGGTGCTGCGCAGCGGCAGGCCCCGCACGGTCAAGTCCCGCCGCACCCGCGAGGGTGGTTCGTACACGGTCACCTGCCTGCCCGTCGACGGCCCGGAGCCGGACGGCGGGGGCGGCGTCCTCGTGCACGCGGCGGACGTCACCGACCACGCCGAGGCCGCCGAACGGCTCCGCGCCAGCGAGCGCCGGCACCGCGAGACCGCCGTCACCCTCCAGCGCTCCCTCCTCCCGCAGGACCTGGAGCAGCCCGACGACCTGCGGATCGCCGCCACCTACCAGCCCGGCGGGACCGACGCGGCCGTGGGCGGCGACTGGTACGACGTGATCACCCTCGGAGCCGGCCGCACCGCGCTCGTCATCGGGGACGTGATGGGCCGGGGCGTCCGCGCCGCCGCCGTCATGGGCCAGCTCCGCACCGCCGTCCGGGCGTACGCGCGCCTGGACCTGCCCCCGCACGAAGTGCTCCAGCTCCTCGACGGCCTCGCCGCCGAGATCGACGCCAGCCAGATCGCCACCTGCGTGTACGCGGTCCACGACCCCAACGAGGGAAAGCTGGTGTACGCCTCCGCCGGCCACCTCCCGATGCTGGTGCGGGACGAGGACGGCACCGTCCGTCGCGCCGAGGACCCGACCGGCCCCCCGCTCGGCACCGGCGGCTGGCTGCACACCTCGGGCTCCATCGCCCTGCCGCCCGGCTCCACCGCCGTCCTCTACACCGACGGCCTGGTCGAGCGCCGCCGCGAGGACATCGACGAGGGGGTCGCCGCCCTGGCCCGCGCCCTCTCCGGCGCGAGCGGCACTCCCCAGGTGGTCTGCGGCCGGCTCCTGCGCTCGCTCGGCGTCACCGCCGACCACGACGACGACGTGGCGGTCCTGGTCGTCCAGCACCCCTCCCGGGAGGGGGCGGACGCCGAGCTGTTCCACAACGCCGCCCTGGACCTCCTCGGTGGCGTGGAGGCGGCCCCGCGCGCGCGTGCCTTCGCCTCGGGCGTCCTGGCGAGCTGGCGCTTCCCGGTCGAACTGTGCGACCTGGGCGTCCTCGCCACCAGCGAACTGGTGGCGAACTCCCTCCAGCACGGCACCCCGCCCATGTGCCTGCGACTCCGCCGCACCGACCGGCGCCTGATCATCGAGGTGACCGACGGCGACGACCACCTGCCGCGCCGCCGCAGGGCGGAGACGGAGGACGAGGCGGGTCGCGGAATCTCGATCATCGCGACGATCGCCTCGTCCTGGGGGAGCCGCCGCACTCCGGGCGGCGGCAAAGCGGTCTGGTGCGAGTTCGCCCTGCGGAACTAGACCGTTCTCACCGGGCGGACGCGGACTCGCGGGCCGGTTCGTGCCGCGCGACCACCTTCGACGGCCTGAGGGCCGACGAGGGCAGGTCCTGCTCCGGGGTCAGCTGCCGGCCGAGCCGGACGGCGAGGAAGGCGATCCCGAGCGAGAAGAGCACGAAGGTCACGATGTACGGACCGTGCAGCGCGGCCCCCATGGGTCCGCCCACGGCCGGGCCGACGGCCAGGGCCAGCTGCTTCACCAGGGCGAAGGCCGAGTTGTACGACCCGACCCGCGACTCCGGCGCCAGATCGGCCACCAGCGGCGCCACGGTCGGCGACAGCATCGCCTCACCGAGCCCGAAGAGGGCGTACGTGGAGATGAAGGCCGCCGTCGCCATGGTCTGGCCGCCGTGCCCGAGGCCCGCGTACCCGGCGATGAGCCACGCCACGGTCCAGATCAGGCCCACGGCCGCGATCACCTGGGACCGCCTGCGCCGCTCGACGAACCGCAGCACCAGGAACTGCGCCACCACGATGACCGCCGTGTTGGCGGCGAGCGCGAGTCCGAGCGCCGAGGGCTGAATGCCGGCGGCCTCGGTGCCGTACGCGGCGAGACCCGACTCGAACTGCCCGTAGCAGGCGAAGAAGAGGACGAAGCCGAGGACGCAGAGCTGGACCATCGCCTTGTGCGCGAGCAGGGCGCGGAGACCGCCGCCCTTGCCGGCCCCGGTGGGACGGGTGTCCTGGAGCGCGGGGGAGCCCGGCACCCGGGCGGTCCCGACGATCCCGGCGAGCACCAGGAACATCGCCGCCTCGATCGAGAACAGCAGGATGAAGCTGCCCGGCCGGCTGGTGTCGACCAGCTGGCCGCCGATCAGACCGCCGACGCCGAGCCCCAGGTTCTGCAGGAAGAACTGCGTGGCGAACGCCCGGGTGCGGCCCGCGGGCGTCGAGCACCAGACGATCATCGTGGCGAGCGCGGGCTGGAGCACGGCGGTACCGGCGCCGAGCAGCGCCGCGGCTGCCACGACGGTCGGCACGTGGGCGGCGAACCCCATCCCCACGGCGCCCGCGGCCGCGACGACCGAGGCCACGAGCAGCACGGGCACGGGCCCGCGCCGGTCGACGGCCCGTCCGCTGAAGGGCAGCACCACGAGCGCGGCCACGGCGAAGACGGCGAGGACGATGCCCGCCGTCGCCGCGCCCAGATCCCGCACCTGCGCCACGTACACATAGAGGTACGGCACGGTGAAGCCGAGTCCGAACGCGCTCAGCGCGCTGCCTGCCTGAATCCGGCGCATCGCTGCGCCCCTCGCCTCGGTCACACTCACCCACTTCGATCGCGGGTTCAGACCTGTAGCCCTGAACCCTGAAGACTTCAATACTAAAGTTAACCCCTTAACTGTACACATGGAAGGACTTCAACGCCAACGGGCCCCGTGGGATACTCGCCGCATGTCCGACACCCCCGCGCGGTCCGGCCCGCAGGCCCTCCAGGAGCCGAGCCTCGACGAGCAGATCGCCGCCTACCAGCGCGAGTTCCGCGACCTCGACCCCCAGGTCGAGAAGGTCGTCTCCGCCCTCGGCCGGCTGAACCGGCGGATGAATGTGGCGTACGGGCGTCAGCTCGCCGACCTCGGCATCAGCAACGCCGAATGGGAGGTCCTGAAGACCCTGGTCCTCTCCGGGGAGCCCTACCGCCTGGGCCCCGGCGAGCTGGCCAAGCGCCTGGGGCTCACCCCGGCCGCGATGACCCACCGCATCGACCGCATGGCGGGCGAGGGCCTGGTCACCCGGGACCGCGACGAGAGCAACCGGGTCCGCGTGATCGTCGAGCTGACCGACGAGGGCCGTACGAAGTGGCTGGAGGCCATGCGCATGGCCACCGCCTTCGAGGAGGACCTGCTCCAGGACCTCAGTACGGAGGAGAAGGGCGTCCTCGGTGACGTCCTCATCCGCCTCCTCCGCCGCGTGGAGCTCACCCAGCCCGACGCCGGCGGCCGACTGACGGACCTCGATTGAGGTCGTGGGACGGGGGTAGGGGAGGCAGTTGACACTCGCCTCCCGGACGCGTAGTGTTCTCCGAGTTGTCACGGAGCCTGAACGGTTCTGCGGCAGCGACTCCCGCCGCTGATGCGGCACCTCTACTCAGCACGATCTCCCTCTCGGGAAGAATTTCGGCATGCCGAAATTCATTTCGAAAGACCCGATTATGAGTCGCCGGGGAAATCCGCTAGAGTTTGAGACGTCGGAACGGCCCAACGGCCGGAAAGACAACTCCCGCTGACCGGGAATCAGACGCCGAAAGGATCTGATAGAGTCGGAACCGCCGGAAGGGCCC
>NZ_JBVIZC010000010.1:148952-347583 GCF_055591945.1 Streptomyces sp. NPDC041191 | reverse complement strand
GCCCGGTTACATTCCGAACCCGGAAGCTAAGCCTTTCAGCGCCGATGGTACTGCAGGGGGGACCCTGTGGGAGAGTAGGACACCGCCGAACAATTTTTAGCCTCAACCCCCGGACCATGTCCGGGGGTTGAGGCATTTCTGCGTTCTAAGCTCGGTCCATGCGATACGACGTGGTGATCTTCGACAACGACGGTGTGCTGGTGGACAGCGAGCCGATCTCCAACACGCTGCTGGCCGGCTACCTGACGGAGCTCGGGCACCCCACCTCGTACGAGGACTCCCTGCGCGACTACATGGGGTCCGCCCTGCACCGCGTCCACGACCTGGTCGGGGAGCGGACCGGGCAGCGGCTGCCCGAGGACTTCGACGACGTCTTCCACGCGCGCGTCTTCGCCGCGTTCCGGGCCGGGTTGGAGCCCGTTCCCGGCGCCGAGGACGTGCTGAAGCGGCTCGTCGGGGCCGGGGTCCCGTACTGCGTGGCCTCCTCGGGGAGCCACGAGCGGATCCGGATCGGACACCGGAAGACCGGACTGGACGCCTGGTTCCACGACGGGAACACCTTCAGCTCCGAGGACGTCGGCCGGGGCAAGCCGGCACCGGACCTGTTCCTGCACGCCGCGGCGCGGATGGGCGTCGAGCCCGGACGGTGCGTCGTGATCGAGGACAGCCGACTCGGCGTGCGGGCCGCCCTGGCCGCGGGGATGGACGTGTACGGGTTCACCGCGATGACCCCCGAGGAGAAGCTCGCCGGGGCCCGGGGGTTCTTCCGGAGGATGGACGAACTGCCCGCGATTTTGGGACTGTGATCCGTCTACCCAGGGGTAGTTTCCGGCCGTACGCTGTGCCGCCATGACAGATGCGCGGTTGCGGCGTGGGCGGGGCTCTCTGGCGGTCGGCTTCTTCGTGCAGGGGGTCACCTTCGCCCTGCTCGTGACCCGAATACCGGCGATCCAGGACCGGTACGGGATCTCGGACGCCCTCCTTCCCGCCTTCCTGGCGGCCGTGCCGATCCTCGCCGGAGGGGCGAGCGTGATGACCGGGAAGGTCGTCGCCAAGGCCGGACCGGCTCTGGTACTGCGGTGGTCGCAGCCCTTCGTCCTGCTGGCACTGCTCGCCGTGGGCGCCGGCACGGAGCTGTGGGAGGCCGCGGTCTTCCTCGGTCTCTTCGGGATCGCCGTCGGAGCCCTGGACGCCTCCATGAACATGCTGGGGGTCAGCCTCCAGCGGGCGTACGGGCGGAGCATCATGCTCGGCTTCCACGCGGCGTACAGCCTCGGCGGGATCGCGGGGGCCTCGCTGGCCTGGGCGGGGGCGCACTGGCACCTGTCGCTGTTCACGTCCTACCTGCCGGTCGTGGCCGTCCTGCTGCCCGTCGCCCTCGTCGCCGGCCGGTGGTACGCGGCCGGCGGGGACGCGCCCGGGGCGGAAGAGGCCGGGGGGACGGAGGAGAGCCGGGGGAGCGGCGCCCGGTTCGCGCTGCTGCTGCCGCTCTGCCTCGTCATGACCTTCGCCTACATCGGGGACTCCACCGTCTCCAACTGGAGCGCCAAGTACCTCCAGGACGTGCTGCACAGCTCGGAGGAGCTGGCGACCGTGCCGTACAACGCGTACATGGTGACGACGCTCCTCGGGCGGGCCGTCGGGGACTTCGGGGTGCGCCGGCTGGGGGCCGCGGCGGTCGTGCGGGGCGGGTCGGTGCTCGCGGCGCTCGGGTTCGGGATCGTCGCGGCGGCGCCGGGCGCCTGGGCGGGGATCGCCGGGTTCACCGTCCTCGGGCTCGGCCTGAGCGTGCTCGTGCCGCAGACCTTCGCCGCCGCCGGGCGGCTCTTCCCCGGCGACAGCGACGCGGCCGTGGCGCGGCTCAACGTCTTCAACTACGTCGGGTTCCTGGTCGGTTCGCCGCTCGTGGGGGCGCTCGGGGACGCGTGGAGCTACCGGGGCGCGATGCTGGTGCCGATGGTGCTCGTCCTGGTGACGGTGGCGTACGCCACGTCGTTCGGTTCGCGGGCGGCCCGATACGGTGACGGGCATGAGCGGCCGCGCACTGTTGATGTGGGATGAAGCTGTCACGCAGTACGACTTCGGGCCCGGGCACCCGATGGACCCGGTGCGCCTCGCGCTGACGATGTCGCTGGTGCGGGCCTACGGCCTCGACCGGGCCGTGGACGTGGTCGCGGCGAAACCGGCCGGAGACTCGACGCTGCGGCTCGTCCACCGCGAGGACTACGTGGCGGCCGTGCGCGCGGCCTCGGCCGACCCGCGCCGTGCCGACCAGGGGTACGGGCTCGGCACGGTGGACGACCCGGCGTTCGCCGGGATGCACGAGGCGTCGGCGCTGATCGCCGGGCAGTCGGTGGGGGCGGCGGAGGCCGTGTGGCGGGGGGAGGCCGCGCACGCGGTGAACTTCGCCGGCGGCCTGCACCACGCGATGCCGGGCGCGGCGGCGGGCTTCTGCGTCTACAACGACGCCTCCCTCGCGATCGCCCGGCTGCTCGAACTGGGCGCGGAGCGCGTCGCGTACGTGGACGTCGACGTGCACCACGGGGACGGGGTGCAGGCGGCGTTCTGGGAGGACCCCCGGGTCCTGACGGTCTCGCTCCACGAGCACCCGCGGACGCTGTTCCCGCAGACCGGGTGGCCGGAGGAGACGGGCGCGCCGGGGCCCGGCGAGGGCGGGGCCGTGAACGTGGCCCTTCCGGCCGGGACCGGGGACGCGGGGTGGCTGCGGGCCTTCCACGCGGTCGTACCCGAGCTGATCGCGGACTTCCGGCCGCAGGTGCTCGTGACGCAGCACGGCGCGGACACGCACGCCGAGGACCCGCTGGCCCACCTGGCGGTCTCCCTCGACGCCCAGCGGGCGGTCCAGGAAGCCTGCCACGAGCTGGCGCACGCGCACGCCGGAGGCAGGTGGCTCGCGCTCGGCGGCGGCGGGTACGCGGTGGTGGACGTCGTGCCGCGCTCCTGGACGCACCTGGTGGGCATCGCGGCGCACGCGCCCGTGGACCCCGCGTCGGTGATCCCCCCGTCCTGGCGGGACGAGGCGTACGCGCGGACGCGGCAGCCGGGGCCCGCGCGGATGACGGACGGGCGGTGGCCGGTGGACTTCCGGGACTGGGCCGACGGGTACGACCCGGCGGACCGGCTCGACCAGGCGGTGATCGCGACCCGCAGGGCCGCCTTCCCGCTGCGGGGGCTGCTCGCGTAGGACCGCTGCCCCGCGCCCGCCGCCGGGTCGCCCCGCTCCGGAAGGGGGAGGACCCTGGAGGGAGAGCGCCCGGGTGTCGAGGGCGTGCCGAACGGAGCGCCCGCCCGGTCGGAAAGGGCGCGTCATGCGCATGCTGTTGAAGGTTCAGATGGACACCGCGGCCTCCAACGAGGCCATCGAGCGGGGGACCCTGCAGGAGACCATGGAGAGCGTGCTGCGGGAACTGCGTCCCGAGGCCGCCTACTTCACCCCCGAGGACGGCTGCCGCACGGCCTACCTGTTCTTCGACATGGCCGACCCGTCCCGGATACCGAGGATCTCCGAGCCGCTCTTCCGGATCCTCGGTGCCCGGCTCCACTACTCGCCGGTCATGAACCGGGAGGACCTGGCCAAGGGTCTGGCCGCCCTCGATTCCGGCGGCTGACCCGTCCGGAACGCGCCGCCGGGTGTTACGCCGACCGTGGGGCGTCCGGAGGGTTCGCGTCCCCGGGCGGGGCCGTTCGGGCAGCATCGGACGGGTGCGGAGTACCGGGGCGCTGCGGGCGCATCTGTTGGCGGAGGGGTTGGCGGGCGCGGTGGCGACCCCGCGGGAGGAGAACCTGCGGAGCTACCGGCTCTTCGCCGCGCGCGATCCGCGGGTGCTGCTCGGTCTCGAACCCGTTCGGGGGTGGGACGAGGCCGAGCTGCTGCGGCTGATGGCCGACAGGTGCGGGGTGTCGGGGGACCCCGCACACCGGGCGGGGCCGGACGTCATCGATCCGGAGCGTACGTTGAGGGGGCTCGACGCCTTCGCCGCGCGGCTCGGAGCGGCGGCGGAGCGGCAGGTTCCGGTGCTTCTGGGGACGGGACACCCGCACCGGCTGATCGGTTTCTACGCCGCCCTCGCAGACGCCTTGTCGGCGGCGGGGTGCCTTGTGCTCACCCCGGCGCAGGGGCGATGTGTCGACATGCCGACCCGGTTCGGCGTACGCACCCACGTCCTGGACTACGTGCGGGGCGTCGCCCTCGTACGGGAACCGGGTCCCTCGGGTGCCGGGGGCGCGCCGGGGGCGCACTCCCACTCGCCGCTGCCGGTCAGGGCCGCCCTGGAGAGCGCGGCCGACTCCGGCGGGCCGCTTCCGGAGCTGGTGGTCGGGGACCACGGCTGGGTCTGCGGAGCAGGTCAGCTCGGTATCGAGGCCATCGGGCTCGCCGATACGGACGATCCGGCCCTGTTCGTCGGGGAGGCGGAGGGCCAGGTGTCGGCGGTGGTCCCCCTCGACGACGGCGTGCGCTCCGCCTCGTACCTCCCGCTGTCGCGCTATGTACTCAAACGCGCGCGTCTGTCACGGTGAACGGCCGGTCGCAGCTCCTCTTCCCCACTCGTACCACCCGCCCCTAGTCTGGAGTGTGAGCGCTCGACGACGAAGAGTCACCGGAGGGGAAGCCGGTGGCCGTCGCGGCGGAAGGTACAGGTGGATCATGGCTGCTGGCGATCGGCCTCTCAACGAGGTCAAGTTCCTGACCGTGGCGGAAGTCGCCTCGGTGATGCGCGTCTCGAAGATGACCGTGTACCGCCTGGTGCACAGCGGTCATCTGCCGGCGATCCGGGTGGGCAGGTCCTTCCGGGTGCCGGAACAGGCGGTTCACGAGTACCTGCGGGAGTCCTTCGTGGGGGTGGGGACCGCGTAGCGGGCGCGCGGAGCGGCGCCGGAGAGCTCCGCACGGCCCTCGGATTACGAGTGGGGTGCTCGGGACGGTAGGCTAGGCCGACGTAGGTCGTGTGGGCCCAGACGCCCCGCACCGATTCCCGCCCGGCGGGAATGTTCCGAGAAGTGAGCGAGGGTAGTCGTGGGCTCTGTTATCAAGAAGCGGCGCAAGCGGATGGCGAAGAAGAAGCACCGCAAGCTGCTCAAGCGCACGCGCGTTCAGCGTCGCAACAAGAAGTAAGGCGACCGCTGCTTCGCAGCGTTCGGCGCGTCGGCGTGGCCCTTCACCCCTGTGGTGGAGGGCCACGCTTTTGTCCCGGGGGAATCCGGAGGCGCTACGGTGGCGACCGACGGAAGCGATCCACGGAAGACCGACGGAAGGCGCTGATCTTGGGCAAGGTCGTGCTCGTCACCGGAGCCGCCCGGCACCTCGGCGGCCGTTTCGTACGGAGGATCCAGCGGGACCCGGAGGTGGAGCGGGTGATCGCGGTGGACGCGGTCCACCCGGAGCACCGGCTCGGTGCCGCCGAGTTCGTGCGGGTGGACATCCGCAGGCCCGAGATCGCGAAGGTCCTCGTCGAGCACGACGTCGACACGGTGGTCCACCTGGACGTCACCGGGACGGCGCTCGGCGGCGGCGGGCGGACGTCGGTCAAGGAGACCAACGTCATCGGCACCATGCAGCTGCTCGGCGCGTGCCAGAAGTCGCCGCGGATCGCGCGCCTGGTGGTGAAGTCCAGTACGAGCGTCTACGGTTCGGCGCCGCGCGACCCGGCCGTCTTCACCGAGACGACACCGGCGAAGGCACTGCCGAGCGGGGGCTTCGCGAAGGACGCCGTCGAGGTCGAGGGGTACGTCCGGGGCTTCGCCCGGCGACGGCCGGACGTGGCCGTGTGCGTGCTGCGGTTCGCGAACATCCTCGGTCCCCGGATCGACTCCCCGCTGACCGAGTACCTGGCGCTGCCGGTCCTGCCCACCGTCTTCGGCCACGACCCGCGGCTGCAGTTCGTCCACGAGGACGACGTGATCGACGTCCTGCGGCTGGCGGCGCACGAGCCCCGCAGGGCCACCCAGAACAGCGGCACCTTCAACGTGGCCGGGGACGGGGTGCTGCTCCTCTCCCAGTGCGCGCGGCGGCTCGGCCGGCCGACGGTTCCGGTCCTGCTCCCGGCGGTCACCTGGGTGGGCGCGGCGCTGCGCACGGTGGGGGTCACCGACTTCGCGCCCGAGCAGATCCGGCTGCTCACCCACGGCAGGGTCGTCTCGACGGTCCACACGCGCGAGGTCTTCGGCTTCGTGCCGTGCCGCACGACGGCGGAGGCGTTCGCGGACTTCGCGCGGAGCCGGGGGCCGGGGCTGCTGCCCCCCGCCGCGCTCGCCGGGGCGGTGGACCGGCTCGCCGGGCGCCTGGCGCCCGCTCTTCCTTCCGGAGCTTCCACAGTTCACGACGGCGCCTGAGGAGGCCCGACTGCGATGGCGGACGCCAAGGTCATTCCCTTCGACGACGACCGCTCCCGGGCTCGCCGGCGGCCCGCCCGGGCCGATGGCGAGACGGCGGCCGTACGGGCCCTGCCGGGGCCGCAGCAGGCATCCGAGGGGCCCGGAATCGCGGGTTCCGGGGAGGCGAAGAGCCCGGAGAGCCCGGGGGAGCCGGATGCCCCGGACGCGCCGGGCGCCGGGGACCGCTGGGAGCGGCGGCTCGCGGGCGGCCTCGCGTTCCTGCGGCGGCGGATCACCGGCGAGTACGAGGTCGACGAGTTCGGCTACGACGAGGAGCTGACCGACCAGGTCCTGATGTCGCTGCTGCGCCCGCTGTACGAGAAGTACTTCCGGGTGGAGGTGAAGGGCGTCGAGAACATCCCGGAGAAGGGCGGGGCGCTGGTCGTCGCCAACCACTCGGGGACGCTGCCGCTGGACGCGCTGATGATGCAGGTCGCGGTCCACGACCACCATCCGGCCGGGCGGCACCTGCGGATGCTCGCCGCGGACCTGGTCTTCGTGCTGCCGGTCGTCAGCGAACTGGCGCGCAAGGCGGGGCACACCCTGGCGTGCGCGGAGGACGCGGAGCGGCTGCTGCGGGCCGGCGAGGTCGTCGGGGTGATGCCGGAGGGCTTCAAGGGGATCGGGAAGCCCTTCGGGGAGCGGTACAAGCTCCAGCGGTTCGGCCGGGGCGGGTTCGTCTCGACGGCGCTGCGGGCCGGGGTGCCGATCGTCCCGTGCTCGATCGTGGGCGCGGAGGAGACGTATCCGATGGTCGGGAACGCCAGGACGCTGGCGCGGCTGCTCGGCCTCCCGTACTTCCCGCTCACCCCGACCTTCCCGTGGCTGGGGCCGCTCGGGATGCTGCCGCTGCCGACGAAGTGGACGATCCAGTTCGGGGAGCCGATCCCGACGGACTCCTACGCCCCGGAGGCGGCGGAGGACCCGATGCTGATGTTCAACCTGACGGACCAGGTGCGGGAGCAGATCCAGCACACGCTCTACAAGGTGCTGGTGCAGCGGCGGTCGGTGTTCTTCTGAGGTCCGGCGGGGTTCGTTCCGGAACGCGGGAGGAGGGGCGCCCCTCGCGGGGGCGCCCCTCCTCCGCACCGGGGAGCACCTAGGGGGCGTCCTCGCTGTCGATGCCGAGGCCCGGGAGCAGGTCCGGCAGGAGCGGCGGAAGGGTCACGTCCGGTACGTCCGGGACCTCCCGGCCGGCCGGGGGCGACACCGGGGCGCCGGTCGGGGAGGGCTTGAGCAGCCCGCCGCCGCCGATGAGGCCGCCGTCCTGCGACGGTGTAGTGGTGCGGTGGTCGTCCGTGCCCGGAGCGGTGCCCGTACCGGGCTCCGAGGGGTGGGACGGAGCGGTGGAGGAACCGTTCGGGGGCGCCGTCTCGTGGGCGGACGGCGGGCGCTGGGTGCCCGTGTCCCGGGTGCTGTCGGAGGCGCTGGGCGTGCTGCGCGGGCCCTCGGTGCCGGCCGTGCCCTTCTCGGGGGGCCGGGGGAGCACCGACTGGAGCGGTTCGACGTCTTCGTCTATGGCGTCGAAGACGTCGGTCACCTCGCTGCCGACGTCCGAGAGCTGGACGGGGAGCCGGTCGCGCAGGCCGTTCCAGGTGTCCCGGTGGGCCTGGGCGAAGGAGTTGAGCCGGGCCATCGGGGCGATCGCGCCGTCCCGCTGGTACGCCTGGCGGAGCAGGCGGTGGCCCTCGGTGGCGTCGTGCTTCATCCCGCCCAGGACGCGGCGGATCTCGGTGACGGACTCGTGGTCGAGCTCGCCCGCGCGGTCGCGCTCCATGAGCCGGCGGGCCTCGCTGAGGCGGGTGGACGCCTGGTCGAGGTAGAGGCCGCCGCGGTCCGCGTCGTCGTCCGCCATGCCCAGCTTGATGTCCTCCATCCCGCGCTTGAGCCCGTAGAGCGAGTCACCGGGAAGGGCGTCGGAGCTGGCAGCGGCCACTCCGCCGAAGGCGCCCGCCGCCACGCCGACCGTGAGGCCGCCGGCGGCGAGCCCCTTGGTCCAGCGGGAACGGGGACGCAGCTTCCGGAGCGGGGACGCGCGGTGGGCTCCCCGGCCGGTGGACGCCCGCTGCTCCGGCACGGTAGGGCCCGCGGTCGCGCCGCCCTCCTTGAGCATCGCCTCCATGGCGGCGACCAGCTGGGCCCGCTGCACCACTTTGACCTCGGGGTCCAGCTGCGGCCTGGGCAGCTCACCGAGTCCGTTCGCCAAGGCCAGAAGCCGTCCCTGCTCGGCAGGTTCGGCCGGTTCGGCCGGGGGCTCGGGCTGCTCGGCCCCGGCACCCTCGGACGCCCGGTCCTCCAGGGCCTGGGCGAAGGCGTTCGCCCGCCGGTGCGCCGATACGTTCGCGATCACTGGCGGCACCTCCTCTCGTCATGACGGTCGACCCCCTGGGGTGTCCGGAAGGTTGCACACCTTGAGCGCGACCACACGAAAGAGTGAGTGGCTGCGGGCACGGCGTGACCACAGGGGGCCTGCATCCCGCACAACGAGCGGCGCGGTACTTGGGTTACGCGCGAGAGACGATCGGGCCACTGCGTCATCGGGTCGTCACCGGGTGTGAGTCGGGCGGGGTCGTGGGGCCGGTGGGCGGGGACGGGCCCACCGGCCGGGCGGGGCGCGGGCGGGGACGCGGACCGGTCAGCGGGCGTCGTCCGGGAGGAGCCGGGCCAGCGTGCGGACGGCCCGGTACTGGAGGGTCTTGATCGCGCCCTCGTTCTTCCCCATGACCCGGGCGGTCTCCGCGACCGAGAGGCCCTGGAGGAAGCGCAGGGTCACGCACTCCTGCTGCTGGGGGTTGAGGCGGCGGACCGCGTCGAGGAGGGCGGCGTTGGAGAGGGACTCCAGGACGGAGTCCTCGGGGCTGCGCTCGACCTCGTTGGCGTCGAGCATCTCGCCGGTGGTCACCTCCAGGCGGAAGCGGCTGGACTTGAAGTGGTCCGCGACCAGGTTCCGGGCGATGGTGACGAGCCAGGCGCCGAAGTCGCGGCCCTGCCAGGTGAAGGTGGAGATCCGGCGCAGGGCCCGCAGGAAGGTCTCGCTGGTGAGGTCCTCCGCCGTCGCCTTCCCGCCGACGCGGTAGTAGATGTAGCGGTAGACGGTGTCGCTGTACTGGTCGTACAGGCGGCCGAACGCCTCGGCCTCGCCCGCCTGGGCGCGTTCGACCAGGTCCATCATGCGGGCGCTGTCGCTGTCCGCGGCGGGGCGGCGGGCGGTGGTCGGGGCTCCGGACCTGGCTCCCCGTCTGCCCACGGCGGCGCTCCCGTCGGCCAGGGCGTAGGAAGGCCCGACGGGTGCCGGTGCGGCGAAGGCGAGGGCGGGGACAGGGCCGGCGTACGCGGTGGGGACGAAGCCGCGCAAGTGGTCGAGGACCGTTGCGCGCAGCGTAGCCAGGCCCGAGGCGTCAACCCCGACGTGTGGGTACACGGGACTCCCAGAGGCAGAGCTTCCATCACGTGCAGTGCGGGACCGTTCACCCGTCGTGGCGACGTGAGGGGTCCTTTGTGCGTCTGAGGAGAATAACGCTTCGTACAGGCGGCGCTACACCCAGTTGCTCAAATCACCGGTTCCGTCTTATCCGTTACTGCTTGGAGTCGAATCAAGGTGCGATGAATGACCGATAGTTGATCGATCCGCTTTCGAATTTGACTGAGCGGACGCTGCGTTGTGCTCAGGTGCAGAGCGGAGGAGTGATCGGGGCCGCTGCTGGGTAAGGGGGCCGGAATGGCGGGGAGTCGATCTGTGCGGTGGTGTTCGACCACGGACGGGTGAGGGCCTCCGGTCCGGGACTGTCGCAGGTGATCACAGGCGAAACGCACCGGAGGCGCGGGGCCCGGGCCGGCGGAGGGCGGCGGTACGGGAAGGGCGGACCCGGGAGCGGCGGCCGGGGAGGCGCGGACCGGGAGCGCGGGCGCGTCAGTGGCGGCGGCGGTGGAGGGCGACCGCGGCGGCGGTGCCGCCGGCCAGCGCGCCCAGGCCCGCCGCGGCGGGGATGCCGACCTTGGCGGCCTTGCGGCCGGTCCGGTAGTCGCGCAGCCGCCACTCCCGGTCCTTCGCGTACGCGCGGAGCTTGGCGTCCGGGTTGATCGCGTACGGGTGCCCGACCAGCGACAGCATCGGGATGTCGTTGTGCGAGTCGCTGTACGCGGCGCAGCGGCTCAGGTCGAGGCCCTCGGCGGCGGCGAGCGCCCGTACCGCCTCGGCCTTGGCCGGGCCGTGCAGGGGCTCGCCGACCAGACGGCCCGTGTAGACGCCGTCGACGGACTCGGCGACCGTGCCGAGCGCGCCGGTCAGGCCGAGGCGGCGGGCGATGATCGTGGCCGTCTCGACGGGGGCGGCGGTGACCAGCCAGACCTTCTGCCCCGCGTCCAGGTGCGCCTGGGCGAGGCCGCGGGTGCCGGGCCAGATGCGGTCGGCCATGTACTCGTCGTAGATCTCCTCGCCGATGCTCATCAGCTCGGAGACGCGGTGGCCCTTGACGATCGACAGGGCGCTCTCGCGCGCGTCCTGCATGTGCTCGGGGTCCTCGACGCCGGCGAGCCGGAACCACGCCTGCTGCCAGGCGAAGCGGGCGAGTTCGCGACGCCGGAAGAACTTCCGCTTGTACAGGCCGCGGCCGAAGTGGAAGATCGCGGCGCCCTGCATCACGGTGTTGTCGAGGTCGAAGAAGGCGGCCGCCCGCGCGTCCCCGGCGACCGGGAAGTCCGGCTCGGCGGGGGGTCCGGCCGCCGCCTCCTCCCGCTCCCGTTCCAGCTGGAGCGAGGACTCGCGCGCTGCCTCGGCAGCGGCCTCGCCTGCGAGGACGCTGCGCGCGGTGGCGGAGCGCCTGCGGGGGGTGAGCCATCCCAGAGCGGCCATGCCGTGAGCATAGCCAGTCCGTTCGGCGCTCCCCGACCCGCGACGGTGCCGGGAGGGTGAACGGCGCGGGACTTCCGTCCCGCCCGGCCGGGACAGAATGGCGGCATGTTCGGACGGAAGAAGAAGGCGGACGCCGGGGCGCGGACCGTGACGCTGATCGGCAGGCCGGGGTGCCACCTCTGCGACGACGCGCGGGCGGTGGTAGAGGCCGTGTGCGCGGAGACGGGGGCGGCCTGGGAGGAGAAGGACATCACCCGGGACGAGGAGCTGTACCGGGCGTACTGGGAGCAGATCCCGGTGGTCCTGGTCGACGGCGAGCAGCACACCTTCTGGCGGGTGGACGCCGACCGGCTCCGGCGCGAACTGGGTGCCTGACCGAAAGGCGGTTACCATCATGGACGTTTTGTCGGGTCTCGGGGGCGAGTCGTAAGGAGAGTGTGCGGTTTTGCCCCCTTCGGAAGGTCAACGCGCCGAGACCCCTCGCGGTTCCGTGACGACGGGAACCGGTTGCGTGACCCCGGTCACTTTGGCCGGGCAAAACGGACACCATCTTTGTGCACGCGTTCACAAAGACATAGCCTGCATTCGACGGGGCGGTCTTGGGACATATGGCCGCCTGCAGCCCCGCTCATCCCGCAGGAGCACCGTGGCAACTGGCCGAACTCACCGACCGGCGACCCGTAGCCGAGGAATTCCCGAGGCCACCGTCGCCCGGCTTCCGCTGTATCTGCGCGCGTTGACCGCGCTCTCGGAGCGTTCCGTACCCACGGTCTCCTCCGAAGAGCTCGCGGCGGCCGCGGGGGTCAACTCCGCGAAGCTGCGCAAGGACTTCAGCTACCTCGGCTCCTACGGCACCCGCGGGGTCGGCTACGACGTCGAGTACCTCGTCTACCAGATCTCCCGCGAGCTGGGCCTCACCCAGGACTGGCCGGTCGTCATCGTCGGCATCGGAAACCTCGGTGCCGCGCTCGCCGGCTACGGCGGCTTCGCCTCCCGCGGCTTCCGCGTCGCCGCGCTGATCGACGCCGATCCCGCCATGACCGGCAGGCCCGTCGCGGGCATCCCCGTCCAGCACAGCGACCACCTCGAGCGGATCATCGAGCAGGACGGCGTCTCCATCGGCGTCATCGCGACCCCCGCGGGCGTCGCCCAGCAGGTCTGCGACCGGCTCGTGGCCGCCGGGGTCACCTCCATCCTGAACTTCGCCCCGACCGTGCTCTCCGTGCCCGACGGCGTGGACGTGCGCAAGGTCGACCTCTCCATCGAGCTCCAGATCCTCGCCTTCCACGAGCAGCGCAAGGCCGGCGAGGAGTCCGCGGCCGGGAACGGCTCCGGCGCGGAGCCCGTACCGGCCGTCGTGCCGCCGGCCCCCCGCGCCGCCGCGGGGAACGACGGCCGCAAGGGACCCGACGGGGACGTTCCCGCGGTGATGCCGGCATGAGCCTCCTCGTCGTCGGTCTGAGCCACCGCAGCGCCCCGGTCTCCGTCCTGGAGCGGGCCGCGCTGTCGCCGGACGCCCGGGCCAAGCTCCTCCAGGACACCCTCGCCGCGGAACCGGCCGCCGAGGGCGCCGTCCTGGCCACCTGCAACCGCATCGAGCTCTACGCCGACGTGGACAAGTTCCACGCCGGCGTCGCCGAGCTGTCCACCCTCCTCGCCCAGCACAGCGGCGTCGGTCTGGACGAGCTCACCCCGTACCTCTACGTGCACTACGAGGACCGGGCCGTCCACCACCTCTTCTCGGTGGCCTGCGGCCTCGACTCCATGGTCGTCGGCGAGGGCCAGATCCTCGGCCAGATCAAGGACGCCCTCGCCCTCGGCCAGGAACTGCACACCGCCGGCCGCCTCCTCAACGACCTGTTCCAGCAGGCCCTGCGGGTCGGCAAGCGCGCCCACAGCGAGACCGGGATCGACCGGGCCGGGCAGTCGCTCGTCACCTTCGGCCTGGAACAGCTCGCCGACGGCACGGGCGACACGGGCGGCACCGACGTCGCGACCTGGGCCAAGGGCAAGAAGGCGCTCGTCATCGGCGCCGGCTCGATGTCCTCGCTCGCCGCGGCCACCCTCGCGCGTTCCGGCGTCTCCGAGATCGTCGTGGCCAACCGCACCCTCGCCCGCGCCGAACGGCTCGCCGAGATCCTGAACGAGCCCGGCGGCACCGGGGTGACCGCGCACGCGGCCGAGATGGTTGCCGTCGGCGACGAACTCACCCGTGCCGACATCGTCGTCTCCTGCACCGGCGCCACGGGGCTCGTCCTCACCGGCGACGACGTGGAGACCGCCGTACGGGGTCGCCGCACCCCGCTCGCCCTGCTCGACCTCGCCATGCCCCGCGACATCGACGCCGCCGCCCACCGCGTCCCCGGCGTCCGGCTCGTCGACATCGAGTCGCTCGCCGACGCCGCCGCCGACGCGCCCATGGCCGCCGACGTCGACCGGGTGCGGACCATCGTCTCCGACGAGGTCGCCGCCTTCGGCGCGGCCCAGCGGGCCGCCCACATCACCCCGACCGTCGTCGCCCTGCGCGCCATGGCCGCCGACGTGGTGGCCGTCGAGGTCGCCCGGCTCGAGGGCCGGCTGCCCGGCCTCGACGACAAGCAGCGCGCCGAGATCACCCAGACCGTGCGCCGCGTGGTCGACAAACTCCTGCACGCGCCGACCGTGCGGGTCAAGCAGCTCGCGGGCGAGCCCGGCGGCGCCGGGTACGCCGACGCGCTGCGGACACTCTTCGACCTCGACCCGGAGACGGTGGCCGCCGTCAGCCGGGCCGACCTGAATGACGCCGACGTCAAGAACCGAGGGCGAGTATGACCGAGAGGGCACTGAGGCTCGGGACCAGGCGCAGCAAGCTCGCCATGGCCCAGTCCGGGCACGTGGCCGACGCCGTCCGGCAGGTGACCGGCCGGCCCGTCGAGCTCGTGGAGATCACGACGTACGGGGACACCTCCCGGGAGCACCTCGCGCAGATCGGCGGCACCGGCGTCTTCGTCGCCGCCCTGCGCGACGCGCTGCTCGCCGGAGAGGTGGACTTCGCCGTCCACTCGCTGAAGGACCTGCCGACCACCCCGCACCCCGGGCTGACGCTGGCCGCGGTCCCGCGCCGCGAGGACCCGCGCGACGTCCTGATCGCCCGCGCCGGGGTGACGCTGGACCGGCTGCCCCGGGGCGCCCGGGTCGGCACCGGCTCGCCGCGGCGGACGGCCCAGCTCCACGCGTACGCGCGCAGCCACGGCCTGGAGCTGACCTGCGTCCCGATCCGGGGCAACATCGACACCCGGATCGGCTACGTGAGCAGCGGGGAGCTGGACGCGGTGGTCCTCGCCGCGGCCGGCCTCAACCGCATCGGCGGCACGGCGGAGCTCGCCGGCTCCCTGTCGCTCGACCGCCTGCCGGTCGACGTCGTGCTGCCCGCCCCCGGTCAGGGGGCCCTGGCCGTCGAGTGCCCGGCGTCGGACGCCGGACTCGCCACCGCGCTCGCCGCTCTCGACGACCCGCGCACGCGGGTCGCCGTGACCGCCGAGCGATCCCTGCTCGCCGCCCTGGAGGCCGGCTGCTCCGCACCCGTGGGTGCGCTGGCCGACCTGCTGGCCGACGGCCCCGGTCACGGGCAGGCTGTCACCGAAATGCGCCTGCGCGGCGTCGTCGGCACCACCGACGGCTCCACGCTGGTGCAGCTGTCCACCACCGGACCCGTACCCACCTCGCACGACGAGGCCATGGCGCTCGGACGCGAACTCGCGGACGAGATGCTCGCCAAGGGTGCGGCCGGTCTTATGGGGGAGCGAGCACTTTGAACCCCACCAGCCCGACCACCAGCCCCCTGTCCCCGGCCTTCGCGGGCCACGGACACGTCACGTTCCTCGGCGCGGGTCCCGGCGATCCCGGACTGCTGACCCTCCGGGCCGTCGAGGCCCTTTCGGGAGCGGACGTCCTGATCGCCGAGCCGGAGGTCCTCGACGTCGTTCGCGGCCATGCGCGCGCGGGGGTGAGCACGCCGGAACTGGCGGTCGTCGACGAGGCGTCAACAGCCGCCGGTGTCCCCGTGTTGAGGGACGCGGCCAATCTTGTCATGGAGGCCGCGAGGAGCGGCAGGCGGGTCGTCCGTGCGGTGACCGGCGATCCCGGTCTCGACGGCAACGCGGGAGCGGAGATGCTCGCCTGCGCCGCCGAGGGCATCCCCTTCGAGGTCGTCCCCGGCGTCGCCAACGCCGTCGGCGTCCCCGCGTACGCCGGTGTGCCGCTGCGCGACGCGCAGGGCACCGACGTCCGCTTCGTCGACGCCCGGTCCGCCGACGAGCGGTGCTGGACCGAGGTCGGTGCCTCCGACGGCACCGTCGTCGTCTCCACCACGCTCGACTCGGTGGCCGCGGCCGCCGGCGAACTGGTGGCGGCCGGCCGCAAGCCGGACACCCCGCTCACCGTCACGATCGCCGGTACGACCACCCGGCAGCGGACCTGGAACGCGACCCTCGGCACCATCGCCCAGGTCTTCAAGCAGGGCAAGGTCCTCCCCTCGCCCGAGGGCCACCGGCCGGTCATAGCCGTGGTCGGCGAGCGCGGCGCCCCGGCGCAGCGGGAACAGCTGGCGTGGTTCGAGTCGAAGCCGCTCTTCGGGTGGCGGGTCCTCGTGCCGCGCACCAAGGAGCAGTCCGCCTCGCTCTCCGACCAGCTGCGTTCGTACGGCGCCGTGCCGCACGAGGTCCCGACGATCGCCGTCGAGCCGCCGCGCACCCCCCAGCAGATGGAGCGGGCCGTCAAGGGCCTGGTCACCGGCCGCTACGAGTGGATCGCCTTCACCTCGGTCAACGCCGTGAAGGCGGTGCGGGAGAAGTTCGAGGAGTACGGGCTCGACGCGCGCGCCTTCGCCGGGATCAAGGTCGCGGCGGTGGGCGAGCAGACCGCCGCCGCGCTGGTCGACTTCGGCGTGAAGCCGGACCTGGTGCCGAGCGGAGAGCAGTCCGCCGCCGGGCTCCTGGAGGACTGGCCGCCGTACGACCCGGTCTTCGACCCGATCGACCGCGTCTTCCTGCCGCGCGCCGACATCGCGACCGAGACCCTGGTCGCGGGCCTCATCGAGCTCGGGTGGGAGGTCGACGACGTCACCGCCTACCGGACCGTACGGGCCTCGCCGCCGCCGGCGGACACCCGTGAGGCGATCAAGGGCGGCGGTTTCGACGCGGTCCTCTTCACCTCGTCCTCGACCGTGCGGAACCTGGTCGGCATCGCCGGCAAGCCGCACAACGTGACGGTCATCGCCTGCATCGGCCCGGCCACCGCCAAGACGGCGGAGGAGCACGGGCTGCGGGTGGACGTCCTGTCGCCCGAGCCGTCCGTCCACAAGCTGGCGGCGGCCCTCGCGGACTTCGGCGCGCGGCGCCGGGAGGCGGCCCTGGAGGCCGGCGACCCGGTGACGCGGCCGAGCGAGCGGCGACCGGGGGCGAGACGGCGCCGGACGACGTAGCGGTACGCGTTCCACGGGCGCGGGTCCCCCTCCGGGGCCCGCGCCTTTCGCGTGGCGGCGTGGCGGCGTGGCGGCGTGGCGGCGCGGCGGGGGCGGGGGACCCCCCTCGGCCTCCGCCCGGCCTGACGGACGCGGGCCCGTCCCACCGGCGGGAACGGCAACACGGTGTCGGCAAGTGCACGGCACGCGCGGGCGTAGCCTCGACCGTATGAACTCGTACGGATCCTTTCCCGGGGCGCGCCCGCGGCGGCTGCGGACGACGCCCGTCATGCGGCGGATGGTGGCCGAGACGCGGCTGCATCCCGCCGACCTGATCCTGCCCGCGTTCGTGCGCGAGGGGATCACCGAGCCCGTGCCGATCGAGGCGATGCCCGGGGTCGTGCAGCACACTCGCGACACGCTGCGGAAGGCCGCCGTGGAGGCGCTGGAGGCCGGAGTCTCCGGAATCATGCTCTTCGGCGTGCCCGAGGACGCGAAGAAGGACGCCGCGGGCACGGCGGGCACGGACCCCGAGGGCATCCTCCAGGTCGCCGTCCGGGACGTGCGGGCCGAGGTCGGCGACGACCTGGTGATCATGTCGGACCTGTGCCTCGACGAGTACACCAACCACGGCCACTGCGGCGTCCTCGACGCGGACGGCCGGGTCGACAACGACGCCACGCTGGAGCGGTACGCCGAGATGGCCCAGGTCCAGGCCGACGCCGGCGTCCACGTCGTGGGCCCCTCCGGGATGATGGACGGCCAGGTCGGCGTGGTCCGGGACGCCCTGGACACCATCGGCAAGGAGGACGTGGCGATCCTCGCGTACACCGCGAAGTACTCCTCCGCCTTCTACGGCCCCTTCCGCGAGGCCGTCGGCTCCTCCCTCCGGGGCGACCGCAAGACCTACCAGCAGGACCCGGCCAACCTCCGCGAGTCGATGCGCGAGCTGGCGCTCGACCTGGAGGAGGGCGCGGACATGGTGATGGTCAAGCCCGCGGGCCCGTACCTCGACGTCCTCGCCCGGGTCGCCGCGTCGGTGGACGTGCCGGTCGCCGCGTACCAGATCAGCGGGGAGTACGCGATGGTCGAGGCGGCCGCCGAGAGGGGCTGGATCGACCGCGACAAGGCGATCATGGAGACCCTGACGGGCATCCGGCGGGCCGGGGCGCGCATGATCCTGACGTACTGGGCGACCGAGGCCGCGCGCACGCTTCGCGACGGGGTCTGAGCCGCGGCCGTCCGGACCGTTCCGGGCGCCGGCCCGCCGGGCTGGTGGAGGCGGGCCGGGCGGCGCACCCTGGAGGGGTAGCCGACAGGCAACCCGCCGGAGGTGGTCCCCATGACGCACACGCTGGTCGGATGGCACGTGGAGATGGAGTTCCGGGAGGAGGACGGCCGGACGCGGGCCGCGGCCATGGTCCGGCTCGGGGACGGCACCGAGTTCCGGGGCCACGGCACCGCCCACCGGCACCCCTCCGACCCGGACCAGCTCCGGGTCGGCGAGGAGATCGCCGGGGCCCGCGCGCTGATGGACCTCGCCTCGCAGCTCCTCGGGAAGGCCCACACGGAGATCGACGCGGTGTCCGGACGGACGTCCCGCGCACTCCGCTGACCCGCGCCCCGCACGCACGCGGTGTGCCGCGCCCGTGCGGGGCGCGGCACACCGGGGGAGGGGGCGGGGTCAGAAGCTCAGGGCGTCGTCCATCGAGCCCTGCCAGTACGTGACCCGGGCGCTGCTGTCCGTGTACGTCCCGGCGGGCAGCTCGAGGACCTTCGGGCCGCCGGTCGAACCCGCTCCGTCGCGCGGGGCGAACCAGACGGTCAGGTTCTTCGCCGGGCCGCCGTGCGACCCGCTGCCGTCGGCCGCCGACAGGGTGATCCCCGCGTACGCGCTCTCGCCCGGGGCGAGGGTGGCGACCGCCTGCGGCTTGCTGCTCTCGTCCACGGCGACCGCCGCCTGTCCTTCGTCGAAGCGCAGCACCGGCGCGTAGTAGGCGTTGCACGTCGTGCCGCCGGTGTTGGTCACGGTGAGCAGGGCGTGGTTGAGCGGGCGGCTGACGGGGCTGTAGACGACCCGTACGGTCGTCGCCGTGCACGACCGGTCCGTGGCGGCGGTGTCCTGGCCGGCGCTGCTGCCGCTGTTTCCGCCGCTGCTGTTCCCGCCGTTCTTGCCGTTCTTGCCGTTCTTGCCACCGGGGGTGGTGGAGCCGTGCGGGGATGTGCCGGTGCCGTGCGAGGCGCTTCCGGCCGGCGTCGCCGTCGCCGGCTCCGTCGTCCGGGTCGCCGTCGCCGCCGGCTCCGGTGCGGAGGACGCGGAGGGTGCGGAGGAGGACGGGGCGGCGGTGACCGGGGCCGGGGCCCGGCCCTCGTCCCGCGTTCCGTCCGCCGAGCCCTGGCAGGCGGTGAGGGAGAGGGCGGCGGCGGTGACGGCCGCGGCGGCGGCGATGCGGATGCGGTGGATGCGCATGGTGGTGGAACTCCCCGTTGTGTCGGTGCTTTTCGGTCGGTCTCGATCCGCCGTACTGCCCGTTCGACCAGTGCGGTGCGGCGTGGTCACAGGTTGCGGGGCGGCGGGTTCCGGACGCAACGCCGACCGGGCCATCGGGGACGCTGGAACGTTCACGGGTACGGTGACCAGCGGGAACGGCCTCTGCCTGGAACGCCGTTCCGGGACACAGGGGCACCGGGTACGGGGAGACGGGGAGGGGCGCGGTGGCGACCACACCGGAGGCGCAGGAGCTGGGCGCGCTGCTGCGGCGGTTGAAGGAACGCTCGGGGCACAGTTACGGAGTGCTCGCCGGACGCCTGCACGTCAGTACGTCGACCCTGCACCGCTACTGCAACGGGGACGCCGTACCGGCCGAGTTCGTGGCGGTCGAGCGGTTCGCGCGGCTGTGCGGGGCGGGACGCGAGGAACTGATCGACCTGCACCGGCGGTGGATCGTCGCGGACGACGCGCGGACACGGGGGCGTTCGGGGACGGGAACGAGACCGCCGGAGCCGGAGCCGGAGTCGGTGCCGGTGCCGGTAGTGGGGTCGGAGGCGGAGCCGGAGCCGGTGCCGGTAGTGGGGCCGGGGCCGGGCGCGAAGGCGGCTCCCGAACCGGAGGCGGCGACCCTCCCGGACGTGCCCGCCGGCGCCGCCGGAGCTGTTGGTGCTGTCGATCCCGCCGAAGCGGCAGAGCCCGCAGAGCCCGCAGAGCCCGCAGAGCCCGCAGAGTCCACCGAGCCCGCAGGGACCGCCGGTCCCGTCGCGTCTCCCCCGCCCCTTCGGGAGGAGTCCGTGCCCGGTCCCCGGGCCGACGGTCCGCGCCGGCGCCGGGTGCTCGTCGCGCTCGCCGCCGCGGCGGTCGTCGCGGTGGCCGTGCCGGTGGCCGTGTTCGCGACCGGTGGGGGCGGGGGCCGCCCGGACCGGTCGGCGCCGGGCTCCGTCCCGTCCGGCCCGGCGACCGGTGCCGCCGCCCTCGTACGCCCCGGCTCCTCCCCGAGCGCGACCCCGACGGCCACCCCGACCCCGACTCCGTCCGGTTCCGCCTCGGGCACCCCGACCGGGCTCCCCGGCACCGCGACCCCCTCGGCCCCGGCCTCGCGCCCGGCGCCGGGGCGGAACCCGTCGCCCACCGCCCCGCCGTCCGGCGGCGCGCCCGCGACCGGTGTTCCGCTGCGCGTCGGCATCAGTTCGTACAACTGGGAGCATCCCTGCGGGCAGTACTACCTGCTCGACGGCGAACCCGGCAGGGTCCCTCCGCCGCCGCCTCCCCAGGACCACAGGAGCTGGGCGCGTTCGCTGGGCGCGGTGGACGGCGGCGGCATGCGCCTGGAACTGACCGCCACGGGCCGGACGGCCGACTCCGTGGTGATCAACGACATCCACGTCCGGGTGGTGGGGCGCTCCGCCCCGCTGCCCTGGTCGGCGTACTCGATGGGCGAGGGCTGCGGCAGCGGTGTCGTCCCGCAGACGTTCGCCGTGGACCTCGACCGCTCCCGGCCCGACCTCCGGCCGGTCGCCGGTCAGGACGGCGACACGATCGTGCCGGCCAAGGACTTCCCCTACAAGGTCGCGTCCGACGACCCCCAGGTGCTCCGCTTCGACGTGACCACCGAGGCCCACGACGTGCGCTGGTACCTGGAGGTCTCCTGGAGCAGCGGCGACCGGAGGGGCGTGATCCGGGTCGACGACGGGGGCCGTCCGTTCCGTACCAGCGCGACCGCCGGGCGTCCCTCGTACATCTGGTGGGCCGAGCCGGGCGAGTGGCGCCCGTCCGAAGGGAACTGAACGCGCGACGGGCCCTAACGCGCGACGGGCACCCCTCACGTACGCGAGGGGTGCCCGTCGGTGCTCCGGGTGTCAGAGGCGCTCGGGCGTCCGGATGCCCAGGAGGGCCATGCCCTGGTGGAGCGTGCGGGCGGTCAGGTCGCAGAGGAAGAGACGGTTCTCCGCGACCTCCCGCGCCGGTGCCGGCTTGATGACCGGGCACTGGTCGTAGAACGTCGTGTACAGCGAGGCCAGCTGGTACAGGTACGCGGTCAGCTTGTGCGGCGCGTACTCGGCGGCGGCCTCGGCCACCGTCTCCGCGAACCCGTCCAGGTGCAGACCGAGCGCGCGCTCCGCCGGGGCCAGCTCCAGCTCCGGGTGGGCGGCGGGGACGCGGTCGCCGGCCTTGCCGAAGATCGACCTGATCCGCGCGTACGCGTACTGGAGGTACACCGACGTGTCGCCGTTCAGCGACACCATCTGGTCCAGGTCGAACTTGTAGTCCCGCGCGGCCGACGTCGACAGGTCGGCGTACTTCACCGCGCCGATGCCCACGTACTGGCCGTTCTCGACGATCTCCGCCTCGGTCAGGCCCACCTTCCCGGCCTTCTCGCGGACGACCGCCGTCGCCCGGTCCACGGCCTCGTCGAGGAGGTCCACCAGCCGGACCGTCTCGCCCTCACGGGTCTTGAACGGCTTGCCGTCCTTGCCCAGGACCGTGCCGAACGCCAGCTGGTGCGCCTTCACCTCGTCGTTCAGCCAGCCGGCCCGGCGGGCCGTCTCGAAGACCATCTTGAAGTGCAGCGACTGACGCGCGTCCACCACGTACAGCAGGGTGGTCGCCTTCAGGTTCTCGACCCTGTCCCGGATCGCCGACAGGTCCGTCGCCGCGTATCCGAAACCGCCGTCGGACTTCTGGACGATCAGCGGGGTCGGGTTGCCGTCCGGGCCCTTCACGTCGTCGAAGAAGACGCACAGCGCGCCCTCGGAGCGGACCGCGACGCCCGTCTCCTCCAGGATGCGGCAGGTCTCCGCCAGCATGTCGTTGTAACCGGACTCGCCGACGACGTCGGCGTCCCGGATGTCCATGTCCAGCTTGTCGAAGACCGAGTTGAAGTAGATCTTCGACTCGTCGACGAACCGCTGCCAGAGGGCGATCGTCTCCTCGTCACCGGCCTGGAGGTCCACCACGCGCGCGCGGGCCCGCGTCTTGAACCCCTCGTCCGAGTCGAACAGGGTGCGCGACGCCTTGTAGAGCCGGTTGAGGTTCGACATCGCCTCCTCGCCGGACACCTCGGCCTCCGGGGAGTGGTCCAGCTCGTGCGGGTGCTCGATCAGGTACTGGATGAGCATGCCGAACTGGGTGCCCCAGTCGCCGATGTGGTGGCGCCGGACCACCGTCTCGCCGGTGAACTCCAGGATCCCGACCATCGCCGCGCCGATCACCGCGGACCGCAGGTGGCCGACGTGCATCTCCTTGGCCACGTTCGGCTGGGCGTAGTCGATCACCGTCGTGCCGGCCGATCCGTCGAACGGCACGCCGAGGCGCGCGTCGGCGGCGCGGGCCGCCAGGGTCTCGACGATCGCCGCGTCGGTGACCGTGATGTTCAGGAAGCCGGGGCCGGAGACCTCGATCTCCTTCAGGACGTCGTTCGCCGGGATCGCCTCGACGACCTTCGCCGCCAGCTCGCGCGGATTGCCCTTGAACCGCTTGGCCAGCGCCAGGATGCCGTTGGCCTGGAAGTCGGCCCGGTCGCTTCGTCGCAGCAGCGGGTCGGCGGACGCGGCCTCCGGCAGGGCGGCCGAGAGTCCGTCCGCGAGGCGCTGCTGCACGGTCGAAGCGAGGGAAGGGACCGAGGCCATGAGCTTCCGTTCCTGTTGTCGTGTCGGATGTCCCCGTTTCGGGCGGGGCTCTGTCGCCCGTCAAGTGTCCCACGGGAGGGCAACGCGTTTTCTCCCCGGACGGCCCGCCTGTGGACAACTCCGTTTTCCCCGTCCTCCGCCCCGCGGACGTCCCCCGTCCCCTCCCGGCCCTCCCGACCTGTGGACAACCTCCGGGCGCTCCGCTCCGTCTGGGAGAATGGCTGACGCGAGACCGTGAGGGGTTCCGTCCCCTCCGTGAACACCGGCATGAACATCCGGGAAAGACCAAGGAAGAAGGACGTACCGACCGTGGCTCAGAGCAGCACCGAGACCGACTGGGTCTCCCGTTTCGCGGACGAGGTCATCGCCGAGTCGGAGCGACGTGCGCCTGGCAAACCGGTCGTCGTCGCCTCCGGACTCTCCCCGTCCGGCCCGATCCACCTCGGCAACCTCCGCGAGGTCATGACCCCGCACCTGGTCGCCGACGAGATCCGCCGCCGCGGGTACACCGTCCGGCACCTCATCTCCTGGGACGACTACGACCGCTACCGCAAGGTGCCGAACGGCATCGAGGGCATCGACGAGTCCTGGGCCGAGCACATCGGCAAGCCCCTCACCTCCGTCCCGGCCCCCGCCGGCTCGCCCCACCCCAACTGGGCCGAGCACTTCAAGGCCGCCATGGTCGAGTCCCTGGCCGACCTGGGCGTCGAGTACGACCCGATCAGCCAGACCGAGCAGTACACCGCCGGTGCCTACCGCGAGCAGATCCTGCACGCCATGAGGCACCGTGCCGACATCGACGCCATCCTCGACCAGTACCGGACGAAGAAGGCGCCGAAGAAGCAGTCCCAGAAGCCCCTCGACGAGGCCGAGCTGGAGGCCGAGGAGGGCTCCGGCGCGGCCGCCGAGGACGACGGCTCCGGCGGCGCCTCCGGCTACTTCCCGTACAAGCCCTACTGCGGGCGGTGCGAGAAGGACCTCACCACCGTCACCTCGTACGACGACGACACCACCGAGCTGGCCTACACCTGCACCGCCTGCGGCTTCGGCGAGACCGTCAAGCTCAGCGAGTTCAACCGCGGCAAGCTCGTCTGGAAGGTCGACTGGCCCATGCGCTGGGCCTACGAGGGCGTGATCTTCGAGCCCTCCGGCGTGGACCACTCCTCGCCCGGCTCCTCCTTCGTCGTCGGCGGCCAGATCGTCCGCGAGATCTTCGACGGCGTCCAGCCCATCGGCCCCATGTACGCCTTCGTCGGCATCAGCGGCATGGCCAAGATGTCCTCCTCGCGCGGCGGCGTGCCGACCCCCGCCGACGCGCTGAAGATCATGGAGGCGCCCCTGCTGCGCTGGCTCTACGCCCGCCGCAGGCCCAACCAGTCCTTCAAGATCGCCTTCGACCAGGAGATCCAGCGCCTCTACGACGAGTGGGACAAGCTGGAGGCCAAGGTCGCCGACGGCACCGCCCTGCCCGCCGACGCCGCCGCCCACTCCCGCGCCGCCCGCACCGCCGCCGGAGAGCTGCCCCGGACCCCCCGCCCGCTTCCGTACCGGACGCTGGCCTCGGTCATGGACATCACCGCCGGCCACGACGAGCAGACCCTGCGGATCCTCACCGAACTCGACCCGGAGAACCCGGTCACCTCCCTCGACGAGGTCCGGCCGCGCCTCGACCGCGCCGAGAACTGGATCACCAACCAGGTCCCGGCCGACCAGCGCACCATCGTCCGCGACGAGCCCGACGCCGAACTCCTCGGCTCCCTCGACGAGCAGGGCCGCACCTCGCTCCGCCTCCTCCTGGACGGCCTCGACACCCACTGGTCGCTCGACGGGCTCACCACCCTCGTCTACGGCGTCCCGAAGGTCATGGCCGGACTCGACCCCGAGGCCAGGCCGACGCCGGAACTGAAGCTCGCCCAGCGCGCCTTCTTCGCCCTGCTCTACAAGCTCCTCGTCAGCCGGGAGACCGGCCCGCGCCTTCCCACGCTGCTCCTCGCCGTGGGAGCGGAGCGGGTGCGGAGGCTGCTCGGCGCGTGAGCGACGCGAGCGTGAGCGCGTGAAAGGGCCGCCGCCCGGAATCCCGGACGGCGGCCCTTTCCCCCGTCATCGCGCGGACGCGGATCAGGGGGTGCGCTGCTCGGCCATCGACTTCCGGATCTCCTCCTGGATCTCCGGGATCAGCCGCTGGAGCAGATCGGGCTCGGGGAACCGCTGGAACCCGTAGTGCAGCGCCACCTGCCGTTCCAGCTCCGCGTCCTCCGGGAAGCGGTCGTGCTCCACGGCGTACGTCAGGCTGAGCTTGTGGGCGAGCTCGCGAAGCTCCTCGACCTGCTGGTCCCGCTCCGCGTACGCGGCCTCCTCCTCGCGCTCCGGGGACTCCTCGTCCCGCTCGCGCTCCGGTGGGGGCGCGGCACCCTCCGGTCCCTGCGGGGCCGGAGCCGGGGCCGGGGTCTGGGCCCGGGGCGGAGCCGGAGCGGGCTCGGGCTCCACGACGCGCCGGGGGTCGTACGTACCCGTGTACGTCTTCGTCAGGAGGCTCTGCGCGTCGAACCACGGACTCCCGTGGGTCACGTGGGCGGCCGGGTCCACCGCCGCCGGAGCGGCCCGGGAGACCTGCGGGGCCAGGGAGACCTGCGGGGCGTCGGCCCGTGCGAGTTCCTGCGGCGCGTGGGGCTGCGGCTGCGGGAGCGGGTGGGGCCCCTGTGCCCGGTCCCGCGACACCTCCCGCGCCTGCTGTTCGTACGCCTCGGCCGGCCGGGGCGGCAGCAGGACCGGCTCGATGCCCGCCGCCGCCAGACCCGCCGGAGCCGTCTCCGCCAGCGGCACCCCGTACCGGGCGAGCCGCAGCGGCATCAGCGCCTCCACCGGCGCCTTGCGCCGCCAGCTCCGGCCGAACCGGGCCTGCAGCCGGGCCTGGTAGATCATCCGCTCCTGTTCCAGCTTGATGACCTGCTCGTACGACCGCAGTTCCCACAGCTTCATCCGCCGCCACAGCCGGAACGTCGGCACGGGGGAGAGCAGCCACCGGGTGAGCCGGACGCCCTCCATGTGCTTGTCGGCGGTGATGTCCGCGATCCGGCCCACCGCGTGCCGCGCCGCCTCCACGGCCACCACGAACAGCATCGGGATCACCGCGTGCATGCCCACGCCCAGCGGGTCCGGCCAGGCCGCCGCGCCGTTGAACGCGATCGTCGCCGCCGTCAGCACCCACGCCGTCTGCCGCAGCAGCGGGAACGGGATCCGCAGCCACGTGAGCAGCAGGTCGAGGGCGAGCAGGACGCAGATGCCCGCGTCGATGCCGATCGGGAAGAAGTACGAGAAGGTGCCGAAACCTTTCTGCACGGCCAGCTCGCGCACGGCGGCGTACGAACCCGCGAAACCGATCCCCGCGATGACCAGCGCGCCGGCGACGACGAGGCCGATGAGTACTCGGTGTGTGCGTGTCAGCTGCATCGCGGCCACCCGCGATCCCTCCCGTCGTTCGACATCCCGCGCGCACAGAGTGGCACAGGTGAACGAAGCCCGGCCCCCGGGGAGGGGCGGGCTCCGTGTGAATGCGTGGTTTCGTGCCGGTTCGCTACTGCTTGTTGGCGGCCTCGACCGCCGCGACGGCCTCCTTGGCCGCGCCGACCGCTCCGTCCGCGACGGCCTTCTCCGTCGGGGACGGAGCCCCCGCGTACCCGGCGCCGTTGTACGACAGCAGGACCAGCACGTTGCCCGTGCGCACGACGACCGAGGCGTAGACGAAGTCCGCGTTCGTCTTGCGCACCTGGTACGTAACGGTCTTCGCCTCGTCGCCGACGCCCGGGGTCACGACGGTGCGCAGCTTCTTGGCGTCCGGGGTCGCCTCGGCCTTCGCCAGCTCCTTCGCGAAGTTCTCCCGCGCGCGCTCCTGGCCGCTGCCGAGCGAGACGTCCGACGCGTACCGGAAGAACGACACGTCCAGCCACCGGTACTGCGAGCCCTTCACGCCCTGGTCGTCGAGGCCGTTCCACGAACAGCCGCCACGGCTGGACAGGTCGCCGGAACCGGTCGGCGTGCCGTTCTTGGCCTTCGCCTTCGGCACCAGCGCCTCCGTCGTCTTCGCCGAGACCGACTGGCAGACCTGGGGCAGCTTCGCGAACTTCGCCGCCTCGACCGTCTTCGTCGTCTGCGCGGGCGACGGGGTCGCGGACGCCGACGCGCTCGACGCGGCCCCCGTCTTCGGCTTGCCGGAGTCACCGGAGTCCGAGGAGCATCCGGCTGCGACGAGCATCACCGGGACGGCTGCGCAGGCGAGTGTGCGGGTGAGTCGCGAGGCTGATCGCTGCATGGTTCCTTCAGTCGCTTGTCGTACGGTCCGGCCGCCGACCCGACGGCCGTGACCACCGGTACGGCCACGGGCTACGCCGACACGTTACGTGTTCGGCGCCCGCTCACGGAGCGGCACCGAACGGCTACTCCTCCAGGCGTTCGGCGAGCAGCCGGGCCAGGTCACGGGCCTTTTCCTGCAGTTCCCCGCTGTCCGGCGCCTCCGGGGAACCGGAGGTCTGCGCCCGGTAGGAGACGGTCACGAGCACGTTGGATGTGCGGAACACCACGCTGACGACCCGTTGGCGGCTGTTCGCGCCGAGCGTGCCGGTCACGTCGTCGAGGTACGCCGCGTCGCCGAGGCCCTCGAGGACGCGGGGTTCCAGACCGGTGGGGGCGGGGCCCCGGGAACCGGGAGTACCGGAAGCGCCGGAAGTGCCCGAACCGGTCGGGCCGGTGGCGGTCGGGGTGGGGGCGTCGCCCGCCGGGGGCCCGCCCGCCGCACCGGAGGTCGCCGTCGGTGTGCCGGCGGGCGCGCTCGTGGCCGCGCCGGTGGCCGGGGCGGTGGGGGTGCCGGCCGTCGTCGGCGGGGCGGTGGGCGGCAGGGGGACGTGTGCCGCGAGCTGCTTGCGGACGTACACCTCCTGCGCCCGGTCGTCGTCGCTGACGGCGGTGTCGTACGAGACCACCCGCTCGACGTCGAGGGTGAGCTGGTGCGAGGCGCCGGAGGCGTCGGCCTTCCACGCACAGCCGACGCGCCGGTCGTTGTCGTAGGTGACGACGGGACTGCCCCGGTACACCCTGGCCCGTTCGGCGTCGGGCAGCTCGGCCGCGCCCGGGAGCATGTTCTTGAGGGTGGCCTGCGGGACGGCGCCGCAGGCGTCGAAGAGGGTGCGGTAGCGGCCGGGGCGCGCGACGGCGGCGGCCGGGGCCGCCTTGGCGTCGACGGTCACCTCGTCGGCCGGGGCGCCGGAGGAACAGCCGGTGAGCCCCGCGCCGAGGCCGAGGCCGAGTGCGAGGACGGCGGCGGTGCGAGCCGTGGGCCCGGTGCGGCCGGAGGCGTACGTCTTTCGCTGCACGGTCCCAGGCTCCCTTCTCCCGAAGACTTTCCCGAAAACTGTTTGCCGCGCGAACCCGGCCGGTGGACACAATGTCTATCGCACACGCTGCCGTTGATGCCGGTCCCCTGTCACCTGTACGGGCTTTGGCTCCGGTTTTTGCGTTATCGGTCTTTTCGGGGGAATCGAGGGAGTATGTCGTACGTAGAGGTGCCGGGCGCGAAGGTGCCGATCAGGATGTGGGCCGACCCCGCCTCGGTCGAGGGCGGCGCCCTGCGGCAGCTGCAGAACGTGGCGACGCTCCCGTGGATCAAGGGCCTCGCCGTGATGCCGGACGTGCACTACGGCAAGGGCGCGACGGTCGGGTCCGTGATCGCGATGCAGGGCGCCGTCTGTCCGGCGGCCGTCGGTGTGGACATCGGCTGCGGGATGTCGGCGGTGAAGACCTCCCTGACGGCGAACGACCTGCCGGGCGACCTGTCGCGACTGCGGTCGAAGATCGAGCAGGCGATTCCGGTGGGGCGGGGGATGCACCGGGACGAGGTGGACCCCTCGCGGTTGTTCCAGTTCCCGACGGCGGGGTGGGACGACTTCTGGTCGCGCTTCGACGGGGTCGCGGAATCGGTCAAGTTCCGTCATGAACGTGCTCACAAGCAGATGGGAACGCTCGGATCCGGAAACCACTTCGTCGAGTTCTGTCTCGACGAGTCGGGTGCGGTCTGGCTGATGCTGCACTCCGGGTCGCGGAACATCGGCAAGGAGCTGGCCGAGTACCACATCGGCGAGGCACAGAAACTGCCGCACAATCAGGGTCTCGTCGACCGCGATCTGGCGGTCTTCGTCGCGGACACCCCGCAGATGGCGGCCTACCGGCACGACCTCTTCTGGGCCCAGGAGTACGCCAAGTACAACCGCGCGATCATGATGGCGCTGTTCCAGGAGGTCGTCCGGAGGGAGTTCCGCAAGGCCAGGGTGACCTTCGATCCGGTCATCTCCTGCCACCACAATTACGTGGCGGAGGAGCGGTACGAGGGCATGGACCTGCTGGTCACGCGGAAGGGTGCCATCCGGGCGGGCTCCGGGGAGTTCGGGATCATCCCGGGGTCGATGGGCACGGGCTCGTACATCGTGAAGGGCCTCGGGAACGCGGCGTCCTTCAACTCGGCCTCGCACGGCGCGGGCCGGAGGATGAGTCGGAGCGAGGCGAAGCGGCGCTTCTCGGCCCGGGACCTGGAGGAGCAGACGCGGGGCGTGGAGTGCCGCAAGGACTCCGGCGTCGTGGACGAGATCCCGGGTGCCTACAAGCCGATCGAGCAGGTGATCGACCAGCAGCGGGACCTGGTGGAGGTCGTCGCGAAGCTGAAGCAGGTCGTCTGTGTGAAGGGCTGAACCGCTTCCGCGGGACTTCGGCGGATCTCCGGGAGGGTCCGGGGACTGCGGGAATTCCGGGAGGAGAGGGGCCGGCGCGTGCGCGTCGGCCCCTCCCGCGCCTCTACGACGTGCGGTGGACCTTCGTGTTGGACGCCTGGGCGCGGGGGCGGACGACCAGGAGGTCGATGTTGACGTGCGGGGGGCGGGTGCAGGCCCAGGTGACGGTGTCGGCGACGTCGTCGGCGGTGAGCGGCTCGGCCACGCCGGCGTAGACGGCGGCGGCCCGGTCGGCGTCGCCGCGGAAGCGGGTGGTGGCGAACTCCTCGGTCTTGACCATGCCGGGGGCGATCTCGATGACGCGGACCGGGGTGCCGACGATCTCCAGGCGGAGCGTCTCGGCGAGGACGCGGGCGCCGTTCTTGGCGGCGACGTAGCCGGCGCCGCCCTCGTAGGTGCCGTGGCCCGCGGTGGAGGAGAGGACGACCACCGTGCCGTCGCCGCTCGCGGTGAGGGCGGGGAGGAGGGCCTGGGTCATGTGGAGGGTGCCGAGGACGTTGACCTCGTACATCCGGCGCCAGTCGTCCGGGTCGCCGGTGGCGACGGGATCGGCGCCGAGGGCGCCGCCGGCGTTGTTGACCAGGACGGCGAGGGTGCGGAAGGCGGTGGCGAACTCGTCGACGGCGGCGCGGTCGGTGACGTCGAGGGCGTACGCGGTGGCCTGGTGGCCGGCCTCGTTGATCTCGGCGGCGAGGGCTTCGACGCGGTCCTTGCGGCGGGCGGTGAGGACCACCCGGTAACCGGCGGCGGCCAGCCGCCTGGCCGTGGCGGCGCCGATCCCGCTGCTCGCTCCGGTGATGACGGCGATGGGGGTACCGGGGGCGGTCATGGCGTGCTCCTCGCGCAGGTGGTCGGTGTCGTCGATCGCCCGGTCAGGATAGGTGGGGGGTGAAGCGACCGGTCGAGGTGTTCGGGGGACGGGACGGCGCTGACACGCGGATCGTCGGATTGTCCGAAGATGTGAAGTTTCCTGGGTATTTTGTGCGCATGCGTGGATTGCGGAAGGCTGTGCTCGGGGCCGTTCTCGCGGCCGTGACGGTGGGAGCGGGTCCGGCCGCCGGCGCCGCGGGGTCCGTGCCCGGACCCGAGGCCGATCTGTCCCACCACGGTCACGTCTCCCTCTGGGGCGGACGGGTCGGGGTCTGGCTGGTCAGCGAGAACCACGGGCCCTCCGACCTCGCACAGGCGACGGTCCGGATCGCCTTCTCCTCGCCGATGGAGGGCGGACGGGAACTGCCGCCCGCCTGTCTGTGGAGCAGCGACCGGGTGGTGTCCTGCCGCACGGGGGAACTCCTGGCGGCCGGCGGGACCGGGGAGCTGGTGCTCGACCTGTGGACCGCGGGGCTCCCGGACGAGATGACGGTGGAGATCACCACGGCCTGGCGGGACGGGGCGGCCGATCCCGACCCCGAGAACGACCGCCACCGCGTCCTGGTGCTCGCCACCGGCGACCCCTACGTCTTCTGAGCCGCCGCCTTCCGCGTCCACGACGGCCGTCCGGTGCCGGTCCGTACGATTGCTGCATGACGCAGAAGAGTTCCGCCCGGCGCGAGGCGCTGATGGGCGAGTTGTACGGGGAGGCCCGTCGCTACATGGCCGCCTACGCCCTGTTCAACCAGGCCGTCGCCGACCATCTGGGGCTCCACCCGACCGACGTGCAGTGCCTGAACCTGCTCGGTCTGGAGGAGGGGCCGGTGACCACCGGGCGGGTGGCCGAACTGACCGGCCTCACCACGGGCTCCGCCACCCGGCTCGTCGACCGCCTGGAGCGGGCCGGGTACGTGACGCGCGAGCGCGACGCCGAGGACCGGCGGCGGGTCCTGGTGGCGCTCGTCCCCCGGCGGACGGTGGAGCTCGGGACCCTGTGGCGGAAGCTCAACAGCACCTGGGGCACGATGTTCGACGTCTACAGCGACGCCGAGGTCGCCCTGCTCATCGCCCATATGCGGCGCACCGTCGAGGTGAGTGCCCGTCAGGTCGAGCGGCTGCGCGGCGGCGACCTGGACCGTCCGGCCGGGGACGGACCGGCCGGGAGCGAACGGGCCGGGAGCGAACGGGCCGGGAGTGAACGGCCCGAGGGCGAGCCGGCGGGCGCGGTGCTCCGGGGCCCGTCCGAGGTCCCGGTGCCGGACGCTCCCTAGCGTGCGGCGGTCCCGCCGAACTCCCGTACCGCGTCGGTGACGATCGCCTCCAGGCGGGCGTGGTGGGCGCCGCGCCAGTAGATCCGGTCGCACTCCACGCACCGGGCGAACACGTCGTACGTCTTCTCGGTGCCCTGTTCGAGGCGTTCGCGCACCGCGTCCTTGTCGGCGCCGCTCAGTTCCCCGTTGCACGCCGTGCAGCGGGTCCACGGCGCGAGCGGCGGCGCGAACCGTTCCAGGACGTCCCGGAGCTGTTCCTCCGGGCGGTCGCTGTAGACGTACGCGCCCGCCCACAGCTCCCGGCGGCGCAGCAGCCCCCGGTCCCGGGAGAGCATGACGCGCTGCTCCCGGGCGGAGAGGGCGGCCAGGGCCGGGTCGCCGATGTCCTCGCTCTCGTAGGCCGCGTCCACACCGAGCAGACGCAGCCGCCGGGCGAGGGTGCCGAGGTGCACGTCGAGCAGGAACCGGAGCGGGGCGCCGGGGACCCGCTGGGGGCGGGTGACGCTCTCCACCTCGACCGTCTCACCCGCGTCCGGGACGTGCGAGGTGTCGACGGGCCGCCCGTCGACCAGGAGCCGTCCGGCCTCGGTGAGGGGTACGCCCAGTGATTCCACGACGTGGCCGAGCGAGGAGGAGCCGTCGGTGATCACGGGGGTGCGGCCCGAGCGCCGTTCCGCCGAGACGAAGAGCCGCAGGCCGGGGGCGAAGCTGATGTGGATCTCCGGTCCGTTCACGGGGACAGGATGGCACCGGGGCCGGGCGGACGGCCAGGGATTTCGCCTCGCCCCGGCCCGGCTCGCCCTGTCCCGTCCCGTCTCGTCCCCGGGCGGGGAGGACGGGGCGAGGAGGCCGGAGGGCGCCGTCAGGGGCGGAACGCCTTCGCGTGGTCGGCGGCCCAGGTGGCGAAGGTGCGGGCCGGATGGCCGGTCAGTTCCTCGACGGTGCCGGTCAGGGGAACCGGTCGGCCGTCGTGGGAGGCCCAGTGGGAGAGGAGGGCGTCCGCGAACGCTTCCGGTATGTGGGCGGCCGTCGACTCCTTCCATGTCCCGGGCGCGACGGCGGTGTACGGCGCGGGGCGGCCCGTCGCCCCGGCGACGACCGCCAGTTGTTCGGTGAAGTCCAGCGATTCGGGACCCGTCAGCAGGTACGAGGAGCCGCGCAGCCGGGGCTCGGTGAGGACGGCGAGGGCGGCCTCGGCGACATCGCGCTCGTGGATCGGGTCGCTGTGGGCGTGCGGGTACGGCAGGGCCGGTCCGTGGCCGCTCCGGAGGGCGGGGGCCCACTGGAGGGCGTTGGTGGCGAAGGCGCCCGGCCGGAGGAGGGTGACCTCGAAGCCTCCGGCCCCGGCGGCGGCCGTCAGGGCCCGCTCGGCCATGAGGTGGGAGGCGGCGATCGCGTTCCCGGCGGCGTCCGGGGCGAGGACGGAGCTGGAGGAGAGGAGGACGACGTGCTCGACGCCGGTGGCTCGGGCCCGCTCGGCGAAGGCGGCGGCGTGTGTGGGGTCGGCGTACAGGAAGACGGATTCGGCGCCCTTCAGGGCGGTGTCGAAGGTGGCCGGATCGGAGAGGTCGCAGCGCACGGTGGCGGTTCCGGCGGGCGGGGACAGGCCGGCGGGGTCCTTGGAACCGGCCCTGGCGTCGATGCCGGCGGAGGCGAGGAGGCCGAGCAGGGCGGTGGCGACGCGGCCGCGGCCGCCGGTGACGAGAACGGTCATGGGGGTCCTTTCCGGAAGGGGGCGCCGGTGGAGGAGGGGCGCTGCCGACGGGCCGCGCGCCGTGAATCCACTGCGTCACGAATAGGTTGTGTTACGCAGATAACGATTCGTGACGAGGTCGCTGTTCGTCAACCCCGAAAAAACCTGGGGTACCGTCCCGGCATGAAGATCACCGACCTCGCACCGGAGGACCCCCGGCTGGAGAGCGACCTCCTGCCGGTGCTCTCCGAACTCCGCCCCCACCTCACCCCGGAACTCTTCCGGGAGGTCTACGGGGCCGGGCACGCCCAGGGGCTGCGGTTCAGCGCGGCCTACGCGGACGACGGCCGCTGCGTCGGTGCGGCCGGCTGGCGGATCGTCGTCAACACCAGCTCCCTGCGCAGCCTCTACGTCGACGATCTGGTGACGGCCGCAGCCGACCGCTCCACCGGCGTCGGGCACGCCCTCCTCGCCCACCTGGAGACCCGTGCCCGCGCGGCCGGCTGCCATGAACTCAACCTGGACTCGGGCACCCACCGCACCGGCGCCCACCGCTTCTACCTGAGGGAACGCTTCGACATCGTGGCCTTCCACTTCACCCGGCCGCTCACCGCGCCGGATCAGACCCCCTGATCCGGACCCGCCAGGCCGAACCGCCAGTCGTTGCACCGCATCGGACGGCCCGGCGGGTACGCGAGGTCCCGCTCGCCGCGCAGCTCGAACCCGGCCCCGCGGCACACCGCGTTCGAAGCGGCGTTGTCCGTCGACGGAAACGCGTGCAGGAAGCGGCGGAGGCCCGCCGCCCGTGCCCCTGCGGCCTCCATGTCCTCCGCGACCCCCGCGCCCTCCGCGACCCCCGCGCCCTCCGTGACCTTTGTGCCCTTCACGACCTCCGAGACCTCCGCGATCACCGCGCGCGCGGCGGCCGTCGCCACGCCCCGGCCCTGGAAGCCCGGCAGTACGGCCCACCCGGTCTCGTACACCGGTTCGTCGTCCCAGGTCCGCGGCCAGAAGCCGACGCTGCCCGCCGTGACCTCCTCCGGGAGCAGTACGACCCGGAACATGCGGCCCGCGTCCGGGGCGCCCGCGCTCATCCCCACGTACCGCAGGTGGCGCCGCGCGAGCTGTTCCCCGGTCTCCGGGCCGCCGAGGTGGTCCGTCAACTCCGGTGCGTTCAGGGCTCGCAGCAGACCGTCGTCCTCCGCGGACCAGGGTTCCAGGCGTACGCGTGTGGGCTCGTCCATGCCCGTACGGTAGGTCAGGGCTCCGACAACGCGCGGGCGTACGCCGTCGGCGGCACCCCGATGGTCGCCGTGAAGTCCCGTACGAGGTGGGCCTGGTCGCTGTAGCCCAGCTCGGCCGCGAGGGCCGCCCAGTCCGGGGGACCCGCCGCCCCGGCGGCCCCGGCGCGTTCCAGGGCCTCGTGCGTCCGGTAGCGCAGGATCACCCACTTCGGGCCGACCCCGACGTGGTCGGCGAAGAGGCGCTGGAGCGAACGCGGCGACAGGCCCGACGCGGAGGCGAGCCGGGACACCTTCCGGATCGTACGGTCCGCGCGGATCAGGTCCACCAGCTCCACGGCCCGGTCGGCGGCCGGATCGGGGACGGGGCCGTGGGCCAGGAGGAAGGCGTCGAGCGCCGCCACGCGCGCGTGGTCGTCGTCGGGGGAGAGGACGGAGGCCAGGACGTCGGGACTCGCGCCCCCGCTTTCGCTCCCACCCGGGAACGCGTCCGCGCCTTCACCCGCGCCCGGGAACGCGCCCGCGTCGTCACCCTCGTCCCCACCCGGGAACGCGCCCCCGCCCCCACCCGCCTCCGGGAACACCCCGTTCAGCGGGACCCTGCGGCCCGTCCACGCCGACGCCGGCCACGCGGGCGCGAAGGGGCGGAAGCCGCCGGGGCGGAACTGGATTCCGCAGACCCGGCCCGCCCCCGCCAGCTTCCGGGTGGACAGGCCGAGTCCGATCCCCGAGACCTCGGCCGACGAACGCGCGGTTTCCGCCGGGGCGCCGAGGGGGCCGTACCGCTGGAAGACGACGTTCACCGACGGGTGCGGGACGAGGTGGGCCGCGTACGGCTCGGACAGCTCCCAGTCGATCAGCCAGTAGTGCTCCAGGTAGGGCCGCAGTTCCGGCGCCGGTACGTGCCGGCGGAAGCGGACGCGGGAGAACAGTCCGGCGGGGTCGACGATGCCCCGGGTGTCCCGGCGGGGAGCGGAATCGGGCATGGTCCGCATGCTAGGCGCGTGCCGTCGCGTTTCTTCAAGACCCGCCCGCGCGCGCCTCCTAGCGTCGGTTCCATGACGAATGACGCCACACCCCGCATCGGTGACCTGCTCCGCATCGCGGCGGCCGACGCCGTCCCCGTGGTCGGGGGCACCGACGACGCGTCGCTCGGCGCACCCACGCCCTGCGCCGAGTACGACGTGCGTGCCCTGCTCAACCACCTCTTCAACGTCGTCGTGAACTTCCAGGTCCTCGCCGCCAAGGGGACGCCCGACTTCTCGGAGACTCCGGACCGGGTCTCCGGGGCCGACTGGCGCGAGCTGTTCGGGACGGAGACCGGGAAGCTGGTCGAGGCGTGGTCGGCGCCCGGCGCCGACGAGGGCACGTCCGGTGCGATGGGGCTGCCCGCGCGGACGGTCGGCGCCATGGTGCTGCTCGATCTGACCGTGCACGCCTGGGACCTGGCCCGGGCCACCGGCCGGACCTTCGAGCCCGACCCCGTCGTGGTGGCGGAACTGGCCGGGGAGGTGGAGCGGATGGCGCCGATGGGCCGCGAGATGAAGGTCTTCGGGGAGGCCGTCGAGCTGCCGGAAAGCGCCACCGCCTTCGAGCGCCTGCTCGCGACGACGGGCCGCGACCCGCGCGCCCGGTGAGCCCGGGACCGGCGCGCCGGCCGCCCCTCCCCGGCCCGGTGCGCGCCCACAGGCCCTCTTGTGCGGACCGCACAACCGTTCCAAGGTGACGGAAGAGGGAGATTCCGGCCGGGGAGGGAGCGGCGCATGTCCGGAGCACAGGCATGGGAGTTCACGGACGACAGGGGCGAGGAGCTGCGGGCGGACCACGTGCCGAGGCGGGTGGTCGCGTACGTACGGGCCGGGGCCGCCCTGTACGACCTGGGGGTGACGCCGGTCGCCGTGTACGGCTCCGGGCACGACGGCGACACGCCCGACCCGGCGAAGGCGGGCATCCTGGAGGCGGTCGGCGTGCCGTACCTCGGCCCCGGCCGGGGCCTGGACGAGGAGGGCCTGGGGGCGCTGCGGCCGGACCTCGTGGTCGACGTGACGTACGACGGGAAGGACCCGTACGCGCTGGACGGGGGGCTCGCCGCACGGATCGGGGTGCCGCTCGTCGTGCTCTCCGTCGGCGGCGGGTCCGGCCTGCGGGACATTCTCGGCCGGTTCGACGCGCTGGCCGCCGGCCTGACGTTCCTGGGGCCGCACGCCGAGCACGGGGAGGCGGGGGGACGGAAGGCCGCCGGTCCGCACACCGCGCACCCGGAGGGCGTCGGCCCGGAAACCGTCGGCCAGGAAACCGGGTACCCGGTGACCGCGAGCCCGGCGACCGGGCTCGGCCGGGGAGCCGCGCTGGCGGAGTTCGCGTCGGCGGAGGCCGCGCTCCGGGAGGCCGTCGTACGGACCGGGCTCGGGGTGCTCGCCCTCTCCGGGGCGGGGCCCGACGAGGTGCACCTGGCCCGCCCTCGGGCGTGGCCCGAGCTGGCGTGGCTCTCCGGGATCGGCGTCCGGATGATCGACCCCGGTCCCGGACCCGGGGCGAACTGGCTCACCACGGACTGGGAACGGCCGGCCGGACTCCGCCCGGATCTGGTCCTCTTCGACAACCGGGGGCACGCCACGCCCCCGTACGGCCTCCCGTCCGGGGTGCGGCTCGTCCCCTGGAACCCGGAGACCCCGCCCAGCCCCGCCGCGTACGCCCGGTTCCTCCGCGACCTCGCGGAGGTACTGGCGCCCTGACTCCGCTTCCGGTCAGGCCGGGGCCATCGCGAGGCGGGAGCGGAGGGACCGGGCGAACTCCTCCGCGCGGGCGAGCTGCGTCTGGAGTTCCGCGACCCGCTCGGCGGCGGCCTGCTCGTAGCGGTGGACGCGGGACACGAGCGCGGTCCGCTCGTCCGGGTCGAGCGCGGTGTCCGTCCCCGGCCGGTCGGCGGCCAGCAGGTCCATCGCCGTGAGGAGTTCACGGGACTCGTCGAGGGTGAAGCCGAGCGGCGTCATCCGGCGGACCACCATGAGCCGGGCCACGTCCTCGTCCGTGTAGAGGGGGAAACCGCCCGGCGAGGCCGCCGAGGGGGCGACCAGGCCGCTGTCCTCGTACTGCCGGATGGTGCGCAGGGGCAGCCCGGTCCGTGCGGCGACCTCGGAGATCTGCATGGGCTCGCCGGCCGTTCGTACTCCGCTCACGCGTCAGGTCCTTCCTCGTACGGGGCTCCCACAGGGCGTAAGGCGCTCCCATCGGGGGATGAGCACTCCGTGAGGAGGCGCTTCCGCGAGGGAGCGAGCCCCTCCCGGGGGCGCGGCTTCCACGTATGACATCCCATTCGTCCTAACTTCATCACTTATGCGCGCGAGAACGGCGGCGAAACGCCTGCTCGTAGACCGTCCGCAGGAGAATCCGTAGGCCGTCGGCGGGAGAACGGGAGAAGCCGTGGACCGTCGGCGGGAAGAAGGGGCGGAACGCGGACGGGACCCGCGGGACCGTCCGGGCCTCAGGGCGGCCCGGGACGAGAGGCCGGCCTCGGGGTCCTCGGGGGACGGCGGGGGAGCCTCAGGGGCGTCCGGGACGGCGAGCGGTTCTCCCCGGAACCGAAGCCGGAGCCAGCGCCGGGGCCAGGGCCGGAGTCAGCGCCGGCACCGGGGCCAGGCCCGCGCCCGGGCCCGCGCGGTCCCGGCTCAGGGCCACACCAGGCAGTACGGCTGGTGCCCCGCCTCGTGCAGCCGGTGGCTGAAGTCCTGCCATTCGTGGAGGAGCCGGTAGACGTCGAAGGCGTCGCGGGGGCCGCCCCGGTCGGGGACGGTGGACCAGATGAAGGCGGCGGCGCCGACCGACTCCTCGCCGATCGCGCGCAGGGGGTCGACGACGGTCATGGGCAGCTTCACGACCGCGTAGTCGGGGTGCAGCACGACCAGTTCCAGCGGGGGCACCTTGTGCAGGGGCATGCCCTGGATGCCGGTGAGGACCATGGCCGCTATGGTCTCCGGCTTGATCTTGGTGAACATGCCGCCCATGCCCAGCTCGTCGCCGCCCAGCTCCTCCGGGCGCATCGAGATGGGGACGCGGGCCGCCGTGGCGCCGTCGGGCGCTCCGAAGTACTTGTACGTCACCCCCAACCGGCTCCTCCCGCTTTCCGTGGCCGTTCCGTCCGGAGAGCCCGGACCTCCCGGCCGGGCCGGCTTGCCCGGATTTCCCGGGACCGGGTCCTCGGTCCGCCGGCGCCGGTGCCTTCCCCGCCGGGCAGACTCCGGACCCAGGTCTCCCGTCCCCTCGCCCGGTCCGCCACCGCGATGCATATCTCCACCCGACTGCTTTTTCTCGGCAGCACGACTCCGCCGCGCAACCCGATCATCGTGTCAGTGACCTCCCCCACGCACCCGCGGCGAAACACCCGTCCGCGAGAACGCCGTGGCCTCTGACACCATGGAATCCGTGAGTCATCCCTATGACGCCCCAGTTTCGCAGACGCGGAGGGCGGGCGCCCCGGCGTAACGCACAGGATGTCCACGCCGTCCCTCCGTTCCCGATGTCGTGACCGACGTCGTTCTCGCAGGTCAGGATCACAGTGCCGTATTCATACGAAGCCCCAGTCTCACAGACGCTTTTCGACCGCGCTTCCCTCGTGACGCCCGGCGGCGTGAACTCACCGGTGCGTGCCTTCCGGGCGGTGGGCGGAACGCCCCGGTTCATGGTGTCCGGTTCCGGTCCGTACCTCACCGACGCGGACGGGCGCGAGTACGTCGACCTGGTCTGTTCGTGGGGGCCGATGATCCTCGGCCACGCGCACCCCGAGGTCACCGCCGCCGTGCGGGAGGCCGTGGAGCGCGGCACCTCCTTTGGTACGCCCGGCGAGGGCGAGGTCGCGCTCGCCGAGGAGATCGTCGCGCGGATCGAGCCGGTCGAGCAGGTGCGCCTGGTCTCCTCCGGCACCGAGGCGACGATGTCCGCGATCCGGCTCGCGCGCGGGTTCACCGGGCGCGCGAAGGTCGTCAAGTTCGCGGGGTGCTACCACGGCCACGTGGACGCGCTGCTCGCCGCGGCCGGCTCGGGCGTGGCCACCTTCGGCCTGCCGGACACGCCCGGTGTGACCGGCGCGCAGGCCGGTGACACGATCGTGCTGCCGTACAACGACCTGGAGGCGGTGCGGGCGGCGTTCGCCGCGCACCCGGGTGAGATCGCCTGTGTGATCACGGAGGCGTCGCCGGGCAACATGGGCGTCGTCCCGCCGGCCGAGGGCTTCAACCAGGGCCTGGCGGACCTGTGCCGGGAGAACGGCGCGCTGTACATCTCCGACGAGGTGATGACCGGTTTCCGCACCTCGCGGGCCGGCTGGTACGGCGTCGACGGCGTGCGGCCCGACCTGATGACCTTCGGCAAGGTCATGGGCGGCGGCTTCCCGGCCGCCGCGTTCGGCGGCCGCGCCGACGTCATGGGGCACCTGGCCCCGGCCGGGCCGGTCTACCAGGCGGGCACCCTCTCCGGGAACCCGGTCGCCACCGCCGCCGGCCTCGCGCAGCTGCGGCTGCTCGACGACGCCGCGTACGAGAAGGTGGACGCGGTCTCGCGGGAGATCCAGGGCCTGGTCACCGGCGCGCTGGCCAAGGAGGGCGTGGCGCACCGGCTGCAGACCGCCTCCAACATGTTCTCGGTCTTCTTCACCGCCGACGAGGTGCGCGACTACGACGGGGCGAAGCGGCAGGAAGCTTTCCGCTTCAACGCCTTCTTCCACTCGATGCTGGCCGACGGGGTGTACCTGCCGCCGTCCGCGTTCGAGTCCTGGTTCGTGTCGACCGCGCACGACGAGCGGGCCGTCGAGCGGATCGCCGCCGCCCTGCCGGCCGCCGCCCGCGCCGCCGCGGAGGCCACGGCATGAGCGACGCGACGAACGGGCGCACCGGGGAGAAGCACCTGAGCGGGACCGGGCGCCCCACCGGCACCGAGGTCGCGACCGGCTCCGCGACCACGCCCGAGGACCGGGTCCGGGCGAAGAGCGACGACGACGTCACCGTCGTCCACCTGATGCGCCACGGCGAGGTGCACAACCCCGACGGCGTCCTCTACGGGCGCCGCCCCGGCTACCACCTCTCCGACCTCGGCCGGCGGATGGCGGACCGGGTCGCGGAGCACCTGACCGAGCGCGACATCACGTACGTCGTCGCCTCCCCGCTGGAGCGGGCGCAGGAGACGGCGGCGCCGATCGCCGCGTCCCACGGCCTGGACCTGGACAGCGACCCGCGTCTCATCGAGGCGGCCAACGTCTTCGAGGGCAAGACCTTCGGCGTGGGCGACGGGGCGCTGCGCAAGCCGGCGAACTGGAAGCACCTGACCAACCCGTTCCAGCCGTCGTGGGGCGAGCCGTACGTCGAACAGGTCGTCCGCATGATGGGCGCGCTGGACGCGGCGAAGGACGCGGCCCGGGGGCACGAGGCGGTCTGCGTCAGCCACCAGCTCCCGATCTGGATCGTCCGCAGCTTCGTGGAGAAGCGGCGCCTCTGGCACGACCCGCGGCGGCGGCAGTGCACGCTGGCCTCGCTGACGTCGTTCACGTACCGGGGGGACACGATCGTCTCGGTGGGGTACAGCGAGCCGGCCCGGGACCTCGTCCCGGCGCACCTCCTCGCGGGCGCGAAGCCGGCCAGGGGGAAGTCGGCCGCGGGGAAGTCGAAGGCTTTCGGCGCGTAGGACGTTCTCCGGCGCTTTCCGCACGGCACTGGACAGCGCCGCGGAGAAGGGCCACAGTTCGGGGCGTTCGGATGATGTTCCTGTCATTCGAACGCCCTGAAATCTTTGTGCCCATTCCCGGAACCTCCGTGTTCCTCCTCGCATCTCACTGATTGTCGGTTTGGATGACGTTTAGGTCATACGTCAGCGCGAATGGGGAAGACATGCGCGAAATCAGTGGGATCTCTCGAAGGGGGCTGCTCGGGGCGGGCGTTGGTGCCGCGGCGGCCGTGGGCGTCGCGGCGTGCAGCACCTCGAAGAAGGACAATACGGGTCATCCCGGACCCAACAGGCCCGGCGACGCCACGACGGGCTCCGGCACCCCCGCCCCGACGAAGGACGCCGTCCGGCTCATCGGCGACGGGTCCACCGCCGACACCGGCAAGCAGCCCCACCAGCCCGACGCCCCCGTCCCGCTCGAACCCGGCCAGACCCCGCCCCAGTTCGTGATCTTCTCCTGGGACGGCGCCGGCGAGGTCGGCAACGGCCTCTTCCCCCGCTTCCTGGAACTCGCCAGGAACCACGGCGCGGCGATGACCTTCTTCCTCTCCGGGATCTACCTCCTCCCCGAGTCGAAGAAGAACCTCTACCGCCCGCCGAACAACCGCGTCGGCGCCTCCGACATCGGCTACCTCACCGACCCCCACATCAAGGACACCCTGAAGTACGTCCGGCAGGCATGGCTCGACGGCCACGAGATCGGCACCCACTTCAACGGGCACTTCTGCGGCGGCTCCGGCTCCGTCGGGAACTGGACCCCGGCCCAGTGGCAGAGCGAGATCGACCAGGCGGTGAAGTTCGTCACCCAGTGGAAGACGAACAGCGGCTGGACCGACCTCGACCCGCTCCCCTTCGACTACTCCAAGGAGCTCGTCGGCGGCCGCACCCCCTGCCTCCTCGGCCAGGACAAGCTGCTCCCCACCGCCAAGCGGCTCGGCTGGCGCTACGACGCCAGCTCGCCCGGCGGCCGCCAGACCTGGCCCGAGAAGCGCCAGGGCGTCTGGGACCTGCCGCTCCAGGCCGTCCCCTTCCCCGGGCACTCCTTCGAGGTCCTCTCCATGGACTACAACATGCTCGCCAACCAGTCGAAGAACTCGACGAAGGGCATGCCCTCGCGCTACCCGGGCTGGCGCAGGCAGGCGACGGAGGCGTACCTCTCCGGCTTCCGGCGCGCGTACGAGACCAACCGCGCGCCCTTCTACATCGGCAACCACTTCGAGCAGTGGAACGGCGGCATCTACATGGACGCCGTCGAGGAAGCCCTCAAGGGGATGGCCGGGAAGAAGGACGTCCGGCTCGTCTCCTTCCGGCAGTTCGTGGACTGGCTCGACGTCCAGGACCCCAGGATCCTCGCCAGACTGCGCGGCCTGGGAGTCGGCCAGAAGCCGGCCGGCGGCTGGAACGCCTTCCTCCGGCCCGCCCCGGCGACCCCCACGGGCGCCGGGAGGACCCCGTCGGCCCCGCCGTCCGCTTAGCCGGTCTTGACAAGGGGCTTTACGGGCACGTAGGGGGGTGGCCAAGATCCCCCAAACGCTCATGCGAAACTTTTCACATGAGCCCTAGCCGCGCCCCTCGACGCACCCTGCTCGCCGTCGGAGTGCTGACCGCCGCCCTCGCGCTCTCGGCCTGCGGCGGCGACGGCGGCGGCACCTCCGGCGGCGGCGGCAACACCAACTTCGTCACCAGCAAGGGCGGCGTCTCCACCGCCGCCAAGGGCAGCCGGGCGGCCACCGGGAAGCTCGCGGGCGAGACCCTCGACGGCAAGCGGCTCGACGTCGCCGACCTCAAGGGCAAGGTCGTCGTCCTCAACGCCTGGGGCTCCTGGTGCGGCCCCTGCCGCGCCGAGGCCCCCCACTTCGCGAAGGTCGCCGCCGACCTCGAGGGCAAGGGCGTCGCGTTCGTCGGCCTCAACACCCGCGACTTCAACAAGCAGCAGGCGCTCACCTTCGAGCAGGACTACAAGGTCCCCTACCCGAGCCTCTACGACCCCGACGGCAAGCTGATCCTCTTCGGCTTCCCCAAGGGCACCCTCAGCCTCCAGGGCATCCCCTCCACCGTCGTCCTCGACAAGGAGGGCAGGATCGCCGCCCGCGCCCTGCTGGCCCTCGACGAACAGAAGCTCCGCTCGATGATCGACCCGCTTCTCAAGGAGAAGTGACCCGGTGAACGAGACGGTCACCAGCGGAGCCCTGCTGCTCGCCCTCCCCCTCGCGGTCCTCGGCGGCCTGGTCTCCTTCTTCTCGCCGTGCGTCCTGCCGCTCGTCCCCGGCTACCTCAGCTACGTGACCGGCGTCACCGGCACCGACCTCGCGGACGGCCGCCGCGGCCGGATGACCGCCGGCGCCGCCCTCTTCGTCCTCGGCTTCACCGCCGTGTTCGTCTCCGGCGGCGCCCTCTTCGGCTACTTCGGGTCCACCCTCCAGGAGTACCGGGGGACGCTCACCACGGTCCTCGGCGTGCTCATGATCCTCATGGGCGCGTTCTTCCTCGGCCTGATGCCCTGGATCACCCAGCGCGAGTTCCGCTTCCACCGGAGGCCCGTCGCCGGCCTCGTCGGCGCCCCCCTGCTCGGCGCCCTCTTCGGCATCGGCTGGACCCCGTGCATCGGCCCGACCCTCGCCTCCGTCAACGCGCTCGCCCTGGAGCAGGCCAGCGCCGGGCGCGGCGCGGTGCTCGCCTTCGCGTACTGCCTCGGTCTCGGCGTACCGTTCGTGCTCGCGGCCGTCGCCTTCCGCAAGGCGCTCGGCGCGTTCGGCTGGGTCAAGAGGCACTACGCGTGGGTCATGCGGATCGGCGGCGGCATGATGGTCCTCACCGGGGTCCTGCTCCTCACGGGCGCGTGGGACAGCATGGTGGCCACGATGCAGGGCTGGTCCAGCGGTTTCACGGTGGGGATCTGAGTTCCATGAGCAAGGCCGGTACGACCGACATGACCGACACCACGGAGAACGCCGCGGCCGCCGACGAGGCGGCCGGCGCGCGGCTGTCGACCGCCCCCCGGGAGGACCGGCCGGACGCCCCCGCGGGCGGCCCCGTCCTCGGGGCCGTCGGCTGGGTGCGCTGGTTCTGGCGCCAGCTGACCTCCATGCGGGTCGCCCTGATCCTCCTCTTCATGCTCTCCCTGGGCGCCGTCCCCGGCTCCCTCGTCCCGCAGAACAGCGCGGACGAGCTGAAGGTGCGGGCCTTCAAGGAGGCCCACACCACCCTCGCGCCGCTCTACGAGAAGCTCCAGTTCTTCGACGTCTACAGCTCGGTGTGGTTCTCCGCGATCTACATCCTGCTGTTCGTCTCCCTCATCGGCTGCATCGTGCCGCGCACCCTGCAGTTCGTCGGCCAGCTCCGCGGCCGGCCGCCGGGTGCGCCCCGCCGCCTCGACCGGCTCCCCGCGTACGCCACCTGGCGCACCGACGCCGAGCCCGAGCGGGTCCGCGAGGCCGCGCTCGCGCTCCTCAGGGGCCGCCGCTTCCGCTCCCACACCGCCGGGGACGCGGTCGCCGCCGAGAAGGGCTACCTGCGCGAGGCCGGCAACCTGGCCTTCCACGTCGCCCTGATCGTGATGCTCGTCGCCTTCGCCTGGGGCCAGCTCCTCAAGTCCGAGGGCGGCAAGCTGATCGTCGAGGGCGACGGCTTCTCCAACACGCTCACGCAGTACGACGACTTCAAGTCCGGCTCCTGGTTCGGCACCGACGAGCTGGAGCCGTTCAGCTTCCGGCTGGACTCCTTCGAGGGCACGTACGAGAAGAACGGCCCGCAGCGCGGCACCCCGCGCACCTTCGAGGCGGCCGTCACCTACTCGCGGGGCGGCGCGGACCGGAAGGCGGTCGTCCGGGTCAACGAGCCGCTGAGGGTCGGCGACTCCAAGGTCTACCTGATCGCCCACGGCTACGCCCCCGTCGTCACCGTCAGGGACGGGCGCGGCAAGACCGTCTTCCACGGCGCCGTGCCCCTGCTGCCGATCGACAACAACATCACCTCGACCGGCGCGATCAAGGTCATGGACGGCTACCGCGACAAGAACGGCAGGAAGGAGCAGCTGGGCTTCCAGGCGTTCTTCGTGCCGACCTTCGCGGGCGCCGGCAAGGGCACGATGTTCTCGCAGTTCCCGGCGCTCGACTTCCCGGTCATGGCGCTCACCGGCTACCACGGCGACCTGCGCGTGGACTCGGGCCTCCCGCAGAACGTGTACCAGCTCGACAAGTCCAAGATGAAGCAGTTCACGGACGCGTCCGGCAACAAGCTCGCCCAGCGCGTGCTGCCCGGCGAGACCATGACGCTCCCCGACGGCGCCGGCTCGATCACCTTCGAGAAGGACATCAAGGAGTGGGCGAGCTTCCAGATCTCGCAGCAGCCGGGCAACGGCCTCGCCCTCGCGGGCGCGATCGCCGCGATCGCCGGCCTGGCCGGTTCGCTCTTCATCCAGCGGCGCCGGATCTGGGTCCGGGCCGTACGGGGCGAGGACGGCGTGACCGTCGTCGAGGCGGCCGGGCTCGGCCGCAGCGAGTCCGCCCGGCTGCCCGAGGAGCTGGGCGACCTCACGGCCGCGCTCGCGGCCCTGGCCCCGCCCGCCCCGGAACCCCCGCCCGGCGGTGAGACGTCGCCGGCCGGTCCGCGCACCGATCCGGAGGCCGCACCGGACACCGCGGACGGAACCGCCGCGTCCGGCGGAACCGCCGCACCCGCCGTACCCGCGGCAGACCCCGCCCCTTCTGGAGAGGCTGACAAGTGATCCTCGCCGCCACGACCGACGAGAGCCTGGCGCGGATGAGCGACGTGCTCATCTACTCCTCGATGGCCGTCTACACGCTGGCCTTCTTCGCCCACATCGCCGAGTGGGTCCTCGGCAGCCGCAGCAAGGTCGGCCGCACCGCCGCCGCGCTCACCCGGGGGGCCCCGGCCCCCGCCGTGACCGTCCGGACCAAGAAGGCCGGGACCACCGCCGTCCTGGACCGGCCGGAGGTCGTCACGCGCTCCGCCGCCGGCACCCGGGACGTGCCGGACGGCCCCGGCGCGGCCGGCGGCACGGTCAAGGGCGACCTGTACGGCCGGGTCGCCGTCTCGCTCACCGCCCTCGCGTTCCTGATCGAGGCGGCGGGCGTGGTCTCCCGGGCGCTCGCCGTGCAGCGGGCCCCCTGGGGCAACATGTACGAGTTCTCCACCACCTTCTCCACGGTGGCGGTCGGCGCGTACCTCGGCTTCCTCCTCGCCAAGAAGGATGTCCGCTGGATCGGCCTCCCCCTGGTCACCACCGTCCTGCTCGACCTGGGCGTGGCCACCACCTGGCTGAAGACCCCGAGCGACCAGCTCGTGCCGGCGCTCGACTCGTACTGGCTGTGGATCCACGTCTCCACCGCGATCTTCTGCGGCGCGGTCTTCTACCTCGGCGCGGTCGCGACCCTGCTGTACCTCTTCCGCGACTCGTACGAGAACAAGCTCGCGACCGGCGGGAACCCCGGTTCCTTCGCCCGCTCGGTCCTGGAGCGGCTGCCCTCCGCGGCCTCGCTCGACAAGTTCTCCTACCGGGTCAACGCGGCGATCTTCCCGCTCTGGACCTTCACGATCATCGCGGGCGCCATCTGGGCCGGTGACGCGTGGGGCCGCTACTGGGGCTGGGACGCCAAGGAGGTCTGGTCCTTCATCACGTGGGTGGGGTACGCCGCGTACCTGCACGCGCGCGCGACGGCCGGCTGGAAGGGGCGGAAGGCCGCGTACATCGCCCTCGTCGCCTTCGCCTGTTTCCTCTTCAACTACTACGGCGTGAACATCTTCGTGACCAGCAAGCACTCCTACGCCGGGGTCTGACCCCGCCGGGCTGGCACCGCTCCCGCCCCGGGGCGACGCTGGAGGGATGAGCGAGATGCCACGGGGCAGGAGCGAGACCCGCGACGACGGCACCCACCTGGTGCGGTACGCCGTCGAGCTGCCCCATCCACCGCCCGAGGTGTGGACGGCCGTCGCCACCCCCGAGGGCCTGGCGGGCTGGCTGTGCGCGGCCGACCCGCTGGAGCCCCGGCTCGGCGGGCGGGTCGTCCTCCACCGGCTGACCAGCGGCGACACCGAGGACCCCGGGCGGGTGACCGCCTGGGACCCCGGGTCCGTCGCCGAGTACACGGTCGATCCGACGCACGGACGCATCCGGTTCCACCTGGAGCCGGGGCCCGGCGGCGACGGATCGACCGTGCTGCGCCTCACCAACGAGTTCCGGGGGCCGCGCGAGCACCTCCTGGACCGGCTCGCCGCCTGGCACGACCACCTGGAGTGCCTCGCCCGCGCCCTGGACGGCCGTCCCGCCGACTGGCGGGAGCGGACGTCCGAGCGCTGGCTCCACCTGCGGGAGCTGTACGAGCGGGACCTGGCGCCCTGGCCGACATGGGAGCCGTAGGCCCCCGTACGGTCAGTCCCGGTTCGGCGGCAGGCACGACGCCTCCGGCGGGTGCCCCTCCGGCCAGGCGATCTGCACGAAGCGCTGGGAGCCGTCCGGGGCGAGTTCCACGATCGGCACCGCCTTGTTGTACGGGTTGCCGTAGTTGTCCAGGCAGATCCAGCCGCTCGCCCCCCACACCCGCAGCGACGCCTTCACCTGCGGCCACTGCCGGGCCACGTCCTCCGCCGACGGGCGGCGGGCCCCCTGCGGGGTGGCCTGGCGGATCGCGTGGACCGCCGTCGCCATCGCGTCGTACGCCACGATCGCCTGCCCGTCCGCGAGCGCCACCGGCTGCTTCGGGTCACGGCCGATGTCCTTCAGGAAGGTCGCGTACGCCTCCGGGGAACCGCCCGTGGCCGGAATCCGGCGCCCCCCGGCCGGCGTCCAGGCGTCCGGGTGGGCGAGCGACGCGTACCGCACGGTCAGCTTCGCCTTCAGGGCGTTCCGGTCGAGCTTCGTGTCCGCGCCCAGGTACGAGCCCTCGTCCCCGGTCAGGACGGTCAGGGGCCGGTCGGAGCAGCCGCGCGCCCCCAGCGCGTTGATGAACTGGCGCAGCTGGGTGTGGCGGCCCGCGAAGAACACGGTCTCGGGACGGGCGTCGCAGATCAGGTGGGTGATCTGGCGGAAGGTGTTGGCGGTGGTGCCCTCCTCGTTGGGGTCGGGGGGCGAGGTGAAGAGCTCCGGCTGGTGGGGGATGCCCTTGAGGATGGCGGAGAAGGCGGCCTTGAGGGTGTCCGTGTAGTGGTCGCCGCTGCGGGTGTCCTGGACGAGGATCGCCTTCGTGGCGTCCACGCGCCCGAAGTGGGCGAGGGCCCTCGCCTCGTCGCTGTTGGTGGGCGAGACGCGGGCGAGGCCGGGGAAGCGCTCGTTGCCGGGGGAGTTGGCGATGTCGTCGGCGGTGATGGTGGTGCCGACCACGGCGATCCCGGCCCCGGTGAGGGCCGCGACCGCCTCCCGCACCTCGGCGGAGGAGGTGGCGACGCCGGAGACGGCCCGGAGCCGGTCGCCGGAGTCCTTCATCGCGACGAGCCGGTCCACGGTGGCGCGCCAGTGGGCGTTGGCCTTCCCGGTGTTGGCGAGGACGAGCCGGATCCTGGGGAGTTCGTCGTTGGAGTCGTGGTTGGCGCGGTACTGGTAGGCGTAGGCGCCCCGCAGCTCGTGCAGCACCTTGACGCGCATGCCCCCGTCGGTGGAGGTCAGCGGAAGCAGCAGGGCGACGGTCACGTACTCGTCGGGCTTGAGCGTGGCGTTCTCGGCGCCGATGGCCCCGGCGATCCCGCTCAGGTCGCCGATCCCGAAGTCGTGGCCGTCGCCGTTGACGCCGACGCACTCCTCGCTGCCCACCGGGCGTTCGACGCCCGCCGCGCAGGAGCGGTCCTCCGGGGTGGTCAGCCGGGCGACGCCGTACCCGCCGAGGCCGAGGACGACGACGGCCGCGACGAGGAGGGCGGCGAGCTTCTGGCGGGGGGTGCGGACGCGGCGGCGCAGCCGGTCGAACGGCCGGTCGGAGAGTCGGTCGGGCATGGCGTCAGACTCCGTCCTCGCGGCCCGGCGGCAGCGAGGGCTCCCGCCAGGCGCGGATGTCGCGCGGCCAGTGGGTGGCAGCGTCCCAGAGCGAACCGCTGCCCGACAGGTGGCGGCCGGACAGCCTGCGCAGTTCGTGCGCGAGCAGGTCGGCCACCTCCTCGTCGGGCAGCGCGAGCGGATCGGTGAGCAGCCATACGGCGTGCAGCAGCCGGCGTATGGAGAGGTGCAGTTCGACGCCGTCGGCGTCGAGCCCGGCCGGCAGGTCGCCGGCCGGGGCCCGGCCGAGGGCGACGGCCCGGCGCGGATCGTGCCCCACCGCGCTCCGCTCGCGCGGGTACGGGGCGGAGGCGACGAACCGCAGCCGCCCGAGCCAGTCGAGGACGTCCGGCTCGGGGAAGGTCTCCCGCAGGTGCGTGACGGCCTCCTCGGTGCGGCCGAGCGCCAGGTCGTGGTGGAGCCGGTACGGCCCGGGCCCGTAGTGGCGGTGCAGGGTCTCGTGGACGGCGTGCCAGGCGGCGTAGCGCGGGTGGTCGCCGTCCTCGAAGCGCAGCCGGTGCAGGAGCAGGGCGCGCAGCAGCGGGTCGGCGACGAAGTGGTGCGAGCCCGCCGCCGACGCGGACCAGTCCTCGGCGCGCAGCCGGTCGCGGACGCGCAGCGCCACGTCGCCGTCCAGGGACTCGCCCTGGAGCCGGGTGCGGGCCAGCTTCCGCGCGGACTCCTCGTCGTGGGCGGCGGCGAGCACGGCGTACGGGCCGAGCCGGGGCACCGGGAGGAGCGCGGCGAGGAGCGCGGGGGCGACCGGCACCGGCGGGGCGTCCTCGCGCAGTTCCACCGTCAGGTCGAGCAGCCGGCCCGGGGTCAGCCCGGGCCGCAGGTGGGCGGGCGCCTCGCCGGCGGCCCGGCCGAGGAGGGCCACGCCGAGGGGACGGCCGCCGGTCAGCCGGTGGACGGCGCGGGCGAGTTCGGCGGGGGCGCGGCCCGCCGGTTCGTAGTGGTCGAAGGCGGTACGGGTCTGGGCCGGGGAGAGCGGCGTCAGTTCGACGGCGAGGATGCCGGAGCCGACGCTTGTCCCGCGCGGGCACGGGGCCCGGTGCGCGGTCTCCGGCAGCCGGGTCCGGGTGGCCTGGCGCAGCCCCTCGTGGTCGCGGACCCGGGAGGCGGCCAGGACGACGATCCGGTCCCGGCGGCCCTCGGCACGGGCGCGCAGGACCGGCTCGATCAGCTGCCGGCCCAGCGGTTCGTGGGCGTTGTCGAGGAGGAGCAGCGGCCGGCCGACGCGGCTGCCGCGCCGGAGCCCGGTGTAGGCGCGGAGCAGGTCCTCGGTCAGGGAGCCGACGAGGAACGCCTCGGCCTCCTGGCGGCGCCGGCCGCCCTGCTCGAAGTCGTTGGCGAGCTGCTGGAGCCCGGCCTTCCCGCGCCCGCCCGCGTTGCGGTAGGTGCCGTACCAGCTCTCGGAGGTGCGCTGGAGCCGCCCGAACACCTCCTCGAGGACGGTCTCCACGGTCGCCTCGGCGAGCAGCCCGGCGAGCGGGGCGGCGGTCTCCGCGAAGGTGGCGGCGAGCTTGGTGAGGACCTTGCCGACCCAGTGGGCGGCGGCGCCCCGGGTGGCGTCGACGGTCGCGAGGAGCGGCCCGAGCCGCTGGAGGTCGTGCCGGGCCCGCTCGTCGTCCTCCAGGGACCAGGAGATCGAGGCGACGGCGACGAGCCCGAGCGAGAGCCGGGGGAACCGCACGGGCCGCGCCCCGAGCACCTTCGGCGAGAACTGCACGGCCAGCTCGGCCAGCGCCCCGATGAGCGGGGTCCAGCCCTGTCCGTGGTCGTCGGGCGGCTCGACGCGGGCGCAGTCGAGCAGGGCGAGTGGCGTGTACCCCTTGTAGCGGTTGCGGACCTCCTTGAGCAGGGCGGTCTTCCCCATCCCGCGCCCGCCGGTGAAGACCGTCACGGGCGGATCGTCCCCGTGCTCGTACGCCACCCGGGAACCGCCGTGCCGGGTGAGCCCGCCGAGCCGCGCGATCAGGCCACCGTCGTCCAGGACCGCTTCGCGGCCGTACAGCTCCCTGTCCATGCCCCGCCACCCCCGTCACAGTCAACGCAAGGATATAGACGGTGTGTTGGTAAAGCGTTCGGCTTTTCGAGTCTGTTGCGAGTCCGTAGCGGGCCTGCGGCCCGGGGGCTCACGCGTCGCCGATGTCCTCGCTCCACAGCTCGGGGCGTGCGGCGACGAACTCCCGCATGAGCGCGGCGCACGCGGGATCGTCGAGGACGACGACCTCGACGCCGTGCCCGGCGAGCCAGTCGTGCCCGCCGCGGAAGGTCTCGGCCTCCCCGACGACGACCCGCGAGATCCCGAACTGCCGGACGAGTCCGGAGCAGTACCAGCAGGGCGAGAGGGTGGTGACCATGGTCGTCCCCCGGTACGAGCGCTGCCGCCCGGCGTCCCGGAACGCGGCGGTCTCCGCGTGCGCGGAGGGGTCCCCGTCCTGCACGCGCCGGTTGTGCCCGCGCCCGAGGAGGGTGCCGTCGGCCGCGTAGAGGGCGGCCCCGATCGGGATCCCGCCCTCACGGAGCCCGGCGCGGGCCTCGTCGAGGGCGGTGGCGAGCCATGAGCGGGCCTGGTCCGTGTCCATGGGCGAACCTTCCCCGGGGGCCGCCCGCGCCACGCGCCGGGGGGCGGGTTCTCTCCCCGGCCGCCCGGGTGGGCCGCCCCGTGCTCCCCGGCGGGGTCGCGCCCGGCGGCGCGGGGGTGGTACGCCCGGTGGGGGCCGGGCCGTGTGTTCGCCGCCGGGCACGGGGCCCGCACCGTTCGCCGCCGGGCATGGGGCCCGCACCGTTCGCCGCCGGGCACCGGGTCCCGCATCATTCGCCGCTCAACTCCCTTGCCTGGCAAGGTTTTTCATCCGGCGACCGGGATTTCTCCCATGGGGGTCCGGACAGCTCGTCGCGGCGGTACGCTCGGGGCGCTTCCGTGGTCGCGCGGGGGCGGGGCGGGAAACCACGGGGGGTGGACGAGTTGCCACTGGATCACCGCTATGCCCTCACCGTCGGGTGCCGGGTCGGCGTGGAGAGCAGCGTGGGCGTGACGACGGTGACCTGGAGCGTCGCCACGCTGTCGTCACCGGAGATGCGCCGGCCACCGGCGAAGGAGGCGACGGTCGACTTCGCGTGCCCCCGGTGCGGGAAGCCCTTCGTGGCCACCGTGGAGAGCGCGGCCAGGGCCCGGCGCAAGCGTCTGGTCTACGTGACGATCGGCCTGCTGCTGTTGCTCTCGCTGCTCGTCACGCTCCCCCTGGCCTTCCACTTCGGGGGCCAGGTCCGGGAGGAGAACGACCCCTCGACGAACCCCCTGGCCTTCCTGGTGCCGCTCGTCGCCGTGGGATTCGTCGCCGGGCTGACCTTCTTCCGGGTCGGCCGCCGCTACGAGGGCGTCAAGAAGTACCGTCTGGTCCTGCCGAACGGGAAGCGGACGGCACTCGTCCAGGGCCACCGCTTCGACTGACCCGCCGGGGCCCGCCCGCTCACACGGCCGCTCCCGCCCCCTCCTCGTAGGGGAACCGCGCGAACGGCGTCTCCTCCTGGAAGAAGGTCTTCGCGCGGATCAGGGCCTCCGTGTCGGCGCGGACCTGGCCGGGGCGGGAGCCCGTGCCCGTCAGGACGCCGCCGAAGCGCATGCGGAGGTAGGCGGCCGAGTGGTTCAGGGAGGTGACCAGGCCCCCGGCGACGACGTGCTCCTCGTGGGCCAGGGCCGTCACGCCCCACAGGGTGCCGCCCGCCATGCGTTCCTTGAAGTCCGAGCCGGGGACGTTCAGCCAGCCCGACCAGTGGTCGAGGTAGCGCTTGGTCTGGGCGGAGAGGCTGTACCAGTACAGGGGCGAGACGATGACCACGTCGGTGGCCTCCACCGTCGCCTCCAGGAGCGTCCTCTCCGTCTCGTTCGCCGGCGGGCCCGTGAGCTCGTGCCGTCCGTCCCGGAAGTCCGGCAGCGACAGTCCGTTCAGGTCCACCCAGCGCTGCGCGACGCCGGCCGGCAGGTGCGCCGCCGCCTCGCGGGCCAGGATCTCCGAGTTGCCGTCCGGGCGGGAGCTGCCCAGGACGAAGAGGAACGAGCGGTTCGAGAAGTCCGTTCCGGACAGGGCGCCGAGGTTCATGTCTGCTCTCCGTCTCAGGGGTTCCCCGGTGCCAACTCCCTTGCCCATGAGGGTATTCCGGCCCCATCGGTTCCGTCGATGGGGCCCATCGGCAGGACGCCCCACGAGGCCGTGGACCGTTCCCGTCCCCCTCCGTAGCGTCGTCGGCATGAGAAGCGAAACGCGCGGCACCGTCGAACTCACCCTCGCCATGGTCCTCTCCGGCACCCTCGGCGTCTTCGTCGTGGAATCGGGGGCCCGGCCCTTCGAAGTGGTCTTCTTCCGGTGCCTCTTCGGGGCCCTCGCGCTCGGGGCGTACAGCCTGGCCCGGGGGTTCCTCACCGGGCACGGGTTCACCCCCGGGAAGCTGGGGCTCGCCGTGCTCGGCGGGGTGTTCATCGTCCTCAACTGGGTCTTCCTCTTCGAGGCGTACGAGGCCGCCTCGATCTCCCTCGCCACCGTCGTCTACCACACGCAGCCGTTCTTCCTGGTGCTGCTGGGCGCGCTGTTCGCGGGGGAGCGGATCTCCGCCGGGAGGCTGGGGTGGCTCGCCGTCGCCTTCGCCGGGCTCGTCCTCGTCTCGGGGGTGCGGCCGGGCGCCACCGGCTCCCTCCGGGGGCTCGGTTTCGCGCTCGCCGCCGCCGTCCTCTACGCCCTGGCGACCTTCGTCACCCGGCGGATCGTCGGGGTGCGGCCCCATCTGATCGCCCTCGTGCAGGTGCTCGCCGGGCTGCCGCTGCTGCTGCCCTTCGTGGACTTCGGGGCGGCGGCCGGGCTCGGCACCGGGTGGGCGTGGCTCGCGGGCCTCGGCCTGATCCACACCGGGCTCATGTACGTGCTGATGTACGCGGCCTACGCCAAGCTGCCCACCGCCAAGGTCGCCGTGCTCGCCTTCGCCTACCCGGCGGTCGCCCTGGGCGTCGACTGGGCCGTGTACGGGCACCACATCGGGCTCGTCCAGGCGCTCGGCGTCCCGCTCATCGTCCTGGCGAGCCTCCGGGTCACCCTGTCGGGGTCTGCTCCCGCACGAGCCGTCGCGCCTGCTCCGCGAACAGCCGCGCGGGGGCCGGAAGCCGCTTCCCCCGCCGCCACGCGAGCTGTGTGAAGAGCGTGAACGGCGCCTCCCAGTCCAGCGGGGTCAGGACACCGGACGCCAGCTCCTCCGCGACCGTCACCCGGGGCAGCAGCGCCGCCCCCAGACCGGAGGCCACCGCGCGCTTGGTCGCCTCGACCGTGCCGAACTCCAGGAAGACCGGCGACCACTCCCGCAGCTCCGCCTCGAACAGGTCGCGGTACGCGCAGCCCGGCTCCGGCCCCGCCGGCGGCGCCCCGGCCACGTCCGCCGCCGTCAGGCCCGTGCGCCCCGCCAGCGGATGGCCCGGCCCCGCCACCAGGACCAGCGGCTCGGGCGCGAGGACCTCCGACTCCAGGCCCTCGTGCTCCGTCCCTGCCTCCATCAGGAAACCGACGTCGTACGTGCCCTGCCGCAGTGCCCGCCGGGTCTCGTCGCCGAGCGTGGGCCGCAGGGCGATCCGCACCTTCGGGTGGCGGTGGTGGAAGTACTCCAGGAGCGGCGGCAGCCGGTAGGAGGTGAGCGACTCCATGGTGCCGACGGCGACCGTCCCGGCCGGTTCCCCGGTGTCCGCGACGGCGGCCCGGGCCTCCTCCGCGAGACCGGTCAGCCGGCGGGCGTACGGCAGGAGACGTTCCCCGGCGTCGGTGAGCCGGATGCGGCCGCCGAGCCGTTCGAAGAGTTCCGTGCCGAGGGAGGTCTCCAGGGACCTGATCTGTGCGGTGACGCTGGACTGCGCGTAGCCCAGCTCGGCGGCGGCCCGGGTGAAGGAGAGGACGTCCGCGACCTTCTCGAAGGTGGCCAGGAGTCGCAGCTCCATCAGTTCTCCGTCCTCATCCCCGGGCCCCCGGGCCCCGTCGGCTCCCCGTTCCCGTCCCCGGGCCCGCGGACCGGCCCCGTCAGCTCTCCGTCCCCGACCCCGGCTCGCCCCGCTCGCGCCGCTTCAGCTCCTCCTCGCGGCGGCGGAGGTCCGCCTCCCAGTCCTTCAGGAGGTCGTCGTCGCTCTTCGGGGCGTTCCCGCCGCTCTTGAGGGAGTCCAGGAACTCGGGGTTGTCGTCCGGCGCCACCCAGGCGCCCGCGCCGCCCCGGTTCCTCGGCCTCCGCTCCTTGCCCGCGACGATCCAGCCGACCGCGCCGACGATCGAGAACAGCAGGACCACGATGGCCCACACCGGCTTCGGGAGGTGCTTGACCTCTTCCTCCGGGGTGTTGAGGCAGTCGATGAAGGCGTAGATCATCAGCGCCAGCGGCAGGATGAACAGCAGCGCCCTGAGCATGTGGGACAGCCCCCCGGAAGCGGTGGCGGGGGCGCGCTTCGGCGGCCCCGGTGACAGGTCCAGGGTAGCCGGTGACCGATACTTGCCCCTATGGCTTACGACGATCTCCGCTCGCTGCTCAGGGCTCTGGAACGCGAAGGCGACCTCAAGCGCATCAAGGCCGAAGTCGATCCGTACCTGGAGGTCGGGGAGATCGTCGACCGCGTGAACAAGGCGGGAGGGCCGGCGCTCCTCTTCGAGAACGTCAAGGGCTCCTCGATGCCGCTCGCGATGAACGTCTTCGGGACGGACCGCCGGCTGCTCAAGGCGCTCGGCCTGAAGTCGTACGGCGAGATCAGCGAGAAGATCGGCGGCCTCCTCAAGCCCGAGCTGCCGCAGGGCTTCGTCGGGGTCCGCGAGGCGTTCGGCAAGCTGGGCTCGATGGTCCACGTGCCGCCGAAGAAGGTGAAGTCCGACGCGGCCCCCGTGCAGGAGGTCGTCCTCACCGGCGACGACGTCGACCTGGACGCGCTGCCCGCGCTCTTCACCTGGCCGAAGGACGGCGGCTCCTTCTTCAACCTGGGGCTCACCCACACCAAGCACCCCGAGACCGGCGTCCGGAACCTCGGCCTCTACCGGCTCCAGCGCCACGACAGGCGCACCATCGGCATGCACTGGCAGATCCACAAGGACAGCCGGAACCACTACGCGGTGGCGGCCGAGCGCGGCGAGCGACTGCCGGTCGCGATCGCCTTCGGCTGCCCGCCGGCCGTGACGTACGCCTCGACGGCCCCGCTGCCGGGCGACATCGACGAGTACCTGTTCGCCGGCTTCGTGCAGGGCAAGCGGATCGAGATGGTCGACTGCAAGACCGTGCCGCTCCAGGTCCCGGCGCAGGCCGAGGTCGTGATCGAGGGCTGGCTGGAGCCGGGCGAGATGCTGCCCGAGGGCCCCTTCGGCGACCACACCGGCTTCTACACGCCGCAGGAGCCCTTCCCCGCCCTGAGGATCGACTGCGTGACGATGCGGAGGCGTCCGCTGCTCCAGTCGATCGTGGTCGGCCGTCCGCCGACCGAGGACGGGCCGCTCGGGCGGGCCACGGAGCGCTTCTTCCTGCCGCTGCTGAAGATCATCGTGCCGGACATCGTGGACTACCACCTGCCGGAGTCCGGCGGCTTCCACAACTGCGCGATCGTCTCGATCGACAAGAAGTACCCGAAGCACGCGCAGAAGGTCATGCACGCCATCTGGGGCGCGCACATGATGTCGCTGACCAAGCTGATCGTCGTGGTCGACAAGGACTGCGACGTGCACGACCTGCACGAGGTGGCCTGGCGGGCCCTCGGGAACACCGACTACGCCCGTGACCTCACCGTGGTCGAGGGTCCGGTCGACCACCTCGACCACGCCTCCTACCAGCAGTTCTGGGGCGGCAAGGCGGGCATCGACGCCACGAGGAAGCTCCCCGAGGAGGGGTACACCCGGGACGGCGGCTGGCCGGACATGGTCGAGTCGGACCCGGCGACGGCGGCCCTGGTGGACCGGCGCTGGAAGGAGTACGGGCTGTGACCACCGCCGCCGTGCCCGGCGCCCGGCCCGGACGTACGAAAGCCTTCCTGCGGCTCGTGATGATCGAGCACTCGGTCTTCGCGCTGCCCTTCGCGTACATCGCCTCGTTCACCGCGATGTTCCGGACGGACGAGAAGATCCACTGGTGGACGCTGCTGCTCGTCACCGTCTGCATGGTGGGGCTCCGGACCTTCGCCATGGCCTGCAACCGGATCATCGACCGGGAGATCGACGCGCGCAATCCGCGCACGGCCGGCCGGGAGCTGGTGACCGGCGCGGTGTCCGTGCGGTCCGCGTGGACCGGGGCCGGGATCGCCGTCGTGGTGTTCCTGGGGGCCGCCGCCCTGCTGAACCCGCTCTGCCTGGCGCTCGCGCCGCTCGCCGTCGTCCCGATGGTGGTCTATCCGTACGGCAAGCGGTTCACGAACTTCCCGCACGCCATCCTGGGGCTCGCCCAGGCGATCGGGCCGATCGGCGCCTGGATCGCGGTGACCGGGGAGTGGTCCTGGGACGCGGTGATCCTGGGGGTCGCGGTGGGCGTCTGGATCGGTGGCTTCGACCTGATCTTCGCCTGCCAGGACGTGCGGGCGGACCGGGCGCACGGCGTGAAGTCGGTCCCGGCCCGCTTCGGCATCCCGGCCGCCCTGTGGGGCGCGCGGGCCTCGGCGGTCGTGACGACCGGTCTGCTCGTCTGGTACGCGCTCGCCACCGGCGCCGGGCTCTTCTTCTGGATCGGCCTGGCGGTCGTCGTGGTGGCGTTCTGCTACGAGCACACCATCGTGAAGCCGCACGACCTGTCCCGGCTGAACCGGGCGTTCTTCACGACGAACGGTTTCATCGGCGTCAGCCTGTTCGTCTGCGCCCTCCTCGACCTGCTGGTCCGCGGGCTCGCCCCGTAGCCCCGGACCCCTCACGGATAGGCTCGACGGCATGAACGACGGCAAGCGCGCCCCCTGGATCGTGGGGGTTTCCGGGGCGTCCGGCACGCCGTACGCCGCCGCCGTCCTGAGGGGGCTGCTCGCCGCCGGGGAGAGCGTCGACCTGATCGTGTCGCGGGCCTCGCGCCTGACGCTGCTCGACGAGACCGGGATCTCCTTCCGGGACGCCCACTGGCGCGAGGACCTGGCGGCCTGGCTGGCGCGGGGCGCCGACGGGCGGCCGGACGCCTTCGACGTGGCGGGGGCCCTGGACGGCGTGCGGTACTGGCCGGCCGGGGACCTCGGCGCGGGGCCGTCGTCGGGGTCGTACCCGGCGAAGGGGATGCTGGTGGTGCCGGCCTCGACCGCCTCGGTGGCGGGAGTGGCGCTCGGACTCTCGAAGGACCTGCTCCAGCGGGTCGCGAGCGTGACGCTGAAGGAACGGCGTCCGCTGGTGGTCGCCGTGCGGGAGACCCCGCTGAACGGGCAGACGCTGCGGCACATGGTGACGCTGGACGAGGCGGGCGCGGTGGTGCTGCCCGCCTCTCCGGCGTTCTACGCGGGGGCGACGCACATCCAGGACCTGGTGGACTTCGTCGCCGGGCGGGTGCTGGACGCGGCGAAGGTGCCGCACCGGTTGTACCGCCGGTGGGAGGGAGAGCTGGGTGCGGCTCTCCGGTCCGGTTAGCGCTTCGCGGCGCGCTTCCCCCGGGGGGCGCGCTTCGAGGCGGGGACGGGCTGGTGGGCACGCGAGCGGTTGGCCAGGTCCTGCAGCTCGCGCATGCGGGCGTAGGCCATCTCGATCGTGTACACGCTGAACACCACTCCTGAGGGATCGTCTTCGATCTTCTGAAAGATTCACAGGGGGTTTTCCCTGTGCGCCTTAGATTCTATACCTATACTCGCGGTATCGCTGGACAATGGAAGGCTTCATACCTATGGACGCCGTGGACAGGCAGCTCATTCAGGCCCTGCGCGAGAACGGGCGTGCCTCGTACGCCGAACTCGGCCGGCTCGTCGGGCTCTCCGGCCCCTCCGTCACCGACCGCATCAACCGTCTGGAGACGGCCGGGGTCATCACCGGCTACCGCGCCACCGTCGACGCCGCCTCGCTCGGCCTCGGCGTCACCGCCCTCATCGGCATCTCCCTCTCCGACGCCGCCGACCACGAGGACGTGGCCCGCCGGCTCAAGGACCTCGCCGAGATCGAGGACTGCTGGTTCATCGCCGGCGACGACTCCTTCATGCTCAAGGTGCGCGCGAGCGACGTCGACGGCCTGGAGAAGACGATCCGCCGCCTCAGCGGCACCCGGGGCGTCTCCCGCACCCGTACGACGATCGTGCTCTCCACGAAGTGGGAGAACCGGGTCGGAGAGCTGCCCGAAGAGGTCTGAGAGTACGGTGGACGACGTTCGGTTCCGGGGGACCGACGTCTGGATTCCGGAGATCAAAGGGAGGCGGCCGCACATGGACGCGGGACTCAAGCGCGAACTTGAGCAGAAGGTCCGGGACGGTGAGCGGCTGAGCCGTGAGGACGGCATCGCCCTGTACGAGTCCGACGACCTGGCCTGGCTCGGCGGTCTGGCCCACGAGGTCCGGACCCGCAAGAACGGCGACGTGGTCCACTTCAATGTCAACCGGCATCTGAACATGACCAACGTCTGCACCGCCTCCTGCGCCTACTGCTCCTTCCAGCGCAAGCCGGGCGAGAAGGACGCGTACACCATGCGCATCGAGGAGGCCGTGCGCCTCGCGAAGGCGATGGAGAACGAGAACCTCACCGAGCTCCACATCGTCAACGGGCTCCACCCCAACCTGCCCTGGCGCTACTACCCGCGCTCCCTCTCCGAGCTGAAGAAGGCCCTCCCGAACGTCTCCCTCAAGGCGTTCACGGCCACCGAGATCCACCACTTCGAGACGATCTCCGGGATGTCGGCCTCCGACATCCTCGACGAGCTGATCGAGGCCGGTCTGGAGTCGCTGACCGGCGGCGGCGCCGAGATCTTCGACTGGGAGGTCCGCCAGCACATCGTGGACCACCGCACCCACTGGGAGGACTGGTCCCGGATCCACCGGCTCGCCCACGAGAAGGGGCTCAAGACCCCGGCGACCATGCTGTACGGGCACATCGAGGAGCCCCGGCACCGCGTCGACCACGTGCTGCGGCTGCGCGAACTCCAGGACGAGACCGGCGGCTTCCAGGTCTTCATCCCGCTGCGCTACCAGCACGACTTCGTGGACATGAAGGACGGCAAGATCCGCAACAGGCTCCAGGCGCGCACCACCATGGCGACCGGCGCCGAGGCCCTGAAGACCTTCGCGGTCTCCCGGCTGCTCTTCGACAACGTGCCGCACGTCAAGGTCTTCTGGGTCATGCACGGCGTCCAGACCGCGCAGCTCGCGCTCCAGCACGGCGCCGACGACATGGACGGCTCGGTCGTCGAGTACAAGATCACGCACGACGCCGACAACTACGGCACGCCGAACAAGCTGGGCCGCGAGGACCTGCTCGAACTGATCAGGGACGCCGGTTTCCGGCCGGTCGAGCGGAACACGCGGTACGAGATCATCCGCGAGTACCCGGGCCCGGACGCGGAGCGGCGCGAGTCGCCGCAGCCGATGCGGGTCTGACGTCCGCACGGGGAGGGCCGGCGGGGGACGATCCCCCCGCCGGCCCTTTCTCACGTCTCCGTGCGCTCCACCGGGATCCACAGCTCCGCCCGCGCCGTCGTCCGGTCCTCCGACGGCCGCACGCCGAGCAGTTCGGGACCCGGCCGGCTCGCGTAGGGGTTGGACGGGAACCACTGGGTGAAGACGTCCCGCCACAGGTACTGGAGCGCCTGCGGGTACGGCCCCTCGTTCTCGAAGACGGCCCAGGCCCCGGCGGGCACGTCGAGGGCGTCGAACTCCTCCGGCACGTCCGCGCCGCTCACCACCCCGTGCCAGTAGTCCAGCTCGGCGCCCTCCTCGCGGCTGTCCGAGAGGTGGGTCACCGCCGACAGGACGCCCCCGGGCTCCCCGTCCGACAGGCGGGCGAGCCGGTCCAGGGCCTCCCGGCCGACGGACCGGACGTGCGCGGTGATCGCCGGGTTCTCCCCCTCGTGGACCAGGGGGACCCGGGCTCCGCGCCCGATGATCCGGAAGGCGTCCTTCTCCACGATCCTGTACCGCATGGTGCTGTTCCCTTCGACGACGAGGCGGAAGGACATCCGGGGCTGGGAGCGCAGGGCCGCGCCGGTGCGGCGGGCCTCGCCGGGGCCGATCCCGTGCACCGCGCGGAACGCGCGGGCGAACGCCTCCCCGGAGCCGTAGCCGTGGCGCACCGCGATCTCCAGGAGCGTCCGCCCGCCGTCGAGCACCTCGGCGCCCGCGACGGTGAGCCGCCTGCGCCGTGCGTACTCCGACAGGGGCATCCCCGCGAGTGCGGAGAACAGGCGCCGGAAGTGGTACTCCGACGTCGTCGCGATCCGGGCCAGCTCGGCCGGGTCGAGGTCGCCGCGCAGGCGTTCCTCGATGTGGTCGAGCGCCCGGTTCAGTCCCTCCAGCACGTGGTCCGTCCTTCCTTTTCCGTGTCCTCACCGTAGGAAGGGACCGGGGGGCCGGACCCGACATCCCGTGCCCGGTCCGGTCGGGTCCCCCGCCGGCTCACCCCAGCGGGAGCAGCATGACGACGTCGTCGCGGTCGTCCCCGGGGGCGACCCGTATCGCGCCGGGGACGCGGCCGACCTCCTTGTAGCCGCACCCGGCGTAGAAGGCGTCGACGCCGGTGCCGCCCCGGCAGGTCAGCCGGATCGCCTCGATCCCCTCGAAGCCCGGCGCGGTGCGGGCGGTGCGCTCGGCCGCCGCCATGAGGTCGCGGCCGTACCCCCTGCCCTGGTGCCGGGGGTGGACCATCACGGTGTAGAGCCACACCCAGTGCCGCATCAGCGGGTGGGTGTTGAAGGTGAGGAAGGCGGTGGCGGCGACCTCGCCGTCCCCGTCGCGGCCGACGAGCAGGCGGGTGCGGCCTTCGGCCATGTCGACGAGGTGCCTGAGCAGGGCGGGGCGGATCTCCTCGGCGGTCACGGGCGGGACGAAGCCGACGGCCCCGCCCGCGTTGGAGACGTCGGTCCAGAGGGAGAGCACACCGTCGCGCAGGGCGGGACCGACAGCCGGGTCCACCTCGAAGGTAAGGGTCATGTATAGAGTCTAGTCATTACGAACGGGGGCGGGGGAGGGCCGGTCCCGGAGAGCGTGCCGCCCCGTGCTTCACTGGGGGGACGCTCGTCCCATAGAGGATCTTTTCGGAACGGAAGAGTGACTGACATGCTCCGCTACACGGTGCTGCGGCTCGGCATCTTCGCCGGGTGCTTCCTCGCCCTGTGGGGTCTCGTCACCGTCGGCGTGCTGCCGCGCGGTCTCGGCGACTCGAACCTGCTCTGGGTCCTGGTCCTCGCCATCGTCGTCTCCGCCCCGCTCAGCTTCGTCCTCCTGCGCCGGCAGCGCGACGAGATGAGCGTCGAGATCGTGGAGAAGGTCGACCGCGCGAAGGGCCGCCTGGACGCCAACCGGGCCCAGGAGGACGCGCTCTAGCCGGTCGTCCGGTAGTCGTGGACCTCGCGTAAAGAACGCGTAAGTTTCCTCACACGTACACCCCCGGGTTCGGAGCTTCCAAGGCTCCGGCCTGGGGGTTTCCGCGTTCCCGAGGTTGCGGGGCGCTCCCGCCTCCCAAAGAAGAGCTTTGAGCTTCTCAAAGTACAAGTGTTAACGTATTCACCATGAAGACAGCAGCGCGCACCTCCGACGCCACGGGCACCCCGCTCGTGGCGCGCCTGCACGTCGATCTGTGCCGCTGTATGTCCGCGGTCTGTTGCCGCGAGCTCTGACCTCCCCGGCATCCATGCGGCGGCCCCGCGCCCGAGCGCGTTCCCGTGGCCGCACCCCCGTCCCCGTACTTCCCGGTTCTCCCGGTACGCACCTGTGGAGTGTGTCTCTGTGTCCGCGCCCGCTTCCGCCTCCAAGACTTCCGAGGCCCCCGAGTCCCCCGGGTCGGGGTCCTCGTTCCGGATACCCAAGGTCCCCTTCTGGGCCCAGATCGTCGCCGGTCTCGTCCTCGGCGTCCTGCTCGGCTGGATCGCCCGCAGCCAGGACGTCTCCTGGCTGAAGGAGACCCTCGGCCAGGTCGGCGACATCTTCGTCCAGCTCCTCAAGCTGGCCGTCGCCCCGCTCGTCTTCTTCGCGATCCTGGTCTCGATCACCAACCTGCGGAAGGTGAACAACGCCGCCCGGCTCGCCACCCGCACCCTGCTCTGGTTCATGGTCACCTCCCTGATCGCGGTCGCCATCGGCCTCGCGATCGGCCTGATCACCAACCCGGGCTCCGGCACCGGCCTCACCCCGCAGGACGGCAAGCTGCCGAAGCGCGAGGGCTCCTGGATCGACTTCCTCACCGGCATCGTCCCGACGGACGTCATCACGCCCTTCACCGAGCTGAACGTCCTCCAGATCGTCTTCATGGCCGCCGTCGCCGGCATCGCCGCCCTGAAGCTCGGCGACCGCGCCAAGCCGATCCTCACCCTCTCCGAGTCGGTCCTCGAACTGCTCCAGAAGGCGCTGTGGTGGGTCATCCGACTCGCCCCGCTCGGCACCGTCGGCCTCATCGGCTTCGCCATCGCCGACTACGGCTGGGACCTGATCGGCAAGTACGCCACCTTCACCGCCGACGTCTACGTCGGCTGCGCGATCGTCCTCTTCGGCGTCTACCCGCTGCTGCTCGCCACCGCCGCCAAGGTCAGCCCGCTCCACTTCTTCAAGGGCGCCTGGCCCGCCATCCAGCTGGCCTTCGTCTCCCGCTCCTCGGTCGGCACCATGCCGGTCACCCAGAAGGTCACCGAGCGCCTCGGCGTCCCGAAGGAGTACGCCTCCTTCGCCGTCCCGTTCGGCGCCACCACCAAGATGGACGGCTGCGCCGCGATCTACCCGGCGCTCGCCGCGATCTTCATCGCGCAGATCTTCGACGTGCAGCTCGGCATCCAGGACTACCTCCTGATCGCCTTCGTCTCGGTGGTCGGCTCGGCCGCCACGGCCGGCCTGACCGGCGCGACCGTCATGCTGACCCTGACCCTCTCCACCCTGGGCCTCCCCCTGGAGGGCGTCGGCCTGCTCATGGCGATCGACCCGATCATCGACATGATGCGCACCGCCACCAACGTCGCGGGCCAGGCCCTCGTCCCGGTGATCGTCGCCGCCCGCGAGAAGATCCTGGACCGCGCCGCGTACGAGAACGCCTCGTCGTCCCCGATCGACGAGCCGGCCGGGGAGCGCACCGAGGACGAGAAGGTCCTGGTCGCCGCCTGACCCTCCGGCGGGCAGCGCCCGCCCGAGCCCACGTGCCCCCCGCCCCGCACGGGCGGGGGGCACGTAGGCTTTCGCGGGGCACCCGGTGGATCTTGGGAACGGAGGGGGACGCCATGGCCGACGCCACGAGGGCACGGCGGCTTCCGCGCGCCGTGCGGGAACGGCAGATGCTGGACGCGGCCGTGCGGAGCTTCGCGCGGCACGGGTACCAGACGGCCTCCATGGACGAGATCGCGGAGCTGGCGGGGGTCTCCAAGCCGCTGGTGTACCTCTACCTGAACTCCAAGGAGGAGCTGTTCACCGCCTGCATCCGGCGGGAGGCCGGGGCGCTGCTCGCCGCCGTGGCCGCCGGGGTCGGTGACGCGGAGCTGCCGCCCGACGAACGGTTGTGGGCGGGGCTGCTCGCCTTCTTCACGTACGCCGCCGAGCACCCCGACTCCTGGGTGGTCTTGAGCCGGCAGGCCCGGACGCAGGGGGAGCCGTTCGCGACCGAGGCGTCCCGGATGCGGGAGGAGATCGTGGCCTTCGTGGCGGGACTCATCGGCGAGGCGGCGCGGGAGGCGCACGGGAACTCCGGGATCACGGAGCGGGACGTGAACGCGCTCGCGCAGGCCCTGGTCGGCTCGGCCGAGTCGCTGGCGAGCTGGGCCAACGAGACGCCGGGCGTGACCGCGAGGGAGGCGGCCGCGACGCTGATGAACTTCGCCTGGGCCGGACTCGGGAACCTCATGCGGAGCGAGCGGTGGTCCCCCCGCTGAATCCCGCCGGGGGACCGCCGCCCGGTGGTCCCGCCACCGGGCCGGGCACGCCCGGCCGTGCGGGCCGGGAGCCGCGCCGCGCGCCCTCCCTCACACGGTGAGGGGCACCTCGTGGATCTCGTCGGCCGTGTGCCCGGCCCGCTCGTGGACCCGCTGCACGGCCTCGGCGGACGGTCCGGTCGACAGGCAGTAGACCGTGCCCGTCGCGGGGTCCGCCCACGCCTTCTCGAAGTGGACGTCCTCCTCCTTCTCGACGGCGAGATCGGCCTCGTGCGCCGCGCGGAGCTGGTCCCCGGTGATGCCCGTCATGCCGTGGTGCACGTCCATGTACATACCCATGTTCCTCGCACCTCCTCTTCCATCATGCGCCCTCAGGGCCAGAGCAGCTCCCTGGTCCAGCCACCGCCGGGCACGGGGTCGCGGCGGTAGCGGAGGCGGACGTGGCGGCGGCGGGCGTCGCCCTGGAAGAACTCGACCTCCGACGGCTCGACCACGTAGAGGGTCCAGGTCGGGACCGGGGCGTCCGGCTCCGCCTCCGCCCGCCGCCACGCCTCCCCGCTCGCCCCGGCGAGGGTGCGGAGGGAGTCCAGGACCTCGCTCTGCCGGCCGGTGAGCGCCGAGGCGAGGGCGCCGGTGGAGCGGGCGTGGAGGTCCGCGTGCGCCTCCTCGGGGGAGCCGGTGGTGACGCGGCCCCTGACCCGGACCTGGCGGCCCTGGACCGGCCAGTAGAAGCCGAGCGCCGCCTCCGGACGGGCGGCGAGCTGACGGCCCTTGGCGCTGGTGGAGTGCGAGGCGAAGTGCCAGCCGCGCGCGTCGGCGTCGTGCAGCATCACCGTCCGCACGTCGGGCCTGCCGTCCCCGTCCGCCGTGGCCAGGGAGAGGGTGTGCGGCTCGGTCTGGCCGGCCGCGACGGCCGCCGTGAACCAGGCGTGGAAGAGGGGGAGCGGTTCGGACGGGGCGTCCGCCGGGTCGAAGGACGGGAGGTCGGTGTCCCAGACCCGGAGGGAGCGGAGGGCGCGGTGGAAGTCGGTCACGGGGCCACGGTAGGGCGCGGGGCGGGGAGGCGGGGGAGGCGGGAGAAGCGGCGGAGGCGGGGGAGGAGGGAGAAGCGGCGGAGGCGGAGGCGGGGGAAGCGGCGGAGGCGGGGGCCGGGGCGGGCCGGGGCCGGGGGCGTTCCGCCCCGGAAGACGGCGACGCCGGCGGCGGCCCGGGGGAGCGGGCCGCCGCCGGCGCCGGCGACAGGACGGAGAGGGCGGACGGGGCCGACGGGGCTACCTGGTCGGCTTCTTGCCGGTGACGCCCAGGTGGACCAGGAGGGCCAGGTTCGGCTTGAGCTCGTTCTGCTTCACGCCCCAGGCCTGGAACCCCTTCTGGTGACCCGCGACCGCCGCCAGCATCGTCACCAGGGAGCCGGCCATCGCCGCCGGGCTGACGTCCTTGTCGACCTTGCCCTTGGCCTGGAGCCCCTTCACCGCCTCCGTGAGGGAGGTGGTGACCGAGTTGAGGATCTTCGAACGGATCTTGTTGAACCGCTTGTCGCCCTCGGCGGCACCGAGGTCCACGACCCGGAGGATCGCGTCGTGCTTCCGCCAGAAGTCCAGGAAGCCCTCGACGAGTTCCTCGGAGGTCTGCCATCCGGCCTTGCCGACCCAGGAGCGGCCGGAGGTCAGGTCGGCAAGGCCGGCGCCCTCCTTCGCCATGTCCTCCGCGATCTCCAGAACCGCTCCCTCGACATCGGGGAAGTACTGGTAGAACGTCGCGGGTGACGTACCCGCCTTCCGGGCCACGTCGATGACCTTGACGTCCCGGTAGGGCGAGGAGTTGAGCATCTCACCGAGACAGTCGAGCAGTTTCTGCCGCGTCGCCTGACCGCGCCGACCGGCCACGCGGCCGTCGACGGTGCGTACTTGTCCTGTCATGCCGTCAGCTTACCGACGGGCCGTGGGGGCGCGATTCGGCCGACTGCAAATGGGGTGTGCCCCTCGCGCATCCGTGTTCTGCGAGGTTGGCGCGGGTGTGGGGGAGGAGAGGGCGGAGCGCGGGAGGGTCGGTATTCGGACAGAATGACGAGAGGTCCGGAGGTGTCGGCGCTGGCCGAAAAGCGTCCGGGCGTCACCCGGACGACCCCCGGGGTCCGGGTTCACCCGGAGGGGTCCCGCACTCGAATAGGCTTATGAACAGCCTGTGGACAACTTCGGTGGACAACGCAGGCGCCGCAAGGGTTCCGGCCCGGCGCATCGGCTCTTCGTTCACATTCCGGGGCGTGCGGAGCCCGCTCCGCCGCCCTAGCGTGAGGCCATGGCCGTACGTACTGAAGGCACCCCGTGCTGGGTGGACGCACAGCTTCCCGACCTCCGGGCGGGCAAGCGCTTCTACGGCGGGCTCTTCGGCTGGACCTTCGACCCCGACCGCGACGAGGCCCTGCTGCGGGGACGGCGCGTCGCCGGACTGCTCCCCAAGCGCGACGGCCGCATGCCCACCACCTGGACCGTCTATCTCGCCACCGGGAACGCCGGCACCCTCGCCGCCCGGATCGAGGCCGCCGGCGGACGGATGGTCATGGCCCCCTACCCCGTCGGCCCCTTCGGGGTCCTGGCGCTCGCCGCCGACCCCGGCGGCGCCGTCTTCGGCCTCCGCCAGGCGGGCGACGACGACGGCTTCGAGGTGACGGGCGAGCCGGGCACCTTCTGCCGGATGGAGGTGTACACGCGCAGGCCCGGCGCCGTGGACACCTTCTACGCCGCCGTCTTCGGCTACTCCGGCGGCCGGGGCGGCCCGGGGGAGGAGGCCGGGGACACCGGCCCCGGCTCCGGCCGCCGCGCCTGGTCGCTCCCCGGTTCCCGCTCCGGTGACGGAACCTCCGCCGGACGGACCGTCATCACCGACGACTTCCCCGCCGAGATGCCGGGGCACGTCCTCGTCCACTTCGCCGTGGCCGACTGCGACGAGGCGTGCGCCGCCGCCGTCCGGCTCGGCGGCCGGATCGCCTCCCCGGCCCGCGACACGCCGCACGGCCGCGTCGCCGTCCTCCACGACGACCAGGGCGCCCGCTTCGCGGTGCTCGCGGAGGCGGGCTCGAAACCGTCCGGTACCGCCTGAGAAGTCCACCCCGTACCCGGCCCCCGCACCGCCCCCGTGCCGCCCGGCGCGCACCGCGCCGGACCACCCCCTCACGACCCGTGACACCCCGATCCGCCCCCGGGTTCGCCACCGGGCCGCCGGACAGGAAGAATCAGGGCCACGGGGCCGTACCCTCATGGCCCGTACGGGGAGGTGGCAGGCAAGTGGAGCAGCTGACGCAGCACGACCCGAGACGCATCGGGCCCTTCGAAGTGCTGGGCCGGCTCGGCGCGGGCGGAATGGGCCTGGTCTATCTCGCGCGGTCGGCCTCGGGCCGGCGCGTGGCGATCAAGACCGTGCGCACGGAGCTCGCGGAGGACCAGCTGTTCCGGGTCCGCTTCACCCGGGAGGTGGAGGCCGCGCGGGCCGTCTCCGGCTTCTACACGGCCGCCGTCGTCGACGCCGACCCCCGGGCCGCCGTGCCCTGGCTGGCCACCGCCTACGTGCCGGCGCCCTCCCTCGAAGAGATAGTGAACGAGTGCGGGCCGCTCCCGGCCCAGGCCGTGCGCTGGCTGGCCGCCGGCGTCGCCGAGGCCCTCCAGTCCATCCACGGGGCGGGCCTGGTCCACCGCGACCTCAAGCCCTCCAACGTCCTCGTGGTCGAGGACGGCCCCCGGGTGATCGACTTCGGCATCGCGTCCGGCGTCTCCAACACGCGCCTGACCATGACCAACGTCGCCGTCGGCACCCCCGCCTACATGTCGCCCGAGCAGGCCCGCGACTCGCGCAGCGTCACCGGCGCCAGCGACGTCTTCTCGCTCGGCTCGATGCTGGTCTTCGCCGCCACCGGGCACGCGCCCTACCACGGCGCCAACCCGGTCGAGACCGTCTTCATGCTGCTCCGCGAGGGCCCCGACCTGGAGGGCCTGCCCGACGAGCTGCGCCCCCTCATCGACTCCTGCATGCAGACGGACGTCTCCCGGCGGCCCACCCCGGCCGACCTCCAGGCCCAGCTCGCCCCGCACCTCTTCGGCCCCGGCAGCGACGACAGCGGCACGGCCTCGGCCTGGCTGCCGGAGAGCGCCACCGCCATGATCGAGCGGCGGCGCGGCGGCGGCCGTACCGCGCCCGCCCCGTCCGTACCGCCGCCCCCGCCCGGTCCGCCGCCCGGGGACCCGCGCTTCCCGGACGCCGGGCCCGGCACCGGCCGCGCCCTGCCCGCGCCCGCGCCCGCCCCCGGCGGCCGGCACGCCGGTCCCGACGGGGGCACGGGCGGCCCCGTACGGCTCGGCGACGGGAACGTGCCCATCGGTCCCGGCCCCCGGGTCGCCGACACCCGGGCGGCGCTCGCCGTCGGCCGGGGCGCCGACGCGGGCCCCGCGACCGGCTGGATCCGCCCGCCCGGCGGCGGCCCGCACGGCGCCGAGCCCGGCCCGCCGCCCGGCTCCCGCCCGCTGAACGTCCCCGCGCAGGGCGGCACGGGCGCGGCTCCGCCCCCGCCGGAGCCCGGCCACTGGCGGCCCTGGCGCTTCCGCATGTCGAACGACGTCTGGGGCACCCCGGTCGTCGAGGGCGACCTGCTCTACGTCACCTCCTTCGAGGTGCACGCCCTGGACACCGGCAGCGGCCGGCGCCAGTTCAAGACCCGGGACGTGGCCTGGTCCATGGCCGTCGCCGGGGGCCGCATCCACGCCTCCGACGGGCCCACCCTCTACGCGCTCGACGCCACCGACGGCGGCGAGCGCTGGCGGCTGCGCACCGACGCCTGGGTGTACTCGCTCAAGGTCGACCGGGGCACGGTGGTCACCGGGACGCGCGGCGGCGGGGCCCAGGGCTGGGAGGCGTCCAACGGCGCCAAGCTGTGGGAGGTCACCGGCGTCCAGACCGACTTCGAGACCCCGGAGGCGGGGCCCGCCGTGCACGACGGCACCGTGTACGTGTGGCGGGACGCCCGGCTCCGGGCCCTCGACGCCCGGACCGGCGTGGAGCGCTGGTCGTACCCGGTCGGGGACGCCGCCTCCTGCGGGGGCGTCCCCGTACGGGTGGCCCCGGCCGGGGACGGCTGCGTGTACGTGTCGGCCGGCACCCGGGTCCTGTCGATCGACATCGCCGCCGGGCACGTCCGCTGGCACTTCGAGGCCCCGGCCGTCTTCCTCTCCCCGCCCGTCTTCGTGCCCGGCCCGGCCGTCACCGGCGGCGGCGTCTACCTCGCCGACCACCTGGGCACGGTGTACGCGATCGACGCCACCACCGGCCAGGACCGCTGGCGGATCGCGACCGAGCCGCGCCAGTCGGCCGAACCGGTCCTCGTCGCCGACGGCAACGTGCACGTCGGCAGCGGCAGCGCGCTCTACACGCTCGACGCGGTCACCGGCACCCCCCGCTGGCGGTTCGCGGCGGGCGGCGCGCTGGTCGGCTCCCCGGTCGTGGCGGACGGCCGCATCCACTTCGGCTCGGCCGACCACGTCCTCTACACCCTGGACGCGAACGGCGGCCAGCTGCGCTGGAAGCTCGCGACCGGGGGCGAGATCACCGGCTCGCCGGTGGTGAGGGGCGGGGTCGTGTACGCGTGCAGCAAGGACCGCTGCGTGTACGCGCTCGACGCGGTGAAGGGCACGGCGACGGGCCGCGGCGCGGCGGCGGGCCGCTGACCCCTTCCCGTACGGGCCGGGGCGAGCGGTCCCGTACGGGAAGGGGCGGACGGTCCCGTACCGGCCGGGCCCCGCGGGAGACCGGCGCCGTCGCGGCCGTGACGGCCGTCGCACCGGGCACGGAAGGGGCTTCGGACGGCGGCCGTCGTTCCGGGGAGAACGCGGACGGCGCGGGCGCCGCGGCGGTCCGGCGGCGCGGCCCCCGGGCGGTCCGGCTCTCGTTCCCGACGCTACGCCGGGTCCGGAGGGGCCGCCACGCGGCGCGGGAACGGCGTTAGTGTGGCGCGAACACGACAGGAGTGACGGGGGAACGACGATGGTACGGACGCGGCTGAAGCTCGCGGCGACGCTCACGGCGGTGGTGCTCGCGCTGACCGGTTTCCAGACCGGCGGCCACGGCGGCAGCGGCGGTGGCAGCGGGAAGAGCGGCAAGAGCAGGAGCCACTCCTCTTCCTCCGACGACGATTCCGGCGGCGGCTGCTCCAGCTCCGAGAAGGACAACGACGACTACGGCTCCGAGAACGGCCCGGGCGGCGGGTCCACGGCCACGGCGAGCCCGTCCCCGACATCGGCCCGGGTCGACGTAGAGGTCGTGGACTGCGTGGAACCGGCCCGCCGGAAGACCGGGAAACGGCCGGCCCGCGCGGCGGACACCACGGCGACGCTGCGGATCGACTCGCACGACGCCGTCGACGGGACGTACACCATCACCCTGGAGTTCAAGGACGCCACGGGCAGGGCGGTCGACTCGGTCGGGACCACCGTCACCGTCGGGAGCTACGAGAAGAAGACCGTCGAGGTCGCGATGGAGCACCCGAAGGCCGTCGACCGGGTGAAGGACTGCTGGGTCTACGACGTCCGCAAGCAGTAGCCCGGGACGTGCGAAGGGCCGGGCGGATGCCCGGCCCTTCTTCGTGCGACGGTCCGGTCGCGTTGCGCACGGGCCCCGCCCGGACGGATCCCCCCTGGTTCCGTCCGGACGTCCCCCGGCCCGTGCGCTCCCCCGTCGACCGGTTCCGTCCGGCCCCGGCGACTCCCCCGAAGTCGCCGCCGCGGCCGTCTCCCCCCGTCGGGAGTGGACTAGTCGACCGGCCGCGCCGTGTGGACCTCGTCGCCCGTGACCTTCTCGGTGATCGCGCCGATCGCCGGCTCCGAGGTGGCGTGCATGTCCTTGGTCACGAGGGTCTCGCCGGCCGGGGCCGTGATCTTCGCGGTGATCGCGCCGATCGCGGGCTCCGAGGTGGCGTGCATGTCCTTGGTGGTGATGAGCGGGTCCTGCTGGATCGGGTCGGTCATGCTCGTCAACTCCTGCGTGTGGTGTCCGTGGTGTGAGGAGGTCCGTCCGGCCGTTCCCCCGTGGACGACCGGACGGATCTCCGGGGCCGGTCACCCCGGTGCCCGGAACGACGACCCTCACTGGCGGTCCGCCTGCCCCCCGACGCGACGGACCGTCATGGGAAGAGCATGCCGGACGGCGATAAACGAACGATGAACGCCCCGGCGGGGGACGCCTACGCGGCCGTCGCGGGGGCCAGCAGCGCGCGGACCTCGTCGGCCTCCGGGGCGCCCAGGCCCTCGAAGATGCCGAGCGCCTCCCGCCAGCAGACCACCGCCCGGCCGCTCTGGCCGATGCCGAAGAGGCCCCGGCCCAGGACGGTGAGGACGTTGCCCCGCCGCCATTCGCCCCCGATGCCCCGCAGCACCGTGAGGGCCATCTCGGCGTTCGACGCCGCCTGCGCGTGCCGGCCGGCGGCGAGGTCCACCTCGGACAGCCGGAAGAGGGTCATGCCCTCCCACAGCCGCTGCCGGCTGTCGGCGAAGACCGCCAGCGCCTCGCGGAGGTGCTCGGCCGCCGAGTCGAGCCGGCCGTCCTGGGTGAGGGCGAGACCGAGGGCGTACCGCCCGTTGGCGCCCCGGAGGGCGTGCCCCATCGCGTCGTAGATCTCGGTGCCCCGCCCGGCGAGGGCTATGGCGCTCGGCGTGCGGCCCGTGGCCAGGTGGATGCGCGACAGGTTGCAGAGGGCGCTCGCCTCCCCCGGCTCGTCCCCGATGCCGCGGAAGCGTTCGATCGCCTCGGTGAGGTAGTGCTCGCCCTCCGCGAAGCGGTTCTGGTACAGCGCGATGATCCCCCGCGCGTTGGCGGACCAGCAGGCCGGTACCGGATCGCCGGCCCGGTCCGCGTGGGGCAGGGCCAGCTCGGCGTCGCGGTCCGCCTCCGCGAAGCGGCCCGCCGTGTGGTGGACGCCCGCCAGGACCATGAGCGCGCGCCCCTCGGCCCTGGCGTCCCCGTGGGCGCGGGCGGCGTCGCGGACGACGACGCCCGTCGCCTCGAACTCCTTGGAGTTCGCCCCCGACTCGCCCAGGTCCAGGGACGCCCACAGCAGGTCCACGCCCCGGCGCAGGGTCGCGGGCGAGGCGGCGGACCGGCGGACGGTGGCCAGGAGGCAGCCGGCCTCCGCGTACAGCCAGTCCTGTGCCTCGTGCCGGTCGGTGAAGGTCAGGCCGTCGTACGCGGTGGGTTCCAGGTGGTCCACGAGCCGGTCGCCGGGGCGCTCGATGGCGTACACCCGGGCCGCCGTCGACAGGTAGAAGTCGAGGAGCCGGGAGAGCGCCGCCTCCTTCTCCGACGGGGGCTGCTCGTCGCGGTCGGCGCACGCACGCGCGTAGAGGCGGACCAGGTCGTGGTACCGGTAGCGGCCCGGGGCCGCCGATTCCACCAGGGACGTGTCGACCAGGGCTTCGAGCAGGTCCTCGGTGTCCCACAACGGCAGGTCGAGGACGGCCGCCGCCGCCGGGAGGGAGATGTCCGGACCGTCCGCGAGGCCGAGCAGCCGGAAGGCGCGGGCCTGGGCCGGTTCGAGCTGGCCGTAGCCCAGCTCGAAGGTGGCCTTGACCGCGAGATCGCCCGCCTGGAGTTCGTCGAGGCGCCGTCGTTCGTCCGCCAGCTTGGCGGCGAGGACCGAGACCGTCCAGGTGCGGCGGGCCGCGAGCCGGGAGGCGGCGATGCGGATGGCCAGCGGCAGGAAGCCGCAGGCGGCGACCACGTCGAGCGACGCCTCCCGCTCGGCCCCGACCCGCTCCTCGCCCACGATCCGGGTGAAGAGCTGGAGCGCCTCCTCCGGGGACATCACGTCCAGGTCCACCAGGTGCGCGCCCGCCAGGTCCACCATCCGGATGCGGCTGGTGACCAGGGCCGCGCAGCCCGCCGTGCCCGGCAGCAGCGGGCGGATCTGGGCGGCGTCGCGCGCGTTGTCCAGGAGGACCAGGACCCGGCGGCCGTCGAGCGTGGAGCGGTAGAGCGCGGCCCGGTCGTCGAGGGAGTCGGGGATGGCCGAGTCCGGGGTGCCGAGCGCCCGCAGGAAGGAGCCGAGGACGGTCTCGGGCGCCGCCGCGCGCGATCCCGCGCCCTGGAGGTCCACGTACAGCTGCCCGTCGGGGAAGTGCGGGCGGGCCTCGTGGGCGACGTGCACGGCGAGCGTGGTCTTGCCGACGCCGCCGATGCCCGCGAGCGCCGAGACCGCCATGACGTGCCCCTCGGCGGTGGCGAGCCGGTCGCCCAGCTCCCGCACGAAGGCGGCGCGGCCCGTGAAGTCCGGCACGGTCGCCGGGAGCTGGGCCGGGCGGGCGGCGGGCGCGGCGGCCGGGGCGGGTTCCTCGACCGGGCGGGCGAGTTCGGCGTCGGCCCGGAGGATGCGCTGCTGGAGCCGGGACAGTTCGGGGTTCGGGTCGACGCCCAGTTCGTCGGCGAGGAGCCGGCGCGTGTCGGCGTACACGGCGAGCGCCTCGGCCTGCCGTCCGCTGCGGTAGAGGGCCAGCATGAGCAGTTCGCGCAGCCGCTCGCGCAGCGGGTGCGCGGCGGTGAGCGCGGTCAGCTCGGAGACGGCCTCGGCGTGCGCGCCGACCTCCAGGTCGATGTCGAGGCGGGTCTCCAGGAGGGTGAGCCGCCACTCCTCCAGGCGGATGCGCTGGGCTTCGGCGTACGGGCCGGGCACGGAGGCCAGGACCTCGCCGTCCCACAGGTCGAGGGCGCGGGCGAGCCGTTCCCGGGCCGCCGCGCGGTCCCCGCCGGACCGCAGCTTCTCGGCCTCGGCGGCGAGGTCCCGGGCGGTGGCGAGGTCGAGCGCGGCGGCGGAGGCGCGCAGGGCGTAGCCGCCGGACTCGCTGACGAGGACGTCGGGGCCGAGGGCCTTGCGGAGCCGGGAGGCGTAGGTGCGGACGGCCGCGAGGGCCTGGGAGGGCGGCTCCTCGCCCCAGAGCGCGTCGATCAGCTCGGAGGCGGTGGCGGTGCGCCCGCCGCGCAGGAGCAGGGCGGCGAGCAGGGCGCGCTGCTGGGGGGAGCCGGTGGGCACGGCCTCGCCGTCCCGCCAGGCCCGTACGGGGCCGAGCACGGCGAAGCGCAGCGGACCGCCGGGTCCGCCTTCCGCCTCCGCCGGGGTCTCCGGTTCCACCGGGGCGTCCCCGGCCGCCGCGGCCTCCGGTTCCACCGGGGCCGTCGGGTCCGCCGGGATGTCCCCGTCCGCCTCCGGAGCCCGCTGTGCCGGAACGCGCGGCCCGTCCTCACGGTGCATAGCTCCCCCTGCCCGTACCGCTGGTTTCGCCCGGGACAGTCTGCCTTGTCCGGAGGGAGTCCGTCAGCATCGGGCCGTTGTCGCCCGGGACGTAGCGAGGCCGTAGCCGGGCCGTTGCGGGACCGTTGTACGGGCGGCGGGCGCGAGGGGCGGCGTACGACGACGGCCGGTGACGGGCGGGGGGTGCCGGACGCCGGATTCCGGGGCGGGAGGGGCGGACGGCGGATTCGGGAGGCGGGTGTGCCGGACGGGTTTCCGCGCCGGACACGCTCCGTAGGCGTTCCGCTCCCGCCGGGGCCCCGGGCGTTGGCACGTCCGGTCCGGGGACGGTCCGGGGGCGGCCCGGCGGCGGTCCGGAAAATTTCTCGGGAAAATTTTGAAACGGACATTTGGGGACGCGCTGCGGTTCCCGCATACCGGACACCGTCGAGCTGACCTACCGCTTGGTCGGGTGGCGTGGCGGCTCGATCTTTCAATCATTGGCGAGCGGCCCGAACGACCCCCGCAATGCAAGGAGTCTGTCGATCAAGTGAGCGGATTCTGATCTTCCAGATATGGAAACCGCAGCATTTAACGTCCTGTTCATGACTCAGGTGGAAGCTCGGCCGCAGGCCGGAGACACGGTAAGGGGCGTCGACGCCCCGGGCGACGCCCACGGTGTACGCGCCAAGGGCCTGGGCGGCAATTCCGTCGGCCTCCTCGGCAGCGCCGTCATCGGCGTCTCGACCGTCGCCCCCGTCTACTGCCTGACCTCCACGCTCGGCTCCACGGCCGGCGAGGTCGGGCTCCAGATGCCCGCCGTCTTCCTCGCGGGCTTCCTCCCGATGCTCCTCGTCGCCTTCGCGTACCGGGAGCTCAACAAGGCCATGCCGGACTGCGGCACCTCCTTCACCTGGACCGTGAAGGCGTTCGGCCCCAAGATCGGCTGGATGTGCGGCTGGGGCCTCGTCATCGCGACGATCATCGTCCTCTCCAACCTGGCCGGCGTCGCGACCTCCTACTTCTGGCTCCTGGCGGGCGAGATCAGCGGCAGCGGGTCCGTCGCCGCGCTCGACGACAACAAGGCCGTCCACATCCTCACCTGCCTCGCGCTCATCGCCGCCGCCACCGCGATCAGCTACCGGGGCATGACCGCCACCAAGGGCGTGCAGTACGCCCTCGTCGGCCTCCAGCTCGTCGTCCTCGCCGTCTTCGTCGCCATGGCCCTGACCAAGGCCGGGTCGTTCGAGACCTCGATCGACTTCTCCTGGTCCTGGATGAACCCCTTCGCCGTGCAGTCCTTCGCCTCCTTCACGGCCGGACTCTCGCTCTCGATCTTCATGTACTGGGGCTGGGACGCCTGCATGGCGAGCAACGAGGAGACCACCGGCAGCGAGAAGACCCCCGGCCGCGCCGCCCTCATCGCGATGGTCGTCCTGGTCGGCTCCTACCTGGCCACCGGCATCGCCGCCCAGATGGCCGTCGGCTCCGGCGAGGACGGCCTCGGCCTCGCCAACCCGGAGACCTCCGACAACGTCTTCGCCGCCCTGGCCGGCCCCGTCATGGGTCCCACGCTCGGCATCCTGCTCTTCGTCGCGGTCCTGGCCTCCGCCGCCGCGAGCCTCCAGACGACCTTCATCCCGGTCGCCCGCACGGTCCTCGCGATGTCCACGTACGAGGCGCTGCCGGAGTCCTTCACCAAGGTCCACCCGGTCTTCAAGACCCCGGGCAGGGCCACGGTCGTGGCGGGCGTCGCCACCGGTGCCTTCTACACCGTGATGACCCTGGTCAGCGAGCACGTCCTGGTCGACACCATCTACGCCCTCGGCCTGATGATCTGCTTCTACTACGCGCTCACGGCCTTCGCCTGCGTCCGGTACTTCCGCGGGGAGCTGTTCCGCTCCTTCCGCGACTTCGCCTTCAAGGGCCTGATGCCGCTGCTCGGCGGCCTCATGCTCACGGCGGTCTTCGGCAAGACCCTGTACGACATGTGGGACCCGGCGTACGGCTCCGGCTCCGCCGTCCTCGGCATGGGCTCGGTCTTCGTGATCGGCGTCGGGCTGCTGCTCCTCGGCGTGGTGATCATGCTGGTCATGCAGCGCCGCAGCCCCGCCTTCTTCCGGGGCGAGGTCCTGACCCGGGAGACCCCGTCCCTGGTGATGGAGGACTGACCGGCCCCCCGGGGCACCGGAACGCGGAGGTGGCGGGTCCCCGGGGACCCCCCACCTCCGCATGTCCGCCCGGAAAGGCCACGAAAGGCCACGGAAAGGCCCCGGAGGGCCCCGAGGGCTCAGCGCCCGGGCAGCAGGCGCCCCACCGCCGCGCCGGCGTCCGGCAGGCCCGGCGCGCCGGCCGGCTTCGCCCCGGGGGACAGGACGCCGCTGAGCGGGACGACCGAGGGCAGGTTCACCCCGCCGGTGTCGGCGGCGGCGGTTCCGGCGGCGCCCGCGGCACCGGCGGAGGCGAAGGCGGTCAGGACGACTGCGGTGAGCATCTTCTTCATGCCCGCTCCAACGCGGAGGAGGCGGGTCCGGTTACGACCTTCCCGGCCCCCGTCCACGGGAGCGCCCGGGTCCGCGGGCGCCCGCCCCGCCCCGCCGGGAGAACCGTACGGTCAGAGGCCCGTGCCGGCCGGCTGCCGGACGGTGACGTTGATCCGGTTGAAGAGGTTCGTCAGGCCGATCATCAGCACCAGCGAGGCGAGCTGCTTCTCGTCGAAGTGGTCGGCCGCCGCGTCCCACACCGCGTCCGGCACCGCGTCCGGGGTGTCGGCGATGCGGGTCGCGTACTCGGCGAGCGCGAGGGCGGCCCGCTCCTCGTCGGAGAAGTACGGCGCCTCGCGCCACGCGGCGACCGCGAACAGCTTCTCGTCGCTCACGCCCGCCTTCCTGGCGCCCTTCGCGCCGTAGTCCACGCAGAAGCCGCAGCCGTTGATCTGGCTGGCCCGCAGGTGCACCAGCTCCAGGAGCGCCTCCGGGACCCCGCCCTGGCGGGTGGCCTTCAGGAGCCCCTGGATCGCGGGGCCCGCGTCGGGCAGGACGTGGGCGGGGTTGGTCATCCGGGCCTCGGGGGTGTGCGTCGCCATGGTGATCGCTCCTCGGTGTCGCGTGTGCGTGCGTCGCTTTCACCTCATGGACGGAACGCGGGCCGCGAATGTGACACGGGCGCGGAAAATTCTTCCGGGAAGCCCGCGTCGGCGTCCCCGGCGATGCCTGCTACCGGGCCCGCCGCCGTGTCCGCCGTGTCTGCCGTGTCCGGCACGTCCGGCGCGTTCGCCGCGCCCGCCGCCCCGGGGCCGCCCGCCCGTGACCCGCCCCCGCGACCCGCCGGGCGGGCCCGCGCCTACGCCTCCGCGATGAGGGCGGTCGCGACCGTGCGGAAGCCGAGCCGCCCGTAGAGCCGGGCCACGTTCGCGTCCGAGGCCGACAGGAACACCGTCCCGGCGCCCCGGGCGCGGGCGTCCGCGGCCAGGGCGGCCGTGACCGCGAGCCCGCACCCCCGGCGCCGGGCCGCCGGGACGGTGCCGACGCCGACGATCTCGGAGACGTCCCCCACGGGCTGGTGCTGCCCGGCCGAGAGGGCGGTGCCGTCCACCCCGTCGAAGGCCGCCGCGAGCCGGGTCAGACCCGCCGCGATCCGCTCGGCGGTCCGCTCGGCGGTCCCGGGCGCGGGCGGGAAGCCGAAGGCGCCGTACGGGGCGGCGACGGCGCTCTCCAGGCCGGGGTCGTCCGCCTCCACCATCCGTACGGCCGCTCCCACCGGCTCCGGCACGGCGAGCCCGTCGCCCTCCAGGACCATCAGCGGGTGCGCGTGCACGGTCAGCCCGCTCGCCTCCACGGCCGCCCGCAGCCCCGGCGTCGTCTCCGCGACCCACTCGAACGCCTCGGGCGCCCCCAGCTCCCGCTGCCGGGCCCGCACCCGCTCCACGGCCCCGGCCGTGATCTCCCCCTCGTACCCGAGCGAGGGCCGCGCGTAGAAGGGCCAGCCCTCCCCCTCCCGTACGAACAGGGTCAGCGGCCCGAAGTCCTCGGCGCGGGCGGAGGAACGGGGAACGGCGTCGTAGTACGTCTCGATTCGCTTCAGCACCGGGCCACGGTAGGGGCAGGGGCGGGCGGGACGCAGGTACGTTTCCGGGAACGCGAACCGGCGGACGCGGTCCGGAGGCGCGAACCGGCGGACGCGGTCCGGGAACGCGGTCCGGGAACGCGGTCCGGGATCGCGACTCCGGGAACGTGAACCGGCGGACGGCGCTCCCGGCTCTCCCCGTACCCGCTCGTATGCTCGGTCCATGACGGATCACCAGGCAGGACGCCCCACCGAGAACGCCATGCGCCGTGCCCTCAGGCGGGCCAGGGACGGGGTCGCGCTCGACGTCACGGAGGCCGCCGTGCTGCTGCGGGCGCGCGGGGCGGACCTGGCGGACCTGGTCGCGACCGCCGGGCGGGTGCGGGACGCCGGTCTGGAGGCGGCCGGGCGGCCGGGCGTCATCACGTACTCGAAGAGCGTGTTCATTCCGCTCACCCGGCTCTGCCGCGACACGTGCCACTACTGCACCTTCGCCACCGTCCCCGGCAAGCTGCGGCGGGCCGGGCACGGGATGTTCATGTCGCCCGACGAGGTCCTCGACATCGCCCGGCGCGGCGCCGAACTCGGCTGCAAGGAAGCCCTGATCACCCTCGGGGACAAGCCCGAGGACCGCTGGCCGGAGGCGCGCGAGTGGCTCGACGCGCACGGTTACGACGACACGATCGCGTACGTGCGGGCCATGGCGATCCGCGTCCTGGAGGAGACCGGGCTCCTGCCGCACCTCAACCCCGGGGTGCTGTCCTGGACCGACTTCCAGCGCCTCAAGCCCGTGGCGCCCTCCATGGGGATGATGCTGGAGACGACCGCGACCCGGCTGTGGTCCGAGCCCGGCGGCCCCCACTACGGGTCCCCGGACAAGGAACCGGCCGTGCGGCTCAGGGTCCTGGAGGACGCCGGCCGCTCCTCCGTCCCCTTCACCTCGGGGCTGCTGCTCGGCATCGGGGAGACCCCGGAGGAGCGGGCCGAGTCGCTGTTCGCGCTGCGCCGGATCGCCCGCGCGTACCACGGCATCCAGGAGCTGATCATCCAGAACTTCCGCGCCAAGCCGGACACGGCGATGCGCGGCATGCCCGACGCCGAGCTGGACGACCTGGTGGCCACCGTCGCCGTCGCCCGCCTGATCATGGGCCCCTCCGCCTGCCTCCAGGCCCCGCCGAACCTGGTCGACGCGGAGTACGAGCGGCTCATCGCGGCCGGCGTCGACGACTGGGGCGGGGTCTCGCCGCTCACCATCGACCACGTCAACCCCGAGCGGCCCTGGCCGAAGATCGGGGAACTGGCCGAACGGTCCGCCGCCGCCGGCTTCGAGCTGCGCGAACGCCTCTGCGTCTACCCCGAGTTCGTCACCCGGGGAGAACCCTGGCTCGACCCCCGGCTCCTCCCGCACGTCCGCGCCCTCGCCGACCCCGAGACGGGCCTGGCGAACCCCGACGCGCCCGTGCGCGGCCTGCCCTGGCAGGAGCCCGACGAGGTCTTCACCGCCACCGGCCGGACCGACCTGCACCGCACCGTCGACACCGAGGGCCGCACGGGCGACCGGCGCGAGGACTTCGACGAGGTGTACGGGGACTGGGAGGCGCTGCGCGAGGCCGCCGCCCCCGGGATGGTCCCGCAGCGCATCGACACCGACGTGCGCGAGGCGCTCGCCGTCGCCGCCGACGACCCGACGAGGCTCACCGACCCGCAGGCCCTGGCCCTCCTCCACGCCGACGGGCCCGCCCTGGACGCCCTCGCCCGCGTCGCGGACGACCTGCGCCGTGACGTGGTCGGCGACGACGTCACGTACGTCGTCACGCGGAACATCAACTTCACCAACGTCTGCTACACCGGCTGCCGTTTCTGCGCCTTCGCCCAGCGGCGCACCGACGCCGACGCGTACACCCTCTCCCTCGACCAGGTCGCCGACCGCGCCCAGCAGGCGTGGGAGGTCGGCGCGGTGGAGGTCTGCATGCAGGGCGGCATCCACCCCGATCTGCCCGGCACCGCCTACTTCGACATCGCGCGCGCGGTGAAGGAGCGCGTCCCCGGCATCCACGTGCACGCCTTCTCCCCGATGGAGGTCGTCAACGGCGCCTCCCGCACCGGCCTCTCGATCCGGGAGTGGCTGACGGCCGCGAAGGAGGCCGGACTCGACTCGATCCCGGGCACGGCCGCCGAGATCCTCGACGACGAGGTCCGCTGGGTCCTCACCAAGGGCAAACTGCCCACCGCCACCTGGACCGAGGTGATCACCACCGCCCACGAGCTGGGCCTGCGCTCCTCCTCCACGATGATGTACGGACACGTGGACCAGCCCCGGCACTGGCTCGGCCACCTCCGTACCCTGGCCCGCATCCAGCGGGAGACCGGCGGCTTCACGGAGTTCGTGACGCTCCCCTTCATCCACACCAACGCGCCCGTCTACCTCGCCGGCATCGCCCGCCCCGGCCCCACCGCCCGCGACAACCGCGCGGTCACCGCCATGGCCCGGCTCCTGCTCCACCCCCACATCCCGAACATCCAGACCAGCTGGGTGAAGCTGGGGGCGGAGGGCGCCGCCGAGATGCTCCGCTCCGGCGCCAACGACCTGGGCGGCACCCTGATGGAGGAGACCATCTCCCGCATGGCGGGGTCGGGTTACGGCTCGTACCGCTCGGTCAAGGACCTGGAGGCCATCGCGGAGGCGGCGGGTCGTCCGGCGAAGCCCCGGACGACCCTGTACGGGGAGGTCCCGGAGGAGCGCCGGCGCGCGGCCGCCGCCTCGGACGGGCACCTGCCGGAGCTGCTGCCCGTCCTGCCCGCGGAGTGAGGACGGGCCGTCCGCGGCGGCCGGGACCCCGGGCCGCCGCGGACGCTCCGTCCGTTCCCGCTCCGTCCGTTCCCGCTCCGTCCGTTCCCGTTCCGTCCGTTTTCGCGGCGGCCGGACCCGCGGCGGCCGGGCCCGCTACGACAGCCAGCCCCGCCGCGCCGCCTGCCACACCAGCTGTGTCCGCGTCGTGGCACCGGCGCGCCGCATCAGCTCCTGGACGCGGCGCTGGACGGTGCGCTGGCTGACCGAGAGCTGCGAGGCGATCGCCTTGTCCGCGACCCCGGCGACGATCAGGGAGAGCAGGTACCGCTCGTCGTCGGCGATGTACGCGCCGGGCCGCGGACCGCCGCCGAAATCGGCCAGCTCGCCGGAGTCCGTGAGGTGCAGCGGCGTCGCCGTCGCCCACTGGATTTCGAACAGCGCGATCAGCGCGTCGAGCAGACTGCTGGTGCGCACCACGGCGGCCGTCGGCTCGCCCGCCGGGCCGCCCGTGCTGTCCGGACGCCGGGTCAGCAGGGGGCAGATGGCGGTCGAGTTGTCCGCGATCACCAGCCGTACCGGCAGCGTCCCGGTGGCCCGCGCCTGCTCGCCCGCGCGGATGCTGCGGGCAACGTTGTCAACCATGCCGGGCCCCTCCAGCAGCTCGCGCTCGTAGATCACCTTGTAGCGGACCCCCCGGGCGAGCAGCTCCCACTCCTCGTTGTTCTCCTCCGCCGGCAGGGCCACGGGATCGGCCTTGGAGAGCCAGCGCATCTCCCCGGCCCCGTGCGCCAGGTGACGCAGCCGCTGCCGGATCACGTTCGCGCCCGTGATCACCTCCACGAGCTGCTCGGCGTCGTGCCGGCGCCCCCCGGCCCGGTACTCCTCGGCGAGCTGCTCCACCCCCCGCCGCGCCCACTCCAGCGCCTCGTGCCCGCGCAGCAGGAGGGGCCGCAGCGCCGTGTCGGGCGCCACCGGCACGTAACGTTCCGCGTCCCCGGCCGCCACCGCGTCCATCCGCCCCGCCAGGCCCTTGTCGTGGAGCGAGGCCAGCACCTCGCGCGCCCGGTCCGCCCCGAGGCCCAGCCGCTCCGCGACCTCCGCGGCGCAGGCCTCCCGCACCTCGACGAGGAAGCGGTACACCCGCTCCTCCTCGGCCCCGACCCCCGCCGCCTCCAGCATGTGTCCTTCTCCCACGACGCCCCCGCCCACCCCGGCTGCTGCAACGCCCCCGAACACGGCAAGATCCAATCACATCCGCCCCTCCGGACGGGTGCCGTGACCGCCGGGCACGGCCTCCGGGCCCCGGGCGGACCGTGGTCACCACAGGCCCGGAAAGCGTCGGAACGCACGACGTTCCGGCCCCCGGACGCACCTTCCCGGTCCATTACAGTGCGGCGGAGGAACCGTCAGCGAACCGCCGACCGGGGGAGGGCACGTCGTGGCCACGACAGCCGCAGCCGTGTGGGGCCGTGCCGAACAGCAGGACTTCCGGGCCCGGGTACGGGGCTGTCTGCTCGGCGGGGCGCTCGGCGACGCGCTGGGAGCGGGCGCCGACGGCCTCACCCTCGCGGAACTGCGCGCGGCCCACGGACCTGACGGACTCGCCGACCCCGTCCCCGCGTACGGCCGCCGGGGCGCCGTCACCGCCGCGACCCAGATGACCCTCTTCACCGTCGACGGTCTGATCCGCGCCCAGGTCCGCCGCGACACGGGCGCCTGGCACCCGCCCACCGACGTGCACCGGGCCCATCTGCGCTGGGCCGCCACCCAGCGCGACTGGGGCCCCGACGAGCGCCGCGAGGACAACGGCTGGCTCGCCCGCGAGGAGTGGCTGTACGCCCGCCGCAACCCGCCCCGCGCCTGCCTCACCGGCTTCGGCGACGAACGCCCCGGCACCCCGGCCGCGCCCAAGAACCCCACCGCCGGCGACTCCGGCGCCCTCGTCCGCTCGGCCCCCTTCGGACTGCTCGTCGGCTGGGAGGCCCACCTCGTCCACCGGCTCGCCGTGGAGTGCGCCGCCCAGTCGCACGGCGCCCCGGCCGCCGTCCTCGCCGCGGGCGCCCTCGCCGTCACCGTCCACGGCCTCGCCCGGGGCGGCCCGGTGGAGACGGCGGTGGACGGGGCCCTGGACCGGCTCGCGGAGCACCCCGGCCACGAGCCGGTCACCGAGGCGCTCGGCCGCGCCCTCGGAGCCGTACGGGAAGGAGCGCCGGACCCGGAGCGGGTGACCGCCCTCGGGGCCGGCGAGGACCGGGCGGAGGGGCAGCTGGCGGCGGCCGTCTACTGCGCCCTGGTCGCCGAGGACGTACGGCACGGGCTGCGGCTCGCGGTGAACCACGACGGGCCCTCGTCGATGACCGGCGCGCTCGCCGGGGCCCTGCTCGGCGCCCTGCACGGCGAGACGGCCCTCCCGCCGGCCTGGCTGGCCGACCTGGAGGGCCGCGGGACGGTCCTGGAACTGGCGGACGACTTCTCGATGGAGATGACCCAGGGCACCGCCCTGCACACCCCCGGGGGAGCCGCGCCGGGCTGGCTGGCGCGCTACCCGGGGTACCCCGCGTACCCGGGACACCCGGGGTACCCGAGGGGCTGACCGGCCCGGGGCGCCGGGCGCGGGGGCCGGGCGGGAGGGCCCCGGAACAGCATCGAGCCCTCTCGGCCAGGACGGCGGGACCGGACGAGAGGGCTCTTTCGTACTGCTGACGTCGTCTGCCGTCGACGACGTCTCCTGCTGACGACGCGTGCGGCCGGTGTCGTACGGCCGGCGGGGGAGGGGCTAGCGGGCCCCGCCGCCCACCCCGCCGACGAAGGCGCTCCAGGAGCCCGGCCCGAACGAGAGGGACGGGCCCTCGGGGGCCTTGGAGTCCCGCACCGCGATCGCGGTCATGACGGGGGACTTCACTTCGACGCACGCCCCGTTCCCACCCGAGTAGGAGGACTTCGTCCAGGTGTCCGTGCCACCCTGAATAATCGCCATGCTGCTCAGCTCCGGTTCTGCCAGTTTCTGCCAGTGGTGTGCCGCGCCAACGTTCTTGACGGCGTGATCGACGCTACTCGCAGGCCCCGGCCGACGGGGTCGGCGTTCACACGTCCGAGTGGCATATACCAATCAGGCTTCCGTGGGAGCGATTTCGCGGTGTACGGTGCCTGCCCCGACCGGTTCGGCCCTCAGCCCTGAGCGTGCTTCTTGGCCATTTTCACGATGAACTCCCTGGTCTGGTCGACGTTCAGTGCCTGTGCCCGCAGGTGCTCGTACATGACGCTGTACTTGCCGACGTCCTGGGCCTTCTCCAGGTACAGGTCGCTCGTGACGCCCTCGATGTAGACGACGCTGGAGTCCGACGTGTCCGGGAACTCCAGGATCGAGTACTGCCCGCTGATCCCCGGGTGCGCGCCCATCTCGAACGGCATCACCTGCACGGTCACGTGCGGCAGCTGCGACTGTTCGAGCAGGTGCTCCAGCTGCTGCACCATCAGCTGCCGGCTGCCCACGATCCGGTGCAGCGCGCCCTCGTCGATGACGGCCCAGAGGCGCAGCGGACGCTCCTCGTCCCGGATCCGCTCCTGACGGCGGGTGCGGACCTGGACCCGCTTCTCGATGTCCGCGGGCGTGGACTCCGGCAGCGCGCCGGCGATCACCGCCTCGGCGTACGCGTGGGTCTGGAGCAGTCCGGGGATGATCTGCGGTTCGTACATCCGCAGGCTCTCCGCGTCCGTCTCCAGGCCGATGTAGACGCTGTACGGGATGTCGCCGAAGGCGTGCCACCAGCCCTGCTGGCGCGAGTCCTTGGCCATCTGCATGAGGGAGTCGACCATGCGCTCGTCCTCGACCTCGTACACGCCGCACAGGTCGCGCACGTCACGCTGGCTGATGGAACGGCGGCCGTTCTCCAGGCGGCTGATCTTGGACTGGGAGACGAGGAGGCGCTCGGCGACCTGCTCGGCCGTCATGTTCTTCGCCTCCCGGAGCTTGCGCAGCTCCTGTCCCAATCGGCGTCGCCTGACGGTGGGGTTGACGTTGGACGCCACGGAAACGGCACCTCCGGCTGTCTGCTGCGTAGCTGTGGGTATCTCCTGCTTGGCAGACTGCCACCAACGGCCGGGTGCGCGCTGGGAAACCGGGACAACGCACGCGTGCGGGGCGGTCGTCCAGACCGCCCCGCACAGTGGTGCGGCTCCCGGGATGGTTCGGTGGTGCGTGGGTGAAGCGCGGTGGTGCGTGGTGCTGCCGGGCCCGCGTGGTGCGTGTGCGTGTGGTGGTGCGCGCTCGAATGGTGCGTGTGCGTGTGCGTGTGCGTGTGCGCGTGGTGGTGCGTGTGCGCGCGTGGCGGCGGCTCGCTACCGCCGGCCGGTGCTCAGTGCGCCGCCGCGCGGGCCATTCCGCCGCGTGGTTGCGCCGGAACGCCCCCGGCGCCCCGGCGCGGTTGCGCCCCCGCGCCGTTCTGGACGTCCATCACGGCGTGTGCCACGAGGCCGCCCATCGGGTCGTGCCGGATCAGGTCGCGCAGCCGTGACCGCGACGACCGTCCTTCGTTGCCGGGATAGAGGTGCTTGCCGAGTCCGACCGCGTGGGCCAGCGCGGCGAGCGCCGCGGTCCGCGGGTCCGGCGGTACGCCGGTGCGGATCGCACTGTCCAGCCGGGCACGGATCTCCCTGCTGATCGCCGTCTCCGTCGCCTGGTAGCGAGTCGTCGGCAGCACCCCGCACATCTGGCCCTCCACGGCATGGACCATGCCGCATCGCTCCAGATGCGAGAGGTACGTCTGGCGGAGCCCCAGCCGGGGCCCGCCTATCCAGTGGACGGCCCGGACCGGACTGCCGCGCCTGCGCAGCAGTTCCAGTGCGGAGTCCAGTGTCGGATCTCCGGTCGGCCGTGGCATCACCACGGCGATACGATCCCCATCAGGGGCTATCCGGCCTGCCAGCGCCAGCTCCACTAGCTGTGCTCCGGCCAGGCCGAGGTCGAGCGACTGCGGCTGCGCTGTGGTACCCGTGGTCGGGTCCAGAGCGAGCAGCAGAAGCTCCTCCGGAATGGTTCTGCGGCTCCTGCCCATCCATGCCTCCCCGCGTGGATGAATGACAGGGTGACCCCTCTCACATTCATCTGTCGAGAGCACCCGGGTGGTTCATCCGGGAACCAGTAGGTATGTCGTTCTCGTCTAGCACGGGGGCCAAGGGGTTCACACAGGACACTGGTAGACGGTTCGGACGTACGCATGACGCATGGAGGAGGCACGGTGGCGGGCGAGTCCCCCGACAGGGCGGAGCAGCAGGGGTCGTCGCAGGAGACGGCGGGCTCGGGCGGCGGCCGTGATCCCCGGCTCTCCGTGCTCCGCGAGGCAGAGCCCTCGGGGTCCTCGGTGTCTTCAGGGTCTGCGGAGTCTTCGGTGTCTTCGGTGTCTTCGGCGTCTGCGGCGCCCTCGGCGTCTTCCGCGCGGACGGCTCCGGACGCGCCGGAGCGGACCGACCAGCCGACCGCCGTCTTCAGGAACCTGGTTCCGCGCACGTCCGGGGACGACGCGGTGAAGGACCCCGCCGGACCGGAGACCGGGACCGGGGCGGACGAGGACGCGAAGGCCCCCCGGGAGCGCGCCGAGGACGCGTCCTCGAAGCCCGAGGCGCCCGAGGCGTCCCGGGAGACCGGGAAGTCCGGGGAGGCCGACGGTTCCGGCCAGGCGGCGTCGGAGCCGGAGAGCGAGCGCCTGAAGGCGGCTGTGGCGGCGTGGGTCGCCACGGCGGCGGAGGAGCCCCGGGGCGACGCGCACGACGACACGGACGACGACACGGCCGGCGGTGCGGACGGCGGTGCGGACGGCGAGAAACCGGCCGGGAAGGCGGCGGAGGCGGAGCCGGCGGACGGGAAGCCGACGGCCGGGAAGCCGTCCGCCGCCGAACCCGAGCCCTCGGAGGCCAGGGAGGCCGCCGCCTCCACCGGTGCTTCCGCGGAGCCGGCCTCCGTGGAAGACATCTCGAACACCTCGAACACCTCGAACACCTCGGACACCGAGAACGCCGAGGACGCCGAAGGCACGGGGAGCACCGGGAAGTCCGGGAAGGCCGGGAAGCCCGGAGACGTCGAGGACGCCGGAGGCGCCGGGAAGGCCGGGAGCGGCCGGAACGCCGGGGACACGGGGACCACCGAGGCCCCCGGCACCCCGCGCCCCTCCGTTCCCTCGCCGGGTTCCGCCCCCGCCTCCCCTTCGGCGGCCGACTCCCCGGCCGATGCCTCGCCCGAGGGCAGGACCGGAACCGGCAAGGCAGAGGCCGAGGCCGACGAGACCAAGACCAAGACCGAGACCAAGAACAAGACCGAGACCAAGAGCAAGACCGAGGCCGAGGCCGACGAGGAGCCGGTCGACCAGCCCACGGCCATGTTCAGGACGGTCCGCCCGCCCGTGGACCAGCCGACGACCGCCCTGAAGCTCCCGGGCGGCCCGAAGGGCACGGGCGCGGACCCCGACAGCGAGCGCACCAGCACCTTCCTGCCGCTGCGGCCCGACATTCCGGCCGAGCGAAAGGCCGAGCGGGAGCGGGACGCCGTCTCCACGGCCTCCGCCGCCGCTCCGGGTGCCCCGGCCGCCCCCGGGGCCCCCGGGGCGCCCGCGTCCGCCCCCGTACCCCCGGCGCTCGCCGAGGCGGAGCGGACCCGGCAGCAGCCGCTGCCGCCGCTGCCCCCGCTCGACCTGCTCGCGGAGCTGACGAACACCCCGCCCCCGCCGCCGACCCCGCTGCGGACGGCCGTGCGCCGCCTCCGGATCTGGACCCCGCTGGTCCTGCTCCTCCTGATCGTCTTCGCGATCGCGCAGATGGTCCGCCCGCTGCCCGCGCCCGCGCTCTCGCTCACGGCGGCGCCCACCTTCACCTTCGAGGGCGGCGCGCTGAACATGCCGTGGCCCGGCGAGGGACAGGGGGCCGTCGAGGTCGAGGGCGTCGGCTCCATGGGCACGTACGGGCCGCAGAAGCCGGCCCCGATCGCGTCCGTCACCAAGACGATGACGGCGTACGTGATCCTCCGCGACCACCCCCTGAAGGGGAAGGCGACCGGCCCCGAGATCAAGGTCGACAAGAAGGCCGCCGACCAGGGCAGGTCCGAGCACGAGTCGACCGCGCCGGTCAAGGAGGGCCAGACCTACACGGAGAAGGAGCTCCTGGAGCTCCTCATGATCCCCTCCGCGAACAACGTGGCCCGGCTGCTCGCCCGCTGGGACGCCGGTTCCGAGGCCGCGTTCGTCCAGAAGATGAACGCCGCCGCCAAGGACCTCGGCATGACCCAGTCCGCGTACACGGACCCGTCCGGTCTGCTCGACAGCACCGTGTCGACCCCGCAGGACCAGCTGAAGCTGGCGAAGGCGGTCATGCAGTACGACGTGTTCCGCGAGATCGTGAACATGCCGAACGTGACCGTCGAGGGCATCCCCGGCCGGATCGAGAACAACAACAACATCCTCCTCAAGCCGGGGGTGAGCGGCATCAAGACCGGCTCCTCCACCCCGGCCGGCGGCAACCTGCTCTGGGCGGCGAACACCGTGGTGGACGGGCAGAACCGCCGCATCCTCGGCATCGTCATGGGGGCCAAGGACGCCAAGCTCCTCAACGACAAGCTCCAGCTCTCCATCGACTACAGCTACGAGCTGATCAAGCAGGCGCAGAAGGACGTCACCTCGGCCGTCGTGATCCGCAAGGGCCAGGTCCTCGGCCACGTCGACGACGGTCTCGGCGGCAGGACCCCGGTCGTCGCCACCAAGGAGCTCAAGGCGGTCGGCTGGCCGGGCCTGAAGGTGAAGCTGGAGCTCACCGACGGCGGCAGGGCCGTCCCGCACAGCGGCCGGGCGGGCGACGTCGTCGGCCAGGTGTCGATCGGCACCGGCGCGGGCCGGGTCAGCTCCCCGGTGGCCCTCCGGACCGATCTGGTGGAGCCCGGCTTCGACAAGAAGCTGACCCGCGTGGGCTGAGGAGCCACCCGCTCGGCCCGACGCCCCGGCTCTCCGGGGCGTCGGGCTGTTAGCGTTTCCGGGGGACGAGAAGCACGCGTGATCCCCGCGCCGTGCGAGAGGGACGTACGGAAGGGGCCGCAGTGACCACCGCCGAGCCGACACGCGCCGACCGCGCGGAACCGCCTTCCGGCGTCCTGCCAGGAACCCTCCCCGGCACGGAACCCGGCCCCGGCGCCCCGCCCGGCCCGGACCCGGCGCTTCCGGACCCGGCCCGTACGGACCGGACGGCCCCGCCCCGTACGGACCGGACCGCCCCCTCCCGTACGGGGGCGGGCGTCCCGGCCGGGGACACCCCCCTCCCCGGTGACCCATCGGGAGTAAAATTGCTCTCGCGAATACCGCTACCGGCCCAGCGGACCTCCTCGGAGCCGTCCGCCCCGGCCCCCCGGCGCAAGCGCCGTCACACCGTCATGGCGGCCACGGGCCTCGCCGCGCTCACCCATGTCCTCTGGTTCTTCTTCTTCGCCAACAGCGGCGGGGACCTGGCCGCGCAGGACGCCTGGGCCGAGTTCGTCGGCCGGCACCCGGACTCGGCGTACAACCTGGCCTGGTACGGCGGGATGCACCCGGTCTCGTACAGCGTCGTCTCGCCCTACCTGATGTCGGTGCTCGGCGTCCGCAGCACGATGATGATCGCGGGCACCCTGTCGGCCGCGCTGACCGCGCTGATCCTGGTGCGGGTGCGGGCGGTCCGCAACCCGATGGCCTGCGCGGTCGCGGGCGTCTTCGCCTTCCTCTGCAACGCCCTGTCGGGCCGGGTGACCTTCGGCCTCGGCATGATGTTCGCGCTCGGCGCGGTCGCGGCCGTCTTCTGCTGGCCCCACCGCTGGCGCCGCAAGCGCTGGGCCAAGGCCGCGGTCGCCGCCCCCCTCGCCGGCCTCGCGACCGCGTGCAGCCCGGTCGCCGGACTCTTCCTCGGGGTGGCGGCGGCGGCGCTCTTCCTCAACAAGCGGCGCCCCGGCGCGTACGCCCTCGGCCTCGCCCCGGTGGCCGTGGTCGCCCTCTCCTCCTGGCTCTTCCCCTTCTCGGGCACCCAGCCGATGGCCTTCGGATCGGCCGCGCTGCCGATGCTCTTCGGGGTCCTGGTCCTCCTCCTCGTGCCGAAGGACTGGCGGACGGTCCGCACCGCCGCCGCCGTGTACACCGTGGGGACCTTCCTCACCTGGGCGATCGACTCGCAGATCGGCTCGAACATCTCGCGGCTGCCGATGCTCTTCGCCGGGGTCGTGCTGCTCGCCGCCCTGCCGTACACCGCGCCGCGCTCGCGCCGCTGGTACGCGCTGCTGCTCGCCTTCGCCGGGCTGAACTTCTGGATCGGCTTCAAGGGCGTCGACGACGTCATCCGCACCGCCCCGGACGCCTCCTGGGCGCGCGAGCTGGCACCGCTCGTGAACCAGCTCCAGGTACGGGGCGCGGGCAAGGCGCGGGTCGAGGTCGTGCCGGCCTCCAGCCACCGCGAGTCCTCCGCGCTCAGCCCGTACATCAACCTGGCGCGGGGCTGGAACCGGCAGGCCGACATGGAGCGCAACCCGCTCTTCTACGACGACACCCTCGACGCCGTGAACTACGAGGACTGGCTCGACCGCTGGGCCGTCCACTTCGTGGTCCTGCCGACCGGCGCCCCCGATTCCGGCGCCGAGCAGGAGGCGGAGCTGGTCCGCAAGGGCCTGCCGTACCTGAACCAGGTGTGGTCGGACGAGAACTGGCGCCTGTACGAGGTCGAGAACCCGACCCCGCTGGCGGACCCGCCCGCCCGGGTGGAGAGCGCCGCGGCGAACGAGGTCGTGATCCGGGTCGACAGGCCCGGCCGGGTCCTCATCCGCGTCCCGTACTCGCCGTGGCTCGCCCTCGTGGACGAACACGGCGCCAAGATCGAGCCGCCGCAGGAGACGGAGGCGTCGAAACTGGCCCGCGAGACGTCGGAGACGGAGCTGCCCAAGGTCTTCGCCAACAAGGAGGGCTGCCTGTTCAGGACCGAGGCGGACAGGGAGGGCGACGAATGGACGCAACTCGTCGCCCCCAAGGCGGGCGTCTACCGCCTGGCCGCCCCGTACAAGCTCTCCCGGGGGACGGCGTGCCCGGAGGAACTGCGGCACTGAGCCCTTGTGCGGAGGGCCCCGGCCGGCGTGCGTGCGACCCGGACGCCCGGGGCCCCACGCGCCGGACGGCACTGATCGTTGAGGGGGCATTTAGGGGTCCACGACCTCCGCCCCCCTGCGCCAACGGCCCCGGACGAGACGTCCGAGGCCGAAGCGGGCCCCTTCCCGGGAGGAAGAACCCCAGGTCAGAGCGTGATGTGCTGTGCCCCCGGCAGGATTCGAACCTGCGACACCCGCTTTAGGAGAGCGGTGCTCTATCCCCTGAGCTACGAAGGCGGGGATCCGTGGAAACGCGCGGGAACCGCGAGGAAAGCCGCGATACCGGACACGGGCCACCGACCCGGCGGTGCGCCGGTGGTCTGGCGCACCGCCGTCAGTGTAGCGGGTGAGGCGTGCGGGCGTAGGGCCGCCCGTGGTCGCCCGTCGGTCCTCCGGCGGGCGGTGCCCGGCCCCCGGCGCCGTCAGCTCTCCTCCGGCTCCCGGACGCGGTCCGCGTCGCAGTAGTCCTGGTGCCAGTACGGGTAGGGCAGCGGCGAGGAGCTGACCTCGTCGAGGGCTGCGCGCTCCTCGGGGGTCAGTGACCAGGTCGTCGCGGCCAGGTTGTCGGCGAGCTGCTGTTCGTTGCGGGCGCCGATGACCACGGAGGTGACGCCCCTTCCGTCCAGCGCCCAGCGCAGTGCCACCTGGGCCGGGCTCACCTCCCGTTCCCGTGCGATCCGGCGCAGCACGTCGACGGTGTCGAAGGCGAGCCCGGGGTTCACGGGCTCGAACCAGCCCACCGCCCGCCGCGTGCCCGGAGGCGGTGTGGCGCCCCGCTCCTGGTGGCCGCTGAGCAGGCCGCCGGCGAGCGGGCTCCACACCATGACGCCCACGCCTTCGGCCTCGGCCATGGGCAGCAGTTCCCACTCGACCTCGCGGGCGGCCAGGTTGTACTGGATCTGGTGCGAGGCGAAACGCTCCAGACCGGCCCGCTCGCTGGTGGCGAGGGCGCGGGTGAGCTGCCAGGACGTCAGGTTGGACGCGCCGATGTAGCGGACCTTGCCCGCCCGGACGAGGTCGTCCAGGGCCCGCAGGGTCTCCTCCCACGGGGTGCGGCCGTCCCAGCCGTGCGTCTGGTAGAGGTCGATGTGGTCGGTGCCCAGCCGGCGGAGGCTGGCCTCCACCGAGCGCACGATGTGGTGCCGGGACAGGCCGCGGTCGTTCGGGCCCCCCTTGCCGTCCGGCATCTGCCAGCGCACCTTCGTCGCGATGACCACGTCGTCGCGGCGGGGGCCGAGGGCGGCGCCGAGGACCTCCTCGGACTGTCCGGCGGAGTACATGTCGGCGGTGTCGAAGAAGTTGACGCCCGCGTCCATGCTCGCGTGGACGAGCCGCCGGGCCTCGATGGTGTTGAGCTGCCCCATGTGCTGGAATCCGTGGCGGCCGCCGAAGGTCATGGTGCCGAGACAGATCTCGGAGACCTGGAGGCCGGTGCGGCCCAGGTAGCGCATGCGCATGTGGATCGTTTCCCTCAGTCTCTCCGTGTGTTCCGCGGTCGCTCAGTGCGCCTCGGCGGGGACCTGGTGGTCGGCCGCCGGGGCCTTCGCCCCGGCCCGGCCGGGACGCAGGAGGGCGAGGGCGGCGAGGCCCGCGAGGAGCAGCGCGCCGGCGGCGACCAGCAGGCCGTTCTGTACGCCGTTCAGGACGGCGGAGGGGCCGCTGCCGCCCGCGGAGTCGATGCCGGCCGCGGCGACGGTGGCGAGGACCGGGGTGCCGACGGTGACGCCGAGCTGCTGGCCCGTGTAGGCGAGGCCGGTGGCCAGGCCCTGCTCGCGGTCCGGCAGGCCCGAGGTGGCGGTGATCATGTAGCCGACGACCGCGAGGAGGTGGCCGAACCCGCCGGTGGCGGTGGCGACGAGGAGCAGCGGCATGTTGCCCGCGGCGTCGAGGAAGAAGAGGGCGGCCGTGCTGGCGGCCTGGAGGAGCAGGCCGTGAACGAGGGCGCGGTGGACGCCGATCGCGCCGATGATCCGGGCGGCGAAGGCGCCGCCGAGGACGGCCGCGACGCCGAGGGAGGCGAAGGTGAAGCCGGCGTTGAGCGGGCTCATCCCGCGTACCTGCTGCATGTACAGGGTCAGCAGGAAGACCATGCCGGTCATCATCGCGAAGGTGATCAGGCCGGTGGTGTTGCCCCAGCTGACGGTGCGGCGGCGCAGCACCTTCAGGTCGACGAGGGGGGTGGCGACCCGCGACTCGACGGCGAAGAAGGCGACGAGGAGCACGAGTCCGGCGGCGAGGGAGAGCAGGGTGACCGTGGAGCTCCAGCCGTTGCGCTCGGCCGAGGTGATGCCGAAGATCACCGAGAGGAGACCGCCGGTGACGGTGACGGCGCCGAGGAGGTCCAGCTTCGGGGTCTCCTCGTTGCGGCTCTCCTTGATGAGGATCGGGGCGGCGACGGCGGCGACGACGCCGACCGGGACGCTGATGAAGAGCGTCACGCGCCAGCTGGTGAGGTCGGTGATGACTCCGCCGAGGACCACGCCGGACAGGAAGCCGAGCGACAGCAGGGCGCCGTTGATGCCGAGCGCGCGGTCGCGCTGGGAGCCCTCGGCGAAGCTGGTGGTGAGCAGGGACATCGCCGCCGGGGTGAGCATGGCGGCCGCGACGCCCTGGGCGGCGCGGGCCGCGAGCAGGAAGCCGGGGGTGGGGGCGAGGCTGCCGGCGAGGGAGGCGATCGTGAAGAGGACCATGCCGGCGACGAACCAGTTGCGGCGGCCGTAGAGGTCGGCGGCCCGGCCGAAGAGCAGCAGCAGGCCGCCGGACGGCAGGGCGAACGCGGTGACCACCCACTGCAGGTCGCTCAGTTCGAAGCCGAGGTCCTCGCCGAGGACGGGGAGCGCGACGCTGAGGATGGAGAAGTCGAGGGCGAGCATGAACTGCGCGCCGCACAGCAGGGCGATGATGAGCCACTGACGGGTGGTGAACGGCACCTTGTCCGTCCGCTGAGTGGCTGAGTCTTGAGTCATGGCAGAAGGCTGGCAAAAGACGGCATGCTGTGGGGAGCCCGAAGATATCCTGGGTCCATGACCACCAGCCTCAACGCAGTGCGGGAGCCCCGTCGACGCGAGGAGCTCAAGCACTTCCTGCGCACCCGCCGGGAACGGCTCAAGCCCGAGGACGTGGGAATTCCGCCCGGTGCGCGCCGGCGCACGCCGGGGTTGCGCCGGGAGGAGGTCGCGATGCTGGCCGGCATCGGCGCCTCCTGGTACACGTGGCTCGAACAGGGCCGCGACATCAAGGTGTCGGAGCAGGTCGTGGACGCGATCAGCCGGACGCTGCTGCTGGACGCCGTGGAACGGGACCACCTGTACCGGCTGGTGGGGATGAACCCGCCGCAGCGCGCGGCGGACGACCTCGCGGACACGGCGCAGCTGACGTCCCTCGTGGAGGGCTGGATGCCGAGCCCGGCGTACGTGATCGACCGGTGCTGGGACATCGTGGAGCTCAATCGCGCGGCCGGCCTCGTCTTCGGGTTCGGCGAGCGGGACACCAACTGCCTGGTCTCCTTCTTCACCAACCCGGTGTTCCGGGCGCGCCACCGGTACTGGGCGGAGGTCGCCCCGGGGCTGGTGTCCGAGTTCCGCAGGGACGCCGCCCGTTACCCGGAGGAGGCGCGGTTCGCGTCGATCTCGCGGAGGCTGACGGAGGAGAGCGAGGAGTTCGCGGAGCTGTGGTCCCGGTACGAGCTCACGGCGAAGAACCAGGGCACGAAGGCGATCGACCATCCGCGCGCGGGGTTCATGATCTTCGACCACTCGGTGCTCGAGATCCCGGACAGGCCGGGCATCCGGCTGATGCTGCACACGGCGCGGCCCGGTACGGAGACCCGCGAGAAGGTCGTGGAGCTGCTGGGGCGGGACGAGCGGAAGGGCAGGATCTCGCTGGTCGAGGTGGGGTGAGCGGCTCGCACGAGGACGACTGAAGACCGGCTCAAGGACCGTACGGGAAGTCACGACAGGGCACGTTTTCATGCCAATGCTCTGATACACATGGCTGCGTTCGGTTCCCGTGAGCGGAGGACTTCCCGTGGTCAAGAAGAACAGGTTCATCACCGTCGGCGCCGCCGCGGCGGTGGCGCTCGGCGTCGGATTCGCCACCCAGCCCGCCCGGGCCGACGTCGCGGCCGACGTCCCCCCGGTCAGCTCGGTCACCCTGAGCCAGGGCGTCACCTCGGCGCCCTTCAGGATCAAGGCGCAGGACGGCCGCAAGGTCCTCTACCGCAAGGCGGTCGTGCAGCCGGGCGCCTCCACCGGCTGGCACTACCACGTGGGCGAGGAGATCGCCGTCATCAACTCCGGTACGTTCACCCGGATCGACGGCTCGGACTGCTCGGTGAAGGAGTACGGTCCGGGCGAATCGCTCGTGGAGCCCGTCGGCCCGACCACCGTGCACATGGGCGTCAACAGGGGCACCGAGCCGGTCGAGCTGTACGTCGTCGACATCGTCCCCACCACGGCGACCGGGCCGACCACGCCCGCTCCGGACCCGGGCTGCGACGTCGACGCGATGGCCTCGAAGAGCACGGCCGCCGGGGCCGAGTGATGCGTCTGCCGAGACCTCTGGGCATCTCGGGCCCCTCGCTCTGGCTGCCCCCGGACCGGCAGAGCGGGGCCGAGGCGGTCGCACGCGGCCTGGTCGACGCCGAGACCGCCGACGAACTCGGTTACACCGGACTGCCGGTGGCCGGCCTGGCGCCGCCCGAGATGGCAGTCGAGGCCGGCCGGGAGGCCCTCTCCGCGGCCGGGGTCGACCCCGGTGCCGTGGGGCTCCTGCTGCACGCCTGGATCCATTACCAGGGGCACGACCTGTGGTCCCCCGCGCACTTCGTCGCCGACCGGCTGGGCGCCGACGGCGCCGTGCCCCTCGGCGTCCAGCAGGTCTGCAACGGCGGCGCGGCGGCCGTGGAGCTGGCCGCCTCCCGCCTCTTCGTCGAGCCCGGCCTCGGGCACGCCCTGGTGACCACCGCCGACGCCTTCCCGGAGCCCGGCTTCGACCGCTGGAGCGGGGACTACGGCATCGGGTACGGAGACGGGGCCACCGCCCTCGTCCTGCACCACCTGCCGGAGGGCGGGGGCGGCCGGCCGGCCGACCTGGTCCTGCACGCGATCGCCACGGTCGCCGCGCCCCGGCTGGAGCGCATGCACCGCGGCGACGACCCGTTCGGCCCGGCCGCCCGCTCCCTCGGGCCGAAGATCGACATCCGCCGGACCAAGAAGGCGTTCCTCCGGGCCGAGGGCATGGAGGCGTTCACCGAGGCGAGCACCGCGTCGCTGCGGACGGCGGTGGAGGCGTGCCTGACGGACGCGGGGCTGTCCGGGGGGCCGTCCGCGGGAGGCGACAGGCCACTGCGCTACGTGGTGGCGCCGCGGCTCGGCCGCAAGACCGTCGACCTGGCCTACGCGCCGCTGCTGTCCGGGATCGGCGGTGCCGAGCTGCTGCGGCCCGGCGCCGACACCGGGCACCTGGGAGCCGGTGACGCCGCGGCCAGCCTCGCGGAGCTGCACGCCCGGCGGATGCTGGGCCCCGGCGAGTACGCGCTGGTGGTCAGTGCCGGGGCCGGGTTCACCTGGTCGTGCCTGCTGGTCGGCGGGGTCTGAGCGGGCGTCGCACGCCCCCGTCGCGCACCCCAGTCGCGCACTCCCCGGCGCGGACGCCGGGGAGGCGGGCCGGCCCCGGGAGGGCCGCCCGGGCGGAACGCCCGGCCGGGAGATCCCGGCCGGGCGTTCCGTCGCGTGCCGCCGGCCCGGTTCAGCCGGTCGCGCGCAGCGCCGGCGCCAGGCTGCGCACCGTACCGCCCACGATCCGGCGGTTCTGCTGCCGTACGACGGTGGTCCGGTCGGCCGACCGGAACCGGTGCGTGTCGAGCGACGGCTCGCCGCGCAGGATGTCCTGCTCCATCTGGACCAGGAACGGCGACGGCTCCAGGCCCAGTTCCTCCACCAGCCGGGCCCGCAGCCGCCGCATCACGGCGAGCGACTCGGCCCGCCGGCCGCAGCGGTAGAGCGCGAGCATCAGGTGGCGGTGGAAGTTCTCGTGGAGCGGGTGCCGGGCGGTGAGCTCGGTCAGCTCCGGAACCAGGGTGTGGTGCGCGCCGCGCTGGAGGTCGGCGTAGATCCGGTGCTCCAGCGTGCACAGGAGGGACTCGTCCAGATGGACGATCCGGGCACCGAGCAGTTCGCCGGCCTCCACGTTGACGAGCGCCGGGCCGCGCCACAGCGCCACGGCCTGGTGGAGCAGATCGGACCCCTCGACGAATTCGCCGCGCTGGACCGCCGCGTTCCCGGCGGCGGCCAGCATCTCGTATTCCGTGATGTCGAGTGCGACCCTCCGCGTGGACAGCACGTAACTGCTGCCCTCGGTGACGAGGATTTCTTCGGCTATTTCGTTGACGCTCTTCTTGAGGGCTTCCGCGAGGATGCGGCGGACCTGCCCGATATATGTCTGAATCGTTGCGGTGGCCGTACGAGGGGGACTGTTCCCCCACAGCTCCCGCACGAGCGAACCGACCGATACCGCGCTGTCGGCGTTGACAGCGAGTAAGGCGAGCAGACGACGCGGCTTGGGCGCCAGCGCCACTGGTTCCAGGTCGTCGCCGAATACGTTCATCGGCCCCAGGACATGAATCTGCACCATTCCCCCTTATTGGTACATCCATCACACTCTGCGGTGAAGTGATTGAACATTCCACCTCTCGTCCGGGTGTGTGTACCTGGCACGAGTCACGGGGTCAGCCTAGCAGGGACCTGGCCGAAAATCGCTTCCAGTTGATCTTCGTACGGAGTGTTTACGAGCCGGAGTCCTCTTTGTTACCTGCCGCCTCCGAGGGCAAAAAGAAAACCACGTCGAATTTCGCCGGCGAGCGAAATTCGACGTGGTTTTCCCACGTTCCCGGAATAACCGGGAGGTTATTTCATGGTGCCCAGGACGGCGATGGCCCGCTCCAGGTACTCCTCGAACAGGGCCCTCTCCTCGGGCGTGAACGCGGCGCCCAGCGTCCCCTCGACGTGGAGGGCCGCCTTGTCGGCCTTCTTCGCGATGGCGCGGCCCGCCCGGGTCGCCCGGTTGACCACGACCTTCTGGTGCAGCTCCGAGGGTTCCCGGAACACCAGGTCGGCCTTCTCCAGGTTGGCCAGGACCGTCGCCATCGTCTGCGGCGTGACCATGCACTCGCGCGCCAGCTGCGCCGCGGACATGCCGTCCGACACCGACAGCAGCAGCAGGACCGAGTACTGGGGAACCGTCAGGCCGAATTCCCGCAGCGCGTCCGTCTTGCGCCCGATCAGAGCCTGCTCGGCCCTCTTGATCGTGTGCCCGAGCCGTCCCGCGGCGACCGTCTCCGTCGTCGTCTTCGCCATGTCAACAGTCTTGCATACGACAGAGGACGAAGCAGTAGACGCGTATTGTCTCCGCCGGGCCGGCCGGCCGTCGTTTCCCGGGGAGCGTCCGGTCACCGGCTCGGCCGACGCCTGGCCGGCGGGATCGCGCAGGTCAGCCGGGCGGTGCAGGTGCGTCGGCCCCGTTCGTCGCGGATGACGATCTCGTACGTGGCGGTGTGCGTGCCCACGTGCAGCGGACGGCACTCGCCGGTGACCCGGCCCGACCGCGCCCCGCCGTGGTGGGTGCAGGACAGTTCCTGGCCGACGATGATCCGGTCGGCGCCCGCGTGCGTCCAGGCCGCGAGCGAACCGAGCGTCTCGGCCAGCACGGCGTTGGCCCCGCCGTGCAGCAGGCCGATCGGCTGGCGGTTGCCCGCCACCGGCATGGTGCCGATCACGAGGTCCGGCCCGCAGACCTCGATCTCGATGCCGAGCCGCTCCACCAGCTGCTCGTCGGCGTAGGGGGACAGGACCTCGACGGGACCGAGGGCGGTCTGTGTCATGCCCGCCCCCTCAGTGCGCGGAGGCGGGCTCGGGCGACGCCGCGGACGGCTCGCCGACGGCACCGGCCTTGTCGCCGGCCGCCGCCCCGCCGCCCTTCAGCAGGCTGCCGACGACCACGGCGGTGACCACGCAGGCCGCCGCGACGATCCACATCGTGGTGTGCAGGCCGGAGGCGTAGGCGTCGGCCATCGCGGTCACCGCCCGGTCCCGGACCCCGCCCGCGGGCAGCGTCCCGGCGGCCTCGGTCAGACCGCCCTGGAGGGCGCGCGAGGTCAGCGCGTCGGCACCGCCCCGGAAGGCGGAGACGGCGTCCTCGTCGAGGGCGCTCCTGGTGAGCGCCGTGACCAGGGCGCCGAGACCGGCCATGGAGACCGCGTCCGAGGTGAGCCGCACCGTGTTGAACATGCCGGCGGCCATGCCCATCCGCTCCGGCTCGACGGCCGACACGGCCGCGCCGTCCAGGATGCCCAGCGAGATGCCGTAGCCGATGCCCAGGAAGAGCAGCGGGCCGGCCAGGGCGGGGGCCGGGGCGCCCGGTTCGACCAGGGTCAGCCAGGCGGCGCCGACGGCCGAGAAGGCGAGCAGCACGACGAACAGGACGCGCTGGGAGACCTTCTGCGCGGCCATGCCGGTCAGGGCGGGCATCACCAGCGAGGGGCCGGTCAGCAGCAGCAGGACCAGACCGATCCGGACGGCCGACAGGCCGCTCGTGGAGGTCAGGTACGGCGGCAGCACGATGACGAGCGCGACGAAGCTGAACGCCAGCACCAGCGGGACCAGGCAGACGGCGAGGAACTGCGGGCGGGCGAAGAGGCCCAGGTCGAACATGGGGTGCTCGGAGCGCCGTTCCACCACCACGAAGACGGCGAGCAGGAGCAGGCAGCCGACGGCCGGGGCGAGCACGATCGGGTCGGTCCAGCCGCGGCCCGGCCCCTCCACCAGGGCGAGGACGAAGAGGGCGATGCCGAGGCCGAAGGCGAAGGTGCCGGCCCAGTCGAAGCGGGGCCCGCGGTTCGGCTCCGTGCGGGGCAGCAGCGGGGTGCTCAGCAGGACGAGCGCGGCGACCCCGGCGAGCACGAGGAACACCGAGCGCCAGCCCCACAGGTTGACCAGGACGCCGCCGAACATCGGGCCGAACGCGAGGCCCGCTCCCAGGAAGGTGCCGAACAGGCCGAACGCCTTCGCGCGGGCCGGGCCGTCGAACGCCTGGGCCACGATCGCGGTGATGGAGGCGAGCGCCGCGCCGCTGCCGAAGCCGGAGACGGCGCGCGAGACGTCGAGCAGCAGGATGCTGTCGGAGAGGCCGGAGACGGTCATCCAGAACGCGAAGAAGGCCATGCCCCAGGTGAACATCCTGCGGTGGCCCACGCGGTCGGCGAGCGAACCCATCGCCGCGAGGCTGCTGGACGCGGTCAGCATGTAGCCGTCGACCACCCACTGGGCGGCGGCGAGAGAGCTGTGCAGGTCGGCGCCGATGTCGGGCACGGCCACGGACGGGCCGGTCACCACCAAGGTCATCAGCGGGCCGACGACGCACGCCGCGGCGAGAGTCGCCCGCGGGTTGCCGGTGGACACGGGAATCACCCCTGTTCTGTTCTGTTCGTTGTCAGGCATGTGTAAGAACCCTGGCATAGATTAGGAGTCTCAACCTATGCGATGTCAATGTCGTATGGCAGAGTTCTGTCTGAAGGCGAGGGACTGTCTCACGGATCGAGTGGACGGCCCTCGCGGGCACACACGGGAGAGGCGGTGCGCACGCACATGCGCAGGATCCAACTGGGCGGTTCACGGCGGAGCTTCGCGGCCGTCGGCCTCGGCTGCATGGGCATGTCGTGGGGGTACGACGAGCTGGGCCGGGACGAGAGCGAGTCCATCGCGGTCGTACGGCACGCGCTCGACCTCGGCGTCGACCTGATCGACACGGCCGACCAGTACGGCCCGTTCACCAACGAACTGCTGGTCGGCAAGGCGCTGCGGGGCCACCGCGACAGGGCGCTGCTCGCCACCAAGGGCGGGCTCGTCGTGGACGACCCGGCCACCTACAGGAGCCACCGGGACGGCCGGCCGGAGTACCTGCGCGCCGCCGTCGACGCGAGCCTGGAGCGGCTCGGCGTGGACCACATCGACCTCTACCAGCTGCACCGCGTCGACCCCGGGGTGCCGGTCGAGGAGAGCTGGGGCGCGCTCGCGGAGCTGGTCGCGGAGGGCAAGCTCGGCGCCCTCGGGCTCTCCGAGGCGTCGGTGGAGGAGATCCGCCGGGCGCACGCGGTCCACCCGGTCGCGTCCGTGCAGAGCGAGCTGTCGCTGTGGAGCCGGGAGGCCCTGAAGGACGGCGTGGTGGACCACTGCGGACGCGAGGGCATCGCGTTCGTCGCGTTCGCCCCGCTCGGCCGCGGCTTCCTGTCCGGCCTCATCAGCAGCCCGCGGGACCTGCCGGAGGTGGACGGCCGGCACCGGATCCCCCGGTTCCAGCCCGAGGCCATCAGCGCCAACCAGGCCCTCGTCGACCGGGTGCGGTTCCTGGCCGACGAACTCGGCGCGACCACCGCCCAGGTGGCGATCGCGTGGGTGCTGGCCCAGGGCGAGCACGTGGGCGTCATCCCCGGCACCAAGACCCTCCGCTACCTGGAGGACAACGTGGAGGCCGGCTCCCTGGTCCTCCCGCCCGGCGCCCTCGCCGCGCTGGACGACCTGCCGGAGGCGGTCGGCGCCCGCTGACCCCTCCGCGCGGCACGTACCGAAGGGGCGCCCCGTCCGCGGCGCCCCTTCGCGTCCGTCCGGCGGCTACACCGGCTGGCGGTGCGTCCCGGCCGTCAGGGTGGCCGGGAGGACCGGCCAGCCCCGCTCGGCCGCGTGGGCCGTCATCCGCGGGTTCTCGCCGACGACCGTCGGGTGGCCCACCATGCTCAGCATGGTCAGGTCCCCCGGGTCGTCGCCGTACGCGTGGCAGTCGGCCGGGTCCGCGCCGAACGTCGCCAGCGCCTCCCGGACCGCGTCCGCCTTCGCCGGGCCGAACATCGCGTGCCGGATCGCCCCCGTCATGCGCCGGTCCGCGTCCAGCTCCGGTTCCGTGCACAGGACCAGATCGACGCCCAGGTCGTCGGTGATCGGGTGGAGCGTCGCCGGCCAGGAGCCGGAGATGACCACGGTGTGGTGGCCCGCCTCCTGGTGGGCGCGCAGCCGCGCGACCGTCGGCTCGATGAACGGCGCCCCGCGCTCGCGCAGATGGGCGTACCACTCCCGCGCCTCGGCGACCACGTCGTCCCAGGGGACGCCGGCGAACAGCTCGTAGAACCTGGACACCACCTCGACCGGCGTCACGCCCTTCGAGGCCATCCGCCGCAGCGGCTCGACCAGCCGCTCGTACGCGGCCCCGGTGACGTCGCCCTCCCGCTTCATCCGGTGCCGCAGCAGCGAGAACGGCGTCTTCATGGCGACGAGCGTCTCGTCGGCGTCGAAGAACGCCACGACCGGACGGGAGTGGCCGGTGGTGAGGGACGGGAGGACGGGGGACGTGGTCAAGACCGGCTCCTGGGGTGTGCCGCTCGGGTGAGCAGTCGTGTGGTGCCCCGGGGGTCCCGGGGGTCGATCCGCGCGAGCAGGTGGCCGTCCGGGCGCACGACCGCCACGGCGGGCCGCGGACCGAGCGCCCGCGCCAGGCCCCGGGGGACGGCCCGGGTCAGGTCGAGGACCGGGGTGCCGTCGGGAAGCTCCCGGCGGACCCGGTCGCCGGTCCGCCGCCAGTCCTCCGGCGGGGTCCGCGTACCGGGCCACAGCAGCACGGTGTGCCGGTCCCGGTCGATCGTCGGCCAGCCGCCGCCGTCGAGCCGCGGGGCGGCGGGCCCGCGGCCGGCGGCGGGCCCGCCGGGAGCGGCGACGGGGCCCGACGAGACCCGCAGCGGCATCCGGGGGTGGCGGTCGCCGTCGTAACTGACGTCCGTCTGGCTCAGCTGCGGGGCGAACCTGCGCTGGAAGAGGCCGGTCCGGTCGGCCACCGCGAACGCGGCGTCCCGCAGCGCGACCTTCGCGGGCGTGTCGACCAGGCCCGCCTTGGTCAGCAGCGCCGTCGAACGGGCCACCTCGTGCGAGACGGTGCGCCGCTCGGAGTCGTACGAGTCGAGGATCGCCTCGCCGAACTCCCCCCGGAGGACGCCGGACAGCTTCCACGCCAGGTTGAACGCGTCCTGCATGCCGGTGTTCATGCCCTGGCCGCCGGCCGGGCTGATCACATGGGCGGCGTCGCCCGCGAGGAAGCAGCGGCCGCTGCGGAAGGCGGAGGCGATCCTGACCCGCACCCGGAAGGACCCGCTCCACAGCAGTTCCTCGACGCGGCTGCGGCCGGCCGCCCGGTCGTCGACGACCTGCTGGAACATCTCGCGGGGCGGCGGGTTGTCCTCGTCGTACGCGTCGTGCGGCACGTTCAGCGCGATGCGGTGCACGCCGCCGCCCATCGGGCCGAGCACCATGGCGCCGCTCGGCGCGTAGCAGTAGTGCGACAGGTCCTCGGAGAGGGTGGTGGTCAGCCGGGCGTCGGTGATCGCGAACGACACGTCGACCGGCGGGCCGTCGTAGCCGATGCCCAGCTCCTTGCGGACGGTGCTGTGCGCCCCGTCCGCGCCGACGAGCCAGGCCGGCTCCACCTCCTCGGTCCGGCCGTCCTCGTGCTCCAGTGCGACGGCGGGACCGTCCGCCGCGTTGTCGAGAGCGGTGAGCCGGACGCCCTGCTCGACGGTTCCGCCGAGGGCGGCGAGCCGCCGGCGCAGCACCCCCTCGGTGTCGCTCTGCGGGAGGGTGAGCGCGAACGGGTAGGGGGAGTCGGGCAGTCTGCTCATCCAGGCGGTCGCCAGGCGGCGGCCGCGGGAGTAGAACGCGGTGCCCGCGAGGCGGTGGCCCGTGTCGAGCAGCTCCTCGGTGACCCCGATCCGGTCGAGGAGTTCGAGGTTGCGCGGCCAGACGACGTTCGCGCGGGAGTGCGCGGTGTGTCCGCGGCCGGCGTCCACGACGCGCACCGGGACGCCCTGCTGGAGCAGTTCGCACGCGACGACCAGGCCGACCGGGCCGGCGCCGACGACGAGGACGGGCCGGTTCGCCCGTACGTCCGTCAGGCCGCCCACATCAGGCCCCCGTTGACCTCGACCACGCTGCCGTTGACGTACGAGCTGTCCTGCGAGGCGAGGAACACGGCGGTCGCCCCGACCTCGGCGGGACGGCCGAGGCGACCCGACAGCAGACGGCCGCGGTAGCTCTCCCAGGCGCGCTCGTTGGAGGCCAGCTCCTTGCCCATGCCCTCGTCGATGTAGCCGGGCGAAAGGCAGTTGACGGTGATGCCCTTGGGGGCGAGCTCGACGGCGGAGGTCCGGGTGAACATCTCCACGGCGGCCTTGCTCGCGCTGTAGGCGGCGGCGCCGATCGCCGCCCGGCCGGCCACGCAGGACGACACGTTGATGATGCGGCCGCCGACACCGGTCGCTTCGCGCCGGGCGGCCATCGGGGCGATCACCGCGCGCGTGCAGAGGAAGACGCCGGTCAGGTTGGTGGCGAGCGTGGTGTTCCAGTCGTCCACCGACAGGCGGGCGATCTTGCCGTCGCGGCTGACCCCCGCGTTGTTGACGAGGACGTCGACGCCGCCGAACCTCTCGGCCGCGGCCCCGACCAGACCGGCCACCGAGGTCTCGTCGGTGACGTCGGTGGGGTGGAAGAGCAGCCGGTCGCCGTGGTCGTCGGCGAGCTCCTCGATGTCGTACGGGTTGCGCGCGGCGACCACGACCGAGGCGCCCTCCTCCAGGAACGCCTCGGCGATGGCCCGCCCCAGGCCCCGTGTGCCGCCAGTGATGACGGCCGTCTGTCCGTCGAGCCTCATGGCTCCTCCATCCGGTGCTGCGTGTGGTGTGTGTACGGGGGCGACGCGCCGGCGCGGAAACCGTGCCGGCGCGTCGGATCGGGCCGTCAGTACCAGGTCAGAAGGGCCGCGCCCGCGGTCATGCCGCCGCCGACCGACGCCATCAGGATCCGCTCGCCGCGCTTCAGCGGCCGCTCCCGGTGCGTGGCGTGCAGGGTGAGCGGCACCGAGGCGGCGACCGTGTTGCCCAGCCGCGGCGCGGTGTACGCGACCCGGTCGGGATCGATGCCGGCGTCCGCGACGAAGGTCTCCAGGAGCCGGGTGTTGGCCTGGTGGAAGACGAACCGGTCGACGTCCTCCAGGGCGAGCCCGCATTCGTCGAGCGTCCGGGCGGTCAGCTTGGCCAGCACCGCGAGGGCGTAGTCGCGCACCGCGCGGCCGTCCATCCGGAAGTAGTGCTTGCCGGCCGCGCGGGCCTCGGCGTCGAGCGGGGTCCGGGTGCCGCCGCCCTCCACCCCCACGTAGTGGTGGAACTCCCCGTCCGTGACCAGGTGCACCGACTGCAGGCCGTAGCCCTCGGGCACCTCGCCGAGCAGGACCGCGCCCGCGCCGTCGCCGAACAGGCTCACCGTGCGCCGGTCGGACCTGTCCATGATCGTGGAGAACATGTCGGCGCCGACCAGGAGCACGTGCTTCCCGGTGCGGCCCGCCCTCAGCAGCCCCTCGGCGACCGAGAGGCCGTAGAGGAAGCCGCTGCAGACGGCGTTGACGTCGAAGGCGGGCAGGGTGGAGAGCCCCAGTTTGTGCTGGAGGATCGCCGCGGTCGACGGCTGCGGCACGTCCGGGGTGCTGGTCGCCACGATCAGCGCGCCCAGCCCCTCGCGAACCTCGTCCGGAACGCCTTCCAGCGCCTCCCGGGCCGCGTGCAGGGCCAGGTCGGACGTGGTCGTCCCGGGCTCGGCGTACCGCCGGGTGAGGACGCCGGTCCGCTCGGTCACCCAGGACTCGGGCATCCCCGTCCAGGCGCTGATCTGCTGGTTGTCGACCACCTTGTCGGGGATGTGGGAGCCGATCGACAGGACACCGACGGGCATGGTTTACCTTCCCTGGGCTTGGTGAATGGTGGTGGGCGCGGGCGGCACGGGGCCTCAGTGACCCATGCCGAGCCCACCGCTGACCGGCAGCACGGCGCCGGTGACGTACGAGGACTCCTCGCCGGTGAGGAACCGCACGGCGGCGGCCACCTCGTCGGCGGTGCCGGCCCGGCCCAGCGGCGTCATCGCCAGGTACTGGTCCATGCGGGCCGGCCGCACCCCGCGCAGCATGTCCGTCTCGACGAGCCCGGGGGCGACGACGTTGACGGTGATGCCGCGGCCGCCCAGCTCCCAGGCGAGGGAGCGGGCGAGACCGACGAGGCCGGCCTTGGCGGCGGTGTAGTTCGTCTGGCCGGGCGAGCCGGTGAACGCGACGGCCGAGGAGATCAGCACCATGCGGCCCCACCGCCCGCCGAGCATGCCCCGGGCCGCGTGCCTGGCGACCCGGATCACCGACCGCAGGTTGGTGTCGAGGACGGTGTCGACGGCGTCGTCGTCGAGGGCGAGCAGCAGCCCGTCCCGGGTGACGCCGGCGTTGGCGACCAGCACCTCCACGTCGCCGTGGGCGGCCGCGACCTCCTTGAAGGCGCGTTCCACCTGCGCCGCGTCGGTGACGTCGCAGCGCACCCCGAGCAGCCCCTCCGGGGGCTCGCCGGTGCGGTACGTGACGGCCACCCGGTCGCCGCGCGCGGCGAGCGACCGGGCGACGGCCAGACCGATGCCGCGGTTGCCGCCGGTGACGAGGACGGAGCGGCCCGAGGGGACCGGGCCGCCGGAGGGGCCGGGAGTCGCGGTCATGCCGGCGTCACCACGATCACCGCGTTCTGGCCGCCGAAGCCGAACGAGTCGTTCACCGCCGCGCCGATCTCCATCGGCCGCGCCTCCTTGGCCACCACGTCCACCCCGATGCCCGGGTCCAGGCTGCTCAGGTTGGCCGTCGGCGGGACGAGCCGCCGCTCCACGGCGAGCACCGTGTACACCGCCTCGGCCGCCCCGGCGGCGCCCAGCAGGTGACCGACGACCCCCTTGGTGGAGGTGACGGCGGGCTTCTCGCCGAAGACCCGGCGGAGCATCCCCGCCTCGGTGATGTCGTTGAGCGGGGTCGACGTGCCGTGCGCGTTGACGTGGTCGACCTCGGAGACGTCGACCAGGGCGTCGGCGAGCGCGGCCCTGACGGCCCGCTCGGCGCCGCCGCCGGTCGGGTCGGGCGCCGACGCGTGGTGGCCGTCGGCCGAGGCGCCGAAGCCGGAGACCCGGGCCCTGACGCGGGCGCCGCGCGCCCGCGCGTCCTCCATCCGCTCCAGGACCAGCATGGCCGCGCCCTCGCCGGCGACGAACCCGTCGCGTTCGGCGTCGAAGGGGCGGGAGGCCGACGCCGGGTCGTCGCGCCGGGTGGACAGCGCGCCGGCCCGGGCGAGGCTGGCCATGGCGGTCGGGGACATCGCGGCCTCGGCACCGCCGGCCAGGACGACGTCGCAGACCCCGGACTCCAGGAGCGCGCGGGCGTATCCGATCGCCGTGTTGCCGGAGGCGCAGGCGGTCGACACGACCTGGTTGGGGCCGAGCGCCTTGAGGTCCATGGCGATGTAGCCGGCGGTCATGTTGACCGGGCCCATCACCATCAGCAGCGGTGAGACGAACCCGGGCCCGTCCTCGAGGTGCTTGCCGTGCTCGCGCTCGACGGTGGACCAGCCACCGAGGGAGGTGCCGACCACCACGCCGACGCGGGCGCCGTCCCAGGCGGCCGGGTCGAGTCCGGCGTCCTCGACCGCCTGCCGGGCGGCGACCACGCCGAAGTGGCTGATCGGGTCCATGCGGACGGCACTGCGCCGCCCGAGCAGGGCGCCCGCGTCGAAGTCCGGTACGCGACAGGCGAAGTCGACCGGCAGGCCGGCCAGGTCCGGATCGACGGCCGCGGTGGACTCGCCCGACCAGACCCGCGCGAAGTTGGCCTCGACGCCGAGGCCGGCCGGGGTGACCAGGCCGACGCCGGTGACCGCCACGTCGAAGCGTTTGGCGCGCCCCTCCGGGCGCTGCGTCGGTATGCCGTTCATCAGGCCACCGCGGCCTTGGCGTCGATCTCGGCGAGGACGTCGGCGAAGGTGTTCTCCGGGGTCAGCGCCGTCTCGTCGATCTGGACGCCGAACTCCTTCTGGACGATGACGCTGAGCTCGATCAGGGCGAGCGAGTCCAGGTCGAGGCGGTCGAAGGTGGAGGCGGTGTCGAGCTCCTCGGCGGGCACGCCGAGCTTCTCGGAGACGAGGGCGAAGAGACGGTCCTGGTGTGCGGACATGACGGTTCTCCTTGGAATGCGGATCGGTGCGGATCGGTGCGGATCAGTGCGGATCAATGCGGATCGGTGTGGATCAGTGGGACCGGTACGGGCCGTGGTCCGGTACGGGTCGTGGCTCGGTGCGGGGCGTGCCGCGGGGATCAGCGCCGGCTGACCACGGCCGCGGTGAAGGTGAAGCCGCCGCCACCGTTGAGCACGAGGGCGTGGGCCCCCGGCCTCAGCAGGTCCGAGCGGGCCAGGTCGGCGAGGGAGGCGTTCAGGTCGCCCGCCCCCACGTGTCCGGTGGTCCGGCCCAGGTCGAGCACCTGCGCGGAGGTGACCTCCGTCAGCGGCGGGACGTACGCCTCGTTCATCGCCTTGGTGCCCAGGCGGGGGATGACGGCGTAGTGCAGCCGCGGGTCGTCGCCGGTGAGCCCGGCGTCCGCCAGGCACTCCTCGACGACGGCGCGGATGCGGTCGGCGGCCGTCTTGACGAAGAACTCGACGCCGTACGCCTTGATGAAGGCGCGCTTGGTGCGCCGCACGTCGATCATCGGACCGTGCCCCATCGGCGTCGCGTTCAGTTCGTCGTCGCCGCGGTGCATCACCTCCAGTTCGGAGGCCGTCCGGGTCGAGAGGGCGTGCAGCAGCAGGTCGGGGGGGAAGGCGTGCGCCGAGCCGGGTTCCGCCGCGGGACCGGTGCGGTGCACGAGGACGGCGGTGGCCGCGTCGCCGGCCGCCATCCCGTAGTCGCTGCGCCAACGGTGCCAGCTCGGCATCAGGAAGCGGTCGGCGGTGGTGACCAGGGCGGGGCCGGCGGCCGGGTCCCCCTGGAGCCGGCTCGCGGCCAGTTCGACGCCGATGGCGCCGCCGTTGCACTGCTGGAGCAGCCCGATCGGCACGGCGCGGTCGGCGCCGATCCTGCGGGCGATGTAGTGCGGGGCGGACCAGGCGTCGTGGCCCTGGTGGTGGACGCTCGCGTGCAGGACGAGGGAGAGCTGGTCGGGCCGGGCGCCGGAGAGCTCGAAGAGCCGGTTCGCGGCCTCGACGGCCATGTCCGGCGGCGCGGTGTCCTCGCTGACCGGGAGGGAGGTGTAGCCGAGTTCGCGGGCGGTCCGGGCGTCGACGTCACCGGCGGCCACGGCCTCTTCGGCCGTCTGGAGGCCGTCCGGGTACCAGGCCGTCGCCGAGAGGCCCAGGGGGGAGTCCAGTCGCACGGGTCGTCACCTGCCGTCCGTGCCGGGTGCGGCGGGGGTGCCGTCCGCGCCGGGCGCGGGGAGGGCCGCGACCCGTACCTCGGCCGTGCAGAGCGACTCCCCGTCCTGGAGGAAGTCGACGGTGAAGCGCTCGCCGGCGCGGGGCGCGACGGAGACCGTGACCGGGCTGTCCAGTTCCACGAAGCGGCGGAACGTGGCGTCGAAGGCGCGGGCGTACCGCAGCTCGCCTGGCCCGCCCGAGGCGAGGACCGCGGCCTGGCGCGCCGCCTCCATCAGGGCCATCGCCGGCACGTGGTCCAGGGGGTGGTCGTACATGGCCGCGTGCCGCACGGGGACGTCGAGCACGGCGCGCAGCGCGGTCGTGCCGCCGGGGTCGCGCGTCACGTCCGTGAGGACGACGTTCTCGGTCCGCTCGCGGCCCACCAGGGCGGGGGCGACGGGGGTGCCGGTGCGGGTGGCCGGCAGGTCGGAGGAGAGCGGCGGGACGGAGCCGCGGGTCTTCGCCCGGTGGGCGCCGTAGCCGTCGCGGCTGAGGTACCCGGCCACGACGGTGCTCGTCCCGGCCCGCCGGCCGCCCACCAGGAACGCGCAGTCGAGGGTGGCGGCCAGGAGCCGGGCGCCGCGCCGCTTGAGGTCGCGGGCGGTGACCTCGACGACGAGTTCGTCCGGGGCGTCGCCGCGGGCCCGCAGCGCCGCGAGGTCGGTGAACTCGGTGGTCCAGTCGCTGATCAGGAAGGAGGTGTCGTACGTGACGTCCAGCCACCGGTGCGCCACGACGGTGACGGCCTGGCGGGCCGCCTCCAGGAGGAACAGCGGGTCGAGCAGCGTGGGCCGCTGGGTGTGGTCGTTGTAGTAGTCGTGTGCGCGGGGCGCCTGGACGGCCACGGCGAAGGCGTCGTCGCCGTGCCGCACGGCGTCGGTGACGAACACCTCCATCACGGCCCGGCGGTGCACCAGGACGCGGTCCACAGGACGCTGGTAGGCGAGTGCGGCGGCCGGGGCGGCTTCCGCCGGCTCCTGCTCAGCAAGGGTCATGCCCGGTTCCGTTCGTCCGTGAGTCTGCTTCAACTGCCCCTGGGAGGGCATGAATCAAGCCTCGCAGTCGCCTCTGGGGTTTCATCTGCGAATGACGGGAAGGTGGACCGGGGCCTCACGCGGGGCCCGCTTGAGAGCCACTGAAGACTCGCTGAAGAGTGGCCCCGGAGTCCTCGGGGCACGGAAAAGGGCCGCCCCGGCAGGGACGGCCCTTCTTTTCTCGGCAGGTGGGGTGTGGTTCTCCTCGTCGGTGGAGGGGGCCGGACGCTTCCCGTACGGAGCCCGGACGTCTGCTCTCCGGTCGGCGGGAAGCGCGGTTTCAAGCCGTTTCGACCGCGAGGACGACCTTGCCGCGCACATGGCCGGTTTGCACGAGTTCATGGGCGCGGGCCGCTTCGGCGAGCGGGAACTCGGCGCTCACGTGGACCCGCACCTCGCCGCGGTCCGCCATCGCCACCAGCTCGGCCAGGTCGACCGGGTCGGGGCGGACGAACACGTAGCGCCCGCCGAGTTCCGTCACGTCGCCGGAGACGGAGGCGAGCCGTCCGCCCGGCCGCAGCAGCGCCGGCGAACCGGCCAGGGTGTCCCCGCCCATGAGGTCGAGGACGGCGTCGACGCCCTCCGGGGCCGCGGCGCGCACCCGGTCGGCGAGGCCGGGGCCGTAGGTCACCGGCTCCGCGCCGAGCGACCGCAGGAAGTCGTGGTTGTGCTCGCCGGCCGTACCGATGACGCGGGCGCCGAGGGCGCGGCCGATCTGGACGGCGAGCGAGCCGACCCCGCCGGCCGCCGCGTGGACGAGCAGCACGTCGCCGGCGGTGATCTCCAGGTGGCGGCGGAGCGCCTGGTACGCGGTGAGGCCGGCGGCCGGCAGTCCGGCCGCCTCCCGCGCGTCGAGGGAGGGGGGCCGGTGCGCGAGGGTCCGGACGGGCGCGGCCACGAGTTCGCCGTACGTGCCGCGCTGCATGTGGTCGGCGCGGACGTAGCCGACGACCTCGTCCCCGGGGGCGAACTCGGTGACGCCGAGACCGACCCGCTCGACGACGCCGGACAGGTCGCAGCCCATCACCAGGGGGAAGTGGGACTCGAACCAGTCGTCGATGTAGCCCTCGCGGATCTTCCAGTCGGCGGGGTTGACGCCGGCGTACCGCACCCGGACGAGCACGACGTCCGGGCCGAGGCGCGGCTCGGGGAGGTCCATGAGCTCCAGGACCTCCGGACCTCCGTAGCGCTGGATGGCGATGGCCTTCACGGGCGAACCCCCTGACGGGACGGCGGATCTGCGGACGCCGGACGCCGTCCGCGGGTGCGGGCGGCCCTTCGGCCCCGTCACTATAGATCAGATGTGAGGCAGGGTTCTGCGACAGCTACGGTAATTGACATATGACCGAAGGCTCGGTCAGAGTCGCGTCATGCTCGTACTGTCCGCAGCCACCGGCAAGTTCGGAACGAACGTCCACATCGTCGCCGCCGGGCCGGGGAACCCCTGCCTCCTGGTCGACCCCGGACACGACTCCCGCGAGGCGGTCCTGCGGGCCGTCCGCGCCCACCGCCTCGAACCCGAGGCGATCCTGATCACGCACGGCCACATGGACCACACCTGGGACGCCGTGCCGCTCGCCCGGCACTACGGCGTCCCGGCCTGGATCCATCCGGCCGACCGCTACCAGCTCGGCGCCCCCGCCAGGGGGCTGCCCGACTCGTTCCCCCGCGAACTGCTCGTCGGGCACCCCGACCGGGAGCCCGACGAGGTCGCCGAACTCCCCGAAGAGGGAGGGGAGCTGACCTTCTCCACCGGCACCGTCACGGTGCTGCACACGCCCGGTCACACCAGCGGCTCGGTGATGTTCCGCTTCGACGGCGGCGACGCCCCGCTGCTCGCCACCGGCGACACCCTGCTCGCGGACGGCCCGGGACGCGCGGACGCGCCGACCGCGAGCCCCGCGAGCATGGCGGACTCCCTCCGTACGGTCGCCGGCCTCTGCCCGGACGAGACCCGGTTGCTCACCGGCCACGGCCCCACCACCCTCCTCAGCCAGACGGGAATCCGATGACGAACACCGCCCCGACCGCCCCGACCGCCCCGCTCTCCGGCGGCCGCATGCGCGCCGTCCGCTTCGACGCCTTCGGCGCCCCGTCCGTCCTCACCGTCGCCGAGACCGACGCGCCCGAGCCCGGGGCCGGACAGATCACCGTCGACGTCCGTCACGCGGGCGTGAACTTCGCCGAAGTGATGTTCCGCCGCGGACAGTTCCCGGTCGACCTGCCGCACTTCCCCGGCCTGGAGGCGGTCGGCACGGTCCGCGCCGTGGGCGAGGGCGTCACCGGTTTCGAGCCCGGTGACCGGGTGGCCGCGCTCACCCTGGGCGGCGGCGGCAACGCCGAGGTGGTCGCCGTCGGCGCCGAGCACGCCGTCCGCCTCGACGGCGAACTCGCCGACCTGGACGGGGCCCTCGCGGCCGGTGCCCTGTGCAACGTCACCACCGCCCTCGGCGTGCTCACCTCCGCCGGCCACCTCGCCGCGGGGGAGACCGTGGTCGTCCTCGCCGCGGCGGGCGGCGTCGGCACGGCCGCGGCGCAGCTCGCCCGCTCGCTCGGCGCGGGCACGGTCATCGGCGCGACGAGCTCCCCCGCCAAGGCGGAGTACGCGCGCGGCTTCGGCTACGACGGCGTCGTCCTGTACGAGGAGCTGGAGGGCGAGGTCGCCGCGCGCACCGGCGGCGCGGGCGCGGACCTGGTCCTGGACTCCGTCGGCGGCGCGTTCCGGTCCTCCGTGACCGGCCTCCTGGCCGCCTTCGGCCGTCACGTCGTCTTCGGCAACGCGGCGGCCGAGGACGTCACCTTCGAGGGCAACCACCCCTGGTACACCAACAGCTCCCTCGCCGGATACAACCTGGGCGGCGTCGCCGGCCGCGCGCCGCGGTTGCTCCGCGCCCACATGGAGCAGGCCCTGTCGGAGGTCGCCAAGGGCGGTGTCCGCGTGGACGTGACCGTCCTGCCGCTGGCCGGGGCGGCCCGCGCCCACGAACTCCTGGAGACCCGGGCGTCCACGGGCAAGTACGTCCTCGACGTCCGGGCCTGACCACGGGGCGGCCCGCCGCCCGGACGGCCGGCGGCGGACGCGCCGGCCGTCCGGGCGCCCCGGCCGGCCTCCCGGTCCGAAGGCGCGGAAGCGCTCAGTTCCGGGTGACGCGGACCCGGTACGCGCCGTCCTCGTCCTCGTCCAGGACCGTGATCCTGATGCCGTTCGCGCGGTCCGTGAAGGTCTCGCCGGGGCCGTACGGCGCGTCCGACAGCTCCGCGTGGACGTTGGCGCGGCGCGTGCAGCCGCCGCTGGCCCGCTCGCTGTCGGCCACGGTCACCGGGCCGTGGCCGGTGTCCACGTCCGACTCGACCCGGTAGACGAGGACGCCCCGCTCGCACACCGCCTCGTCGTTGCCGCCCCCGGCGCGTACCTCGACCGCGTACCCCGAGGTGCCGGAGAGCGGGACGAACACGAGCTTGGGACCGCCGGCGTCCGCCAGCGGGGTCAGCGTGTAGTCGGCGGTGCCGGTGCCGGAGGCGCAGCCGACCTGGCCGTTGTCGAGCCAGCCCAGTTTCCACTTGTGCCAGCCGAGGAAGTCGTTGTTGGCCCCCCAGTCCTCGGACATGATGTCCCAGTGCCCGACGGTGCCGCCGCCGTCCGGGGTGTAGAGGTCGGGCAGGCCGAAGACGTGCCCGTTCTCGTGCGGCAGGACCCGGTAGCCGGTCTCCGCGAAGCTGCCGGAGCCGTCGTCCTGGCGGCTGTAGACGAAGGACGCGTTGGCGAGCGGCACGCCGTCGGCGTACGGGGCCTCGTCGTTGCCGGAGAAGGTCACGGACAGGACGGTGTCGAGGGCGGAGGGGCCCGCGTTCGGGGTGACCAGGACGTTCACCAGGTCGTACGCGCTGAAGTCCACGCGCGGGTCGGCGGCCTTCACGATGTCCTCGACGAGGGCGCGGTAGCCGGGTTCGTACGGGGAGCCGCGCCCGATCCCGTACGAGGAGAACGTCCGGGGCATCCGCAGCCAGTCGGGTATCGGCGCCTCGGCCTTGTAGTGCAGGCGGCCGTACGAACTGGTGCGGAACCACTCGGCGGTCTGCGGGAAGAACTCGCGGAAGCGGCCCATCGCCGTGCCGTCCCCGGTGGCGTCCGGGAAGTCGATCATCAGGTTGAGGGCCCTGACGAGGCCCGTGGAGCGCACGTACCCGGGGGCCGTGGGCAGCCCCTCCGACATCTGCACGCCCATCGTCGTGGCGATGCGGCACGGCGCCAGCCGGACGTTGTCCGGCGCGGTGGCCACGGGCCCCGCCGAGGCCGGGGCGGGCCTGCGCAGGGTGGTGCTCGCGGAGGTGAGCAGGCCGAGGGAGAGCGCCGCGGTCGCCGCCAGGGCGACGGGTCTGCGTATCCGTCGTCGGGGATGCTGCATGCGGTCGCCTCTCCGGTGGGGGCAGGTCGGCGGTCGAATCCCCGTCGCGCGCGGAGGGGTTTCGCGCTGTGCGATCAGCCTGTGACGGGTGGTGCGGGTGCGCGCGCCGGGTGACCCGATCGTGGGTATTCCGTGAAACGAGGCATGTGTGACTGGGGTCACAAGGGTGAGGGGAAATAACCGGGGAGCGATTCCCCGTTCCACCCTGTGTTCAGCGAAGTGGGGAAGAATTCCCCGGTGAGGCCGAGGAGGACATGACGTGACCAGGACCGCCGACGCCACCGCCGGTACCGGCGCCACCCGTGCCCCGTCCGTCCGCCGGACGCCCCGGCCGAGGGCGGACGCCCTGCGCAACCGCGAGCGGATCGTCACGGCGGCCCGCGAGATGTTCGTCGAGTCCGGCCCCCAGGTGCCGTACGACGAGGTCGCGCGCCGCGCGGGCGTCGGGAACGCCACGCTCTACCGGAACTTCCCCGAACGCGCCGACCTCGTCCACGAGGTCGTCCTCTCGATCATGGCCCGCGTCACCGCGCTCGCCGAACGGGCCGCCGCCGAGGAGGGCGACGCCTTCGCCGCCCTCCGCCGCTTCGTCCACGCCGCCGCCGAGGAGCGCGTCGGAGCCCTCTGCCCGATGCTCGACGACGCCTTCGACCGGGAGCACCCCGACCTGAAGGCCGGGGGCGAGCGGCTGGAGGAGGCCGTCCGGGGGCTCGTGGAGCGGGCGCAGCGGGCCGGCCGGCTCCGCCCCGACATCGGCGTCGGCGACCTGATGGTGGCCCTCTCCCAGCTCACCCGCCCGCTGCCGGGAACGGGGTGCGGCACCTTCGCCCCGTTCGTCCACCGTCACCTGCAGCTGTTCCTGGACGGCCTGGAGGCGCCCGCGCGCTCCGAACTGCCCGGGACGGCCGCGACCCTGGAGGGCCTCAGGCACGGCTCCTGACCGTCACGACCCGCCCCCGGGCCCGTGCCCGTGCCCGCCGGACCTCCCGTCCCACGGATCCCGGGCCGCATGCCCATGAACCCGTAGATCCGTAGACCCACAACCCGCGGACCCGCGGACCCGCGGACCCGCAGACCCGCAGACCCGCAGATCCACAGACCCGCGCAGATCCACAGACCCACAGACCCCCGGGTCCGCAGCCCTCCGGGCGCGGTCCCGAGTTCCCGTACGCCCTTTTCCTCCCTCACGTACCCGTACGCGCCAAGAGGTGGCCCCACCCATGCCGAAAATCGCCGACACCGCCCCGAGCGCCCCGCCCGGGACCGACCCCGGGCGCTGGAAAGCGCTCGTCTTCATCGCCCTCGCCCAGCTCATGGTCGTCCTCGACGCGACGATCGTGAACATCGCCCTGCCCTCCGCCCAGCGGGACCTCGGGATCTCGGACGGCAACCGGCAGTGGGTCATCACCGCCTATGCCCTCGCCTTCGGCGGGCTGCTCCTCTTCGGCGGGCGCGTCGCCGACCTGTGGGGGCGCAAGCGCGCCTTCGTCGTCGGCCTCGCCGGCTTCGCCGCCGCCTCCGCCCTCGGCGGGGCCGCGAACAGCGAGGTCATGATGCTCGGGGCCCGCGCGCTCCAGGGCGCCTTCGGCGCGCTCCTCGCGCCCGCCGCGCTCTCGCTGCTCGCCGTGACCTTCACCGACGCCAAGGAGCGCGCCAAGGCGTTCGGCATCTTCGGCGCGATCGCCGGCGGCGGCGGTGCCGTGGGCCTGATCCTCGGCGGCTTCCTCACCGAGTACCTGAACTGGCGCTGGACCTTCTTCGTCAACATCCCGTTCGCCGTGGTCGCCGCCGTCGGCGCGTACCTCGTCGTCCGCGAGCCCGTGGGCGGCCGCAACCGCTCCGCGCTCGACGTCCCCGGCGTCGTCCTGTCCACCCTGGGCCTGGTCGCGCTCGTGTACGGCTTCACCCGCGCCGAGTCCGAGGGCTGGGGCGACACCGGCACGGTCGGGCTCTTCGCCGGCTCCGCCGTCCTGCTCCTGGCGTTCGTGCTCACCGAGGCGCGCGTGAAGTCGCCGCTGCTCCCGCTGCGCGTCCTGGCCGACCGCGACCGCGGCGGCGTCTACCTGTCGCTCGGCCTCGCCGTCATCGCGATGTTCGGCCTGTTCCTCTTCCTGACGTACTACCTGCAGGTCGTGGAGGGGTACTCGCCGGTCAAAACGGGCTTCGCGTTCCTGCCGATGATCGTCGGCATGATCACGGGCTCGACCCAGATCGGCGCGCGCCTGATGACCCGCGTCCCGCCGCGCCTGCTGATGGCCCCGGGCTTCCTGACCGCCGCCGTCGGCATGCTGCTCCTGACGCGGCTGGAGATCGGCACCTCGTACGCCGGTCTGATCCTGCCCGCGCAGCTGCTGCTCGGCCTGGGCATGGGCACGGCGTTCATGCCGGCCATGTCGCTCGCGACGCAGGGCGTGGACCCGAAGGACGCCGGTGTGGCCTCCGCGATGGTCAACACCTCGCAGCAGGTCGGCGGCGCCATCGGTACGGCCCTGCTGAACACGATCGCCGCCTCGGCGACCACCGCCTACCTGGTCGATCACGCGGCCGGCGCCACCACCCCGGCCGCCCGGAGGCTGCTCCAGCTCCAGGGCATGGTCGAGGGGTACGCGGCGGCCATCTGGTGGGCGGTCGGCATCCTGGCCGTCTCGGCCGTGATCGCCTTCGTGTTCCTCACCCCCGGGAAGCCGGAGAACGGCGCGCCCGCCGGGTCCGGCACGGACGCCGGTGACGAGGTGAGGGTCCCGGTCCTGGCCCACTGACCCCGGTCCCGGGGCCCCGGACCACGGAGCCCGTCGGCTCCGGGTCCGGGGCCACCGGTCCCTGGACCCGGTCCGCCGCTCCCGGTCCGCCGCGCCCGGTCCGTCGTGTCCCCGCCCCGGCTCCGCCTCCTCAGCGGAGCCAGGGCAGGTCCGCGTCCGGGTCCGCGGGTTCGAGCCCCTCGGCCATCACCCGCATGATCGCGCCGAGCTGCCCCACCTGTTCCGGGGAGAGCCGGTCGAAGAGGGCCTGGCGCACGGCCGCCACGTGGCCGGGGGCGTTCCGGCGGAGGATCTCCATGCCCTCGTCCGTGAGCCGGGCGAACTGGCCGCGCTTGTCGGAGGGGCAGTCCTCGCGCCGCACCCAGCCGTTCTTCTCCAGCCGGGCCACCGCGTGGGAGAGCCGGGAGCGGGTGATCTTGGCGTCCTTGGCCAGTTCGGTCATCCGCAGCCTGCGGCGGGGTGCCTGGGAGAGCCGGACGAGCAGGCCGTAGTAGAGGTGCGGCATTCCGGCGTCGCGCTGGAGCTGGCGGTCGAGGTGGTCCTCCAGGAGCGTGGTGGCGTGGAGGTAGGCGCGCCAGACGCGGTGCTCCTCGTCGGTGAGCCAGCGGGGTTCGGTCGTGTCTCCCATGACCCCATCGTACGACTCATCCTTGAAAGTTGAACTATATCGATCTAAGCTGTCCCCACGGTGAGCTTGAACTTTCAAGCATCATGGCGCGGCGAACCGGAGCGCGCGGAAACGCGCCGGAAGGCATCCGGACCCGCCGCGGCGCGCCGGAACACATCGGAACCCTGTCGGAAGCCGGAGGTGGCCGCCATGGACGCCACGCTGGAACGGATGCCCGCCCTCTACCTGTCCCACGGGGCCCCGCCGCTCGCCGACGACCCGCTCTGGCCCGGCGAACTGGCCGCCTGGGCCGCCGCCCTGCCGCGCCCGAGGGCGATCCTGGTCGTCTCCGCCCACTGGGAGGAGGCCCCGCTCGCGCTCGGCGCCACCGCGACCGTGCCGCTGGTGTACGACTTCTGGGGCTTCCCCGAGCACTACTACCGCGTGCGGTACGGCGCCCCCGGCGCGCCGGCGCTCGCCGAAAGCGTCCGCAAGCTGCTCCGCGCGCCCGGCACGCCCGTGCAGGACATGCCCGACCGGGGCCTCGACCACGGCGCGTACGTCCCGCTCGTCGAGATGTACCCGGACGCCGACGTCCCCGTGCTCCAGATCTCCCTGCCCACGCTCGACCCGCGCCGGCTCATGGATGTCGGGCGCCGGCTCGCCCCGCTGCGCGACGAGGGCGTCCTGATCGTCGGCAGCGGCTTCTTCACCCACAACCTCGCCGCGCTCCGGCACCCCGGGGGCGGGGTGCCCGCCTGGTCCGCCGAGTTCGACTCCTGGGGGCGCGAGGCCCTGGCCGCGCGGGACGTCGACGCCCTCCTCGACTTCGCGGACAAGTCGCCCGCCGGGCGCCTCGCCCACCCCCGCACCGAACACTTCGCCCCGCTCTTCGTCACCCTGGGCGCGGCGGACGCGGCCGGCGACCTCGACGCGGAGCGGTCGGTGATCGACGGCTTCTGGATGGGGCTCGCCAAGCGGTCCGTGCAGTTCGGCTGACCGCCCCCGGAAGACGGGCGGATTCGGCTCGACCGAACGGAGGGCGGCCGGGGGCGAGCGGCTGGTGGCGGGCCACCCAGTACCCGAGGGCGTCCGCCGGGCCGGTGCGGCGCGGGCCACCCCCCGCCGCCCCCCACCGGTCGCGGGTCCGCGCCCGATGGGGCAACCCCGTACCCCCGCGACGCGTCTGAAGGAGTGCCACCGGATGTGATCGCGATCTCACCGGCGGTGGGGACGGGGCTCGCGCCGGGGATGCCGCACCACCCCTCGGGACCGGCCTGACCAGCGCGTCCGTGGGTACGGGCACTCCACCGGGCGGTGCGGAAGCCGCGCAGGATACTGCATGATCGCGAGATTTCATGGGGCGGGTGGGAATTCTGTCCTGATTCCAGTCGTTGTTTCCCACGGATACAGGGCACCCGAAAGAGTGTCGTGACCTACTCAGCAAGCAAGGGAGCACGCATGGCAACCCGTGCCGTTGCCCGCCGCAAGACCTCCGCCGCGAGCGGGGCCGGCCGGGCAAGCAGCGTTCGCGCCGTGGGCGGGGAGATCGCCGATCGCGACCTGGTCGGCATGTACCTCGACGAGATCGCGCGCACGCCCCTGCTCGACGCCGCCAGGGAGGTCGAGCTCTCCCAGACGATCGAGGCCGGCGTGTACGCCCGGCAGATCCTGGACAAGGAGGTCGAGAGCGAGGCCGGCGGAGCGACCCGTGAGGAGCTCGAAGCGCTGGTCGCCGAGGGCGAGCGGGCCAAGGACCTCTTCATCAAGTCCAACCTGCGGCTCGTGGTGGCCGTCGCCCGGCGCTACCCGCGCAGCGGGCTCCCGCTGCTCGACCTGATCCAGGAGGGGAACGCGGGCCTGGTGCGCGCGGTCGAGAAGTTCGACTACGCCAAGGGCTTCAAGTTCTCCACGTACGCGACCTGGTGGATCCGGCAGGCCATCACCCGCTCCATCGCCGACCAGTCCCGCACCATCCGGCTCCCCGTCCACCTGGTGGAGGAGCTGGGGCGGATCCGGCGCGTGCAGCGCGAGTTCAACCGGGAGAACGGGCGCGATCCCGAGCCCGCGGAGATCGCCGCCGAACTCGGCTCGACGCCCGAGCGGGTCGTCGACGTCATGGACTGGGCCCGGGACCCGGTCTCGCTGAACATGTCGGTGGACGACGAGGGCGAGACCCAGTTCGGCGACCTCCTGGAGGACACCTCGGCGGTCTCGCCGGAGCAGTCGGTGCTCACGCTGCTGCGCAGCGAGGAGCTGGACGACCTGATCGCCAAGCTGGACCACCGCACGGCCTCGATCATCCGCATGCGGTACGGCATCAAGGACGGGCGCGAACGGACCCTGACCGAGGTCGGCAAGGAGCACGGACTGACCCGTGAGCGCATCCGCCAGATCGAGAAGCACGCCCTCCTGGAACTGAAGAAGATGGCCCGCGACACGGGCTTCGACGCGGTGGCCTAGAACGGCCGCGCGGCCGGACCCGGCCGCGTTCCGGCCCCGCCGCGTCCCCCGGACGGGAGCCCGGACACGGGCCCCGGGGTGCTCACGTGCGCGCCGCCGCCGCCAGGCGCCCCGCCAGGTCCTCCACGTACGCGCGCAGGGGCTCCGGGCCGTGGACGGTGAAGGGGGACTCGACCAGGGCCAGGCGCAGGGCCAGCCACTCGACGGAGTCGGTGGAGCGGACGCGCAGCCGGCAGGCGGCCGGTCCCGTCGCGACGGGGGTCAGGTGGGACGGGAGGCGGGCCGTCACGAAGTCGGCGGGCGCCTCGAAGGAGACGTCCAGGTCCAGCTCCGGCTGCGCGCGCGAGATCGAACCGGCCAGCAGCTGCGCCGCGTCGCCCCCGGGCAGCTCGCGCGGGCCGAACCGGGCCCCGGTGGCCAGCGGGTCGCTCACCCGGTCCACCCGGAAGGTGCGCCAGTCCTCGCGGCCCAGGTCGTACGCGACGAGGTACCAGCGGCGCCCGGTGGAGACGAGCCGGTAGGGCTCCACCAGCCGCTTCGACTCGGCCCCGTCCCCCGCCCGGTAGCCGAAGCGCAGCTTCTCCCGTCCGGTGACCGCGCCCGCGAGCGCGGTCAGGGTGGCGGGCGTGACCGTCGCGCCGTCGCCCCGGGTCAGCGGGATCGTCGCGTTCTGGAGCGTGGAGACCCGGTGCCGGAGGCGCGCGGGCAGGACCTGCTCCAGCTTCGCGAGGGCCCGTACGGACGCCTCCTCCACGCCTTCGATGGCGTGCCCGGCCCCGGCGCGCAGCCCGACCGCGATCGCGACGGCCTCCTCGTCGTCGAGGAGCAGCGGCGGCAGGGCCGTGCCGGCGACGAGCCGGTAGCCGCCCACCGCGCCCATGGTCGCCTCGACCGGATAGCCGAGGGCGCGGAGCCGGTCGACGTCCCGGCGGATGGTGCGCGGGGAGACCGAGAGCCGTTCGGCGAGTTCGCTCCCGGGCCACTCGCGCGGCGTCTGGAGGAGCGAGAGCAGGTTCAGGAGTCGTGCCGGGGTGTCCGTCATGCCGTCCAGGATGCGCCCGATCTAGGACATGATCCGACCTACATACCTCCTATCTTCCTTCGTATGAGTTCACACGACGCCGTCACGGACGCGGCGGCCCCCACCGGCACGGGCCCCGTCGGCACGGCCCCCACCGCCCCGGCCACCACCGCCCCGGTCCCCGCCGACCCGGGCGACCGGCGGCGCTGGATCGCCCTCGCCATCGTCATGACCGCCGCCTTCATGGACCTGGTCGACGCCACGATCGTCAACATCGCGATCCCCAGCATCGAACGGGACCTCGGCGCCTCCTTCGGGGCCATCCAGTGGATCACCGCCGGGTACGCGCTCGCGTTCGCCGCCGGGCTGATCACCGGCGGACGGCTCGGCGACATCTACGGCCGCAAGCGCCTCTTCCTCCTCGGCACCGCCGGCTTCACCCTCGCCTCGGCGCTCTGCGGTTTCGCGGCCAACCAGGAGATGCTGGTCGGCTCCCGCCTCCTCCAGGGCGCGGCGGCCGCGATGATGGTGCCGCAGGTCCTGTCGATCGTCCACGTCACCTTCCCGGCGCACGAACGCGGCAAGGTCTTCGGCCTCTTCGGCGCGATCGTGGGCCTCGGCGCGGTCTCCGGACCGCTCCTCGGTGCGCTGCTCACCCAGGGGAACGTCGCGGGCCTGGAGTGGCGCCCGATCTTCCTCATCAACCTGCCGGTCGGCATCGCGGGCCTGCTCCTGGGCCGGAAGTTCATCATCGAGTCGAAGGCGCCCAAGGCGCTCCGCCTCGACCTGGTCGGCGTGCTCCTGGTGACGGTCGCGCTGCTCATGCTGATCTACCCGCTGACGCGCGGCCGCGAGCTGGACTGGCCGCTGTGGGGCCACCTGATGATGGCCGGCAGCCTCGTCGTCTTCGCCCTCCTCGTCGCATACGAGAGGCACAAGACGCGCAGGGACGGTTCGCCGCTCGTCGAGCTGTCGCTGTTCCGGGTGAAGAGCTTCGCGGCCGGCGTCGCGGTGCAGCTCACCTTCGGCGTCGTGATGGGCATCTTCTTCCTGGTCTGGACGCTCTACATGCAGGTCGGGCTCGGCTGGAGCGCGCTGCGGGCGGGCCTCACCGGCGTGCCGTTCTCGGTCGCGGTCTCGACGGCCGCCGGCCTCTCGGTGCAGAAGCTGGTGCCGCGCTTCGGCCGGAAGGTGCTCCAGACGGGTGCCCTGACCATGGCGGCGGGCGTCCTGCTCTACCTCTTCGAGGCCGGCCGGTACGGGACCGCGATCACGTCCTGGCAGATGATCCCGCCGCTGGTCGTCATGGGCCTCGGCATGGGCCTGATCGTGGCGCCGCTGACGGACGCGGTCCTCTCGGAGGTGCCGCGCGAGCACGCCGGTTCGGCCTCGGGCCTGATCAACACGACCACGCAGATGGGCAACGCGCTCGGTCTCGGCCTGGTGTCGGTCGTCTTCTTCGGCGTGATCGACGACGAGCGCCTCGCCAAGGCCCCGGCGGAGACGGGCGCGGCCTTCACGGACGCCTTCCAGAACGCGATGGGCTGGGTCGCGGGCGTGCTCGCCGTGATCTTCCTGGTGATGTTCGCGCTGCCCGCGAAGCCGAAGCAGCACCTGGAGGGCGGCGGCGAGGGCGGCGAGGGTGACGACGGCGTCGGCGGGGACGGCGGCACCGCCGTCGTCGGGAAGGAGCCGGCGCTCACGCGCTGAGCCGCCGCGCGAAGGGCCCCGGTCCCGGGAGGAGTCCCGGGACCGGGGCCCTTCGCCGTACCCGCCGGGGCCCGCCGCGCCGTCCGCGTCAGCGCACCCGGGCGCGGGACTCCATCGCCCTCCGGGCCGTGTCCTCGTCCTCGTACACCTCGCACATGTGACGGCCGTCGGGGGTCGCCGTGTGCTCGACCTCCCAGAGGCTGACCTCGCTGCCGTCGAGCAGCAGGAACTGGTGCTCGTAGAGGGTGAAGCCGGCCTCCCGGCCCCCCTCCACCGGGCAGCGGCGCCCGAACGCCTGGGTGATGTGGTGCGCGAAGGCCAGCCGGAGACGGCGGGCCACCGCCCCGCCCGGCCGGTCCGCGTTCTCCGCACGCCGCAGGACACGGCGCGCGTGGTCGGCGGAGTCGTCCGGCACGTACGTCCTCGGCGGGGCGGGTACCGGGCGGTCGGGCAGGACGGCCGGCGGTTCGAAGCCGTCGCCCCCGCCGGGAACCCGTCCGCCGGCGGGCTCCGCCGGGCGGCCCGGCGGCGTTCCGTACGGCAGACGGGAGGCGGCGAGCCGGGCGTCCGCCTCCCGCACGTACAGCTCGTGCCGCTCGGTGTCGTCCCGGCCCGCGACGTGCGCGAGCTCCCAGAGACTGAGCGTGCTGCCGTCGGCGAGCAGGTACGTGTGGCGGTGGATCGTGCGGTGCAGCGACGCGCTGTGGTGCGAGGAGTGCGGCGTGCTGGAGTGCGCGAGCGCCGTGCCGAGGCGCTCGACGGTCGAGTCGGGCAGGTCGAAGGAGTTGAGTGCCCGGCCGAGAAGCCGCTCGATGTGCGTCTCGGTCGTCTCGTACGGATCGGGAAGATCCTGCGGATCGTTCAAGAGGGTCTCCAGGCCGTCGCCGCATGTCACTCGGTGCTTGCTCAACGTAGTCCCTGGGACTGACATCGTGTCCGGGTTCCGGCAGAACGGGCGGAGAAAGGCCGGAGTTCCCGCCTCCGGCCCCAACTCCCCCGGCCCTAAAGGGAACGCGGGTCCGCCCCGGGCCCGTACAGCTCCCGGTACGAGGGGAAGTTCCCACCGGGACCGCGCGGTCCGGCGGGGGCCGCGAGCAGCGCGCGGACGATCGCCCGGGTCACCAGGTCCGCGCCCGCCGCCAGGATCTCGTTCAGGGCGAGCGGGTCCGGCTCGCCCGACGGTTCCCGGGCCCCGGTGGCGAGGGCGAAGACCGTGTCCCCGTCGTTCATCAGGTGCGCCGGCCGGACGGCGCGCGCGATGCCGTCGTGCGCCGTGCCCGCGACCTTCCGCGCCTGCGCGCGGGTCAGCGGGGCGTCCGTCGCGACCACGGCGAGCGTGGTGTTCAGCGGGGGCGGGGCGGACGTCGTCCGGGCCTCCGCGAGGCGCCGTCGCGCCGCCTCGTGCACCTCCGGGTCCGGGAAGACGGGCCGCCCGTCCTCGAAGTAACTCCCGTACGGGACGCCCGTGGACGGGTCCACGGCCGAACCGACCGCGTTCACCACGACCAGCGCGCCGACCGTGACGCCGGACGCCAGGACCGCGCTCGCCGTCCCGACACCGCCCCGCAGGCCGCCGACGACGGCCCCGGTGCCCGCGCCGACCGCGCCCGTCGCCACGGGCGCGCGGTCGCCGCTCGCGTCGGCCGCCTCCGCCGCCGCCCGGCCCGTCGCCGCACCGGGCCGGGCCGCGAAGTCGCCGCCCCGGCCCAGGTCGAAGAGGCACGCGGCGGGCACCACCGGCACCACGTGGGACGGGTCGGACCCCACCCGGACGCCCCGGTGCCGCTCCGCCAGCCAGGCCGCCACCCCGGAGGCGGAGTCCAGGCCGTACGCGCTGCCGCCGGTCAGGACGACCGCGTCGATCCGCCGGACCACGTTCCGGGGGTCCAGGGCGTCCGTCTCCCGCGTGCCCGGCCCGCCGCCCCGCACGTCCACGGCGGCGACCGCCCCGCCCTCCGGCGCGAGGACCACCGTGGTCCCGCTCAGCGCCCCGGGCCCGGCCACGCGCGCGTGCCCCACGCGCAGCCCGTCCACATCGGTGATCGCGTCCTGGCCGTCCGCCCGCCCGGGGAGTGTCATGCCCCTTGCCTACCACGGGGTCCGGCGCCGGGGTCAGGCTTCCGCGGAACGGGTCGCCGGGTTCCGGGCGGACAGGGTGACCCCGGTCGCGACGGCCGCCGCCGCGACCAGGCCGGCCGCGAGGACGGCCCAGCGGCCCGCGAACGAGCACATCAGGATCGCGAACGCCGCGACCGGCAGGACCGACTGCTGGGCGATGCCGACCTTGAAGTAGCGGGCGTGCAGCAGCCACACCGACAGCAGGAAGAGGGCCGCCGGGATCGTCACGGCGGCGGAGGCGGCGAGCGTCGACAGGGGGGCCTCGCCCACGGCCTGTTCGACGGCGATCTCCAGGCCCGCCCCGACCGCTGCGGCCGACGCGAAGATCACGTAGTGGCCGTAACCCCACAGGAAGCCCTGGCGGCTGGAGGTCAGCCGGTCGTGGGCGGGCACGACGAAGTAGATCCACCAGGCGGCGAAGACGAGCAGCAGGCCGCCGACGGCGATCGGCAGCAGTTCGTCCAGGGCGTCGTTCTCGACGATGCCGGACTTCACGGCGACGGTCGCGGCGGCGATGGTCTCGCCGAGCACGATGATGGTGAACAGGCCGTACCGCTCGGCGATGTGACGGGGATGCCAGGTGCTGGGGACGGCCCTCTCCGCGTACACGGGCACGGCCATCTCGGCGAGCGCCATGACCAGGAAGACCCACGGGCGTGCGGGTTCGGGCGCGAGGACCAGCGCGAGCCAGCCGACCTGGACGGCGAAGATCCCGCCCGCGTACCGGTGGCACATCGTCCGCTCGGCCGGGTCGGTGGCGTGGTGGGCGGCGCGCAGCCACTGCGAGACCATGGCGAGGCGCATCACGACGTAGCCGAGGTAGACGACGAGGAAGTCGTGCTCCTCGAAGGCGCGCGAGACACCGGCGGCGAGGACGAGCACGCCGGCGATCTGGACGAGGGTGACGACCCGGTAGAGCACGTCGTCGTTGTCGTAGGCGGAGGCGAACCAGGAGAAGTTCATCCAGGCCCACCAGATGGCGAAGAAGATCATGGCGTAGTCGGCGACGCCCTCGCCGGCGTGTCCCCCGGCCACCGCGTGCACCAGCTCGGCGCCCGCCTGGGCGACGGCGACGACGAAGCACAGGTCGAAGAGGAGTTCCAGGGGGGTGGAAGCCCGGTGCGACTCCTCGCGGGAGCGGGCGGCGAGCGGACGGAAGGGTGCTGTCATGGGTCCCAGCACATCAGAACGTACGGGCCGGGGCACACCGGAGGGCGGATCCGGTGCTCCCCGCGGCCCCGGCGGCCGTGTGCCGCACGGTGGCGGCCGGGGAGGGGACGGGGCGCGGGCTTCCTCGTCCCGTTCTTCCCGGTGGTGCTCGCCCTCTGGCTGCTCGACCCGAAGGACCGCTGAGAGATGTGCCGCTGAGTGAAGGACCGCCGAGCGAAGTGCCGCCGAGCGAAGTCCCGCCGAGCCGGACCGGGCCGGACAGGGCGGAACGGAGCGGGGCGGGACGGAACGGAGCGGAGCGGTCCGGGACGGTCCGGGACGGGACGGGTACGGCGAGCGGGCGTACCCTGGAGGGATGAGCACCGCCCCCGCCCACGGCCCGCGAGACACGGAGCGATCCGGTACGCCTTCCCGTTCCGAGGACAGGCCGAAGCCGGTCATCGTCTTCGACGATCCGCTGGACCGGCAGTCCGCGGACGACACGGACCGCGGGTGGGGCGAGCGGCCTCCGGCCGGCGGTGACAGCGCCGCCGACCTCGCGCGCTTCCTCGACGAGAAGCCGCCGCACCACCTCTGAACCCGGCGTACCGCGCCGGTCAGAAGGTGGAGTGCGCCCCCGTTCCCCCCGGACCCGTGCCACCACCGGAGCCGGGACCGCGGCCCGCTCCCGGACCCGACGGGGGACCGCCCTGGGCGACCAGGTGGTCGCGGATCTCCTTGAGGACCTCCAGCTCGCTGATCTCCATGGTCTCCTGGACGCCTTCCTTCGCCTTGTCGTGCGCGGCGCGCTTCGCGAGGATCTTCGCCATCGGCAGGACCATCAGGAAGTAGACGACGGCCGCGGTGATCAGGAAGCTCAGCACCGCGCTGAGGACGAGACCCCACTGGATCTGGATGCCCTGCATCTCGCCGTCGACCATCTTGCAGGGACTCTTGAGGCAGGACGAGTAGCTCTCCAGGTCCTTCGTGCCGAAGGCACCCACGACCGGGTTGATGACGCCCTTGACCACCGAGTTCACGATGTTCGTGAAGGCGGCACCGACGACGACCGCCACCGCCAGGTCGATCACGTTGCCGCGCATCAGAAAGGCCTTGAAGCCTCCCAGCAGACTTTCCTTCTTCTCGGCCACCGAGGTGCCTTCCGTTTTCGTCACGTGTGCTGTGTGCGCAGTCATTAGGCCGTGTGGGGCACGGGAGCGTCCAATCGGTACACACGAGACGGTTACCCGCCAGGGTGTGCGTGCGAATCAGCACACCGTCACCGCCAGCCGGGACGTGACTCCGGCACCCGCGAGGGCCGCCGCCGTCGCCCGGGGCACGGACAGGACCACGAGCGCCCCTCCGTCCGGGCGGGACTCGTCCGGGAGCGGCACCTCGGCCACCCGGGCGTCCGTCGCGATCACCCGTGCCTCGCCCTCCTCGCCCCACTGCGCGTGGGGCGCGGCGATCACGTCGACCCGGTCACCGGGCCTCAGCAGCCGTACGGTCGCGGCGTCGGCGATTCGCACCGGGGCGGACACCGGGGGAGCGGCCACCGGCCGGGCGCGCGCGGCGGCCGGGGTCCTCGCCCCGGAGGACCGCCCCGGTCCGGACCCCGTTTCCGGCGAACCCGTCCCCGGTGGCCCCGGCGGTCCCGACCCCGCCACGGCCAGCGCCGCCGCCATCAGCGCCAGCAGCACCACCGACTCCCGTCGCCCCCTCCGGAGCGCCCGGCGCAACCGGTGCCGCGCGCCCCGGACCCGCAACGGCTCGAAGGCCGGCACCACACACGGCGCCGGCACGGAGGCAGCGGAGACGGAGGGGACGGCGGGGGTGCCGGAGGCGCCGGCAACGGCGGAGGCACCGGAACCACCGAAAGCGCTGGAACCCCTGAGAGCGCTGGAACCCCTGAGAGCGCCGGAAACGGCAGGAGCGCCGGGGAAAAGGGCCGGATCGTTCGTGGTCATCGCGGGACACCGCCTGTCCTGGTCGGCAACGGAAGCGGCTTCCACTCTCCCCGTCCCCGCCCCCACCCCGCTCCGGCCTGGGGATCACCGAGCGCCTGTGGAAAACTCCCTCACCCGCACGAGCGAAACCGCACGAGGTCCGCACGAGCGAAAACCGTACGAGATCCGCACGAGCGAAAACCGCGCGAGCAGCCCCGCACGGCGCACCCCACCGGCACCCGTACACACCGAGGGCCCCGTCGCATGCGACGGGGCCCTCGGTGTGTACGGGTGCCGGTGGGGTGCGCGGCCGGATCAGGCGGCCGAGCTTCCGGTGCTCGACGAGGACGTCGAGGAGGAGGAAGAGGACGACGAGGCCGAAGCGGCCGGCTTCGCGTCCGACGACGAAGCGGACGAGGACGCGGCGGTCGACGGCTTCGACGGGGCCGGCGAGCTGCTGGACGACGAGCCGCGGCTGTCGTTCCGGTAGAAGCCGGAACCCTTGAAGACGATGCCGACGGCCGAGAACACCTTCTTCAGGCGGCCCTGGCAGCTGGGGCACTCGGTCAGCGCGTCATCGGTGAACTTCTGCACCGCCTCGAGGCCTTCGCCGCACTCGGTGCACTGGTACTGGTAGGTCGGCACGTGACTTCCTCCTGGCACTCACACTCATCGAGTGCTAACGACGATCCATAGTGACGCATTCCGTGGGTTCAGTCCACCGACACCGGCTCGCGGTGACCGACACCACGCGCGGTGACCCGGCCCGGCTCGCGCGGCTTCAGCCGCGATCGCAGGGCGACCAGCGTGATCAGGGCCAGTGCCGTGCCGCCCAGCGGCACCAGGAATCCGGCACTGGCGCCCTGGGCGTCGGCGAGACGCCCGGCGACCGTGACGGCCGCGGCCTGCCCCAGCGCGACGGCGCCGGTGAGCCAGGTGAACGCCTCGGTGCGGGCGGAGGCCGGGATCAGCGTCTCGACGATGGTGTAGCCGGTGATCAGGGCGGGGGCGATGCACAGGCCCACGACCAGGCCCAGGGCGCCGAGGAGCAGCACCGAATGCACGGACCACAGCAGGGAGGCCGCGGCGGTGAGGCCGGTGTAGCCCAGGATCAGGCGGCGGCGGGGGCCGGTCTTCCAGGCGACGGCGCCCATGGCAATGCCCGCGAGCATGTTGCCGGCGGCGAAGACCCCGTACAGCAGGCCGTTGGCGCCCGGGTTGCCGATCTCCTCGCTGAAGGCGGTGAGGGAGACCTGCATGCCGCCGAAGACGGAGCCGATGCCGAGGAAGGCGACGATCAGGACGCGGACGCCGGGCACGGAGAGCGCCGGGCGGCGGGGCTCGGAGGCGTGGGCGCCGGCCGCGCCGAACGCGGGCTGGGTGGCCCGCTGCGCCGCGAAGAACAGGCCGCCGACCAGGGTCAGGGACGCCTCGGCGATCAGACCGGCGGCCGGGTGGACGCCGGTGCACAGGGCGGTGGTGAGGACGGGGCCGACGACGAAGGTGAACTCGTCCGTCACGGACTCGAAGGCCGCGGCCGTCGGCATCAGCGGGGTGCCGTCCAGTTTGGCCGCCCAGCGGGCCCGGACCATCGGGCCGACCTGGGGCACGGAGGCGCCGGAGGGCACGGCGGCCAGGAACAGCGCCCAGAGCGGGGCGCCCGCCAGGGCGAGGGCCACGAGCACGGAGACGGAGGCGGTGTGGACGAGGACGCCGGGGATCAGGACGGCGCGCTGGCCGAAACGGTCGGCGAGCTTGCCGCTCTGCGGCGCGAAGAGCGCCATGGAGACGCCGGTGGCGGCGGCCACCGCGCCGGCGCTGCCGAAGGAGCCGGTGGTGTGCTGGACGAGCAGCACGATGCCGATGGTCAGCATCGCGAAGGGCTGCCGGGCGGCGAAGCCGGGCAGCAGGAAGGACAGCGCGCCGGGGGTGCGCAGCAGCTGCCCGTAACCGGGCCGCCCGTCCGTGCGGACCCGGCCGGTGTCGGCCCCGTCCGTGGGGACGCGGCCCTTGTCGGCCTTGTCCGTGTCGACCGTGGACGCCACGGTCCTTGCCTTTCCGCCGCCTGGTAGCGCGTCCCGTGCACGGGTGGTGCGGGTGTCGCCGAGAGCTGTCCTCATGCGCGGAACTGCGGTAGATACCGGGCCGGCCCCACGGTGGAGGGGGCGCCACGGCCGCCATACGGTCGCGCCAGCTCTGCGTCAGGCAGAGTTGGTTCGATCAGGTGTGCCTTCATGATACAGGGAGGAGCGCCCTCCCGTCTGGGAAAGCGCCCCCGTCCCCGGACGAACGCCTGGCATCAGCCGGCCGTCCCCTTCTGCCGTCCGGCACGACCGTTCCGTCCGTCGCGACCGGACCGCCCGGCGTGTTCGGACCGCCCTTCGCGACCGGACCGCTGTTCCTTCTCCGTTCCGCCCGGTTCCTCCGTCCCTTCGGACCGTCCCGGCAGGTGGAACCGCAGGGCCGTGGCCGGAGTCGGGCCGAGCGCCGTCGAGCCGCCCGTCCCCAGCCAGCCCGCGAGCTTGCCGCCCTGGCCGACCGCCCGCAGGCGCCGCTCCGCGGCGTCCCGTACCGGATCGGTGGCCACGACCAGGAGTTCGTCGCCGTGCCGCAGGACGGTCGCGGGTCCCGGTACGAAGCTCTTGCCGTCCCGTACGACGAGGGTGACCGCCGCTCCGGCCGGGAGGCGCAGTTCCGCGACCTCCACGCCGTGCATCCGGGAGCCCTCCGGGACGGCGACGGAGAGCAGGTGGCCGCGCAGCCGTTCCAGGGGGGCGGACTCGACGCCGAGGTCGGCGGCCTCCGCGGAGCTCCCGAGCCGGAGCGCCTTCGCCAGCCAGGGCAGCGTCGGGCCCTGGATGAGGGTGTAGACGACGACGAGGACGAAGACGATGTTGAAGATCCGCTCGCTGCCCTCGATGCCCGCCACCATCGGGATGGTGGCGAGGATGATGGGGACGGCCCCGCGCAGGCCGGCCCAGGACATGAGGGCCTGCTCCTGCCAGGGGATGCGGAACGGCAGCAGGCTGACCAGGACCTCCATGGGCCGCGCGACCATCGTCAGGACCAGGCCGATGACGACGGCGGGCCAGAAGTCGTTGACGAGCTCGTGCGGGGTGACGAGCAGGCCGAGCAGGACGAACATCCCGATCTGGGCGATCCAGCCGAGCCCCTCGGCGAAGCCCCGGTTCGCGGGCGCGTGCGGCAGCTTGGCGTTGCCGAGGACCATCGAGGTCAGGTAGACGGCGAGGAAGCCGGAGCCGTGCGCCATGGCGCCGGCGGCGTACGCGGCGACGGCGATGGCCATGACGGCGATCGGGTAGAGGCCGGAGGCGGGCAGGGCGACGTGCCGCAGTCCGTAGGCGCCGGCGAAGCCGACCGCGAGGCCGACGGCCGCGCCGATGGCGAGTTCGAGGGCGATCTCGCCGAGGAGGACGTACCAGTGGTCGACCGGTCCGGTGGTGGAGAAGGCGACGACGAGGATGACGACGGGGGCGTCGTTGAAGCCGGACTCGGCCTCCAGGACGCCGGTGACCCGTGAGGGCAGGGGCACCTTGCGCAGCACGGAGAAGACCGCGGCGGCGTCGGTGGAGGAGACGACGGCGCCGATGATCAGGGCCTGCCGCCAGTCCAGGCCGACGAGGTAGTGGGCGCCGGCGGCGGTGATGCCGACGCTGACCGCGACGCCGAGGGTGGAGAGGACGACCGCGGCCGGCAGGGCCGGCCTGATCTCCTTCCACTTCGTGCCGAGGCCGCCCTCGGCGAGGATCACGACGAGGGCCGCGTAGCCGATGACCTGCGTCAGTTCGGCGTTGTCGAAGGCGACGTCGCCGATGCCGTCCTGGCCCATGGCGACGCCGATCCCCAGGTACAGCAGGAGGCTGGGGAGGCCGCTGCGGGAGGAGATCCGCACGGCCGCGACGGCGATCAGCAGCACGAGCGAGCCGACGAGCAGGAGTTCGTTGAGCTGGTGGACAGTCAGTGGCCGTTCCTTCCCCTCACATGCAGCTGGATCGTTCGTCCAGCGGGCGACACTTCGTTACCTTACCTAATCTTTAACGTTTTCTTGACGCCCGCTCCCCCGTTCCTCGCTCACCAGTACGGTTCTCTTCCCGGCACCGCGTCCAGACCGCCCGGACGCTGCGCCTAAGGTGGCTCCCGTACTCCAGGACCACCCTGCCCCGCGAAGGACAGCGATGCCCTCCCACACGACAGCGCCCCCCGCCAAGAAGAAAGGGCGGCGCGCCCGCCTGCTCCTCCTCGTCCTGGTCCTCGCGCTGGTCGCGGTCGTCTGCGGCGGCGGGTACTGGGGCGTCAGCACCGTCCGGGCCTCGTTCCCGCAGACGGCCGGCGAGATCCGCCTCGACCGGCTCTCGGGCCAGGTGGAGGTGAAGCGGGACGCGCAGGGGGTCCCGCAGATCTACGCCGACAACGAGACGGACCTCTTCCGCGCGCAGGGCTACGTCCAGGCGCAGGACCGGTTCTACGAGATGGACGTCCGCCGGCACGTGACCGCGGGCCGCCTCTCCGAGATGTTCGGCGAGAGCCAGATCGAGACGGACTCCTTCCTGCGCACGCTCGGCTGGCGCCGGGTCGCGCAGCAGGAGTACGACACGGTCCTGTCGGCGGAGACGAAGAAGTACCTCCAGGCGTACGCGGAGGGCGTCAACGCCTATCTGAAGGACCGGGCGCCGAAGGACGTCTCCGTTGAGTACGCGGCCCTGGCCCTCACCAACGACTACGCGATCGAGCCGTGGACGCCGGTCGACTCGGTGGCCTGGCTGAAGGCGATGGCCTGGGACCTGCGCGGCAACATGCAGGACGAGATCGACCGCTCGCTGCTCACCAGCCGGCTGACCCCGGCGCAGATCAAGCAGCTCTACCCGGAGTACCCGTACGCGCTCCACCAGCCGATCGTGGACAAGGGCGGGGTCGGCTCCTCCGGGAAGTTCGGGCCCGGGGGCGCGGGCGACGACGTGAGCACGGGCGAGACCCCCGGTACCGCCCCGGGCGGCTCCGGCGGTTCCTCCGGTTCCGGAGCCTCCACCGACTCCTCCCGGGACGTGGCGTCCCAGCTCGGCGCGCTCTCCGAGGTCCTGGACGGCATCCCCGCCCTGCTCGGCCCCAACGGCAACGGCATCGGCTCGAACTCCTGGGTCGTCGCCGGGAAGTACACCACCTCCGGCAAGCCGCTGCTGGCCAACGACCCGCACCTCGCGCCCCAGTTGCCGTCCCTCTGGTACCAGATGGGCCTGCACTGCCGCTCGGTCTCGGCCACCTGCCGCTACGACGTCGCCGGCTACACCTTCTCCGGCATGCCCGGTGTGATCATCGGACACAACGACAGGATCGCCTGGGGCCTCACCAACCTCGGCGCCGACGTCACCGACCTCTACCTGGAGAAGATCGGCCCCGACGGCTACCTCGTGGACGGCAAGGTCAAGCCCTTCACGGTCCGCGAGGAGGTCATCAAGGTCGCCGGGGGCAAGGACCGGAAGATCACCGTCCGTTCCACCGGGCACGGCCCGCTCGTCTCCGACCGCTCCTCCGAGCTGGAGACGGTCGGCCAGAAGGCCCCCGTCGGCAACACCGCCCCCGACCGCGGCACCGGCTACGGCGTCTCCCTCCAGTGGACCGCCCTCCGGCCCGGCAGGTCCATGGACGCGATCTTCGCCATCGACCGCGCCAAGGACTTCCCCTCCTTCCGGGCCGCCGCCAGGAACTTCGAGGTCCCGTCCCAGAACCTGATCTACGCCGACACCGAGGGCAACATCGGTTACCAGTCGCCGGGCACGATCCCGCGGCGCGCCAAGGGCGACGGCACGATTCCGGCGCCCGGCTGGGACTCCTCGTACAAGTGGAAGGGGTACATCCCCTTCGAGAAGCTGCCCTACGAGTACAACCCGGAGCGCGGCTACATCGTCACCGCCAACCAGGCCGTGATCGACCCGAAGAACTACCCCGACCTGCTCACCAAGGACTGGGGCTACGGCTCGCGCAGCCAGCGGATCAACGACCTCATCGAGTCGAAGACCAAGGACGGCGGCAAGATCTCGCCGGACGACATGCGGACCATGCAGACGGACAACCGCAGCGAGATCGCGACCCTGCTCAACCCGCTCCTGCTCAAGATCGACATCGCCGACCCGCACGTCCGCGAGGCGCAGAAGCTCCTGGAGGGCTGGGACTACACCCAGGAGCCCGACTCGGCCGCCGCCGCCTACTTCAACGCGGTCTGGCGCAACGTCCTCAGGCTCGCCTTCGGCAACAAGCTGCCCAAGGAGCTGCGCCCCGAGGGCGACTGCATCAACGTGCGCCCGGCCGACGCCACCGGACCGGTCGACGAGCAGAACAAGCTCGTCCGCGAGTGCGGCCAGCGCGACCCCGACTCGGCGCAGCCGGACGGCGGCGACCGCTGGTACGAGGTGGTCCGCCCGCTCCTCAAGCAGGAGAAGAGCGAGTGGTGGACCACCCCCGGCAACCGCACCGACCCGGCCACCGAGACCCGCGACCAGCTGCTCGCCCGCGCCATGAAGGACGCCCGCTGGGAGCTGACCGCCAAGCTCGGCAAGGACGTCTCCACCTGGAGCTGGGGCCGGCTGCACCAGCTGACCCTGAAGAACCAGACCCTCGGCACCGCCGGACCCGGCGTCGTGCAGCGGCTCCTCAACCGCGGCCCGTGGAACCTGGGCGGCGGCGAGGCGGCCGTCGACGCCACCGGCTGGAACGCGGCCGGCGGCTACGAGGTCATCTGGGTGCCGTCGATGCGGATGGTCGTCAACGTCGGCGACTGGGACAAGTCCCGGTGGATCAACCTGACCGGCGCATCCGGACACGCCTTCCACACCCACTACACCGACCAGACCGACGCGTGGGCGAGGGGCGACCTCCTCGACTGGGCCTACGGCAGGGCGGCCGTGGACGCGGCGACGAAGGACACGCTGGTCCTCAAGCCGTAGGGCCGGCGGTGAGGGACGTGCCGGTCCTCAGGCCGTAGGACCGGCGGTACGGAAGCGGACGACCCCTTCCGGGGTCACCACCGCGTGCACGGGGTGGTCGTGCGGTTCCTCCGGGACCCGGGCGACCACCTCCGCCGCGTGGAGGAGCACCACCAGGGCCGGATCCTTCCCGGCCCGCGCCAGCCGGGCCAGGACCCGGTCGTACGAGCCGCCGCCCCGTCCGAGCCGCATCCCGCGCGCGTCGACCGCGAGCCCCGGCAGCAGGACGGCGTCGGCCCCGCACACCGCCTCCGGGCCGAGCCGGGGCCCGACCGGTTCGAGGAGCCCCCTGCCCGCCCGCGCCAGCCGGTCCGGACCCTCGTACACGGCCCAGTCCAGGTCGTTGTCGGGGAGCAGGACCGGGAGCAGGACCCGCACCCCCCGCACGCGGAGCGCGTCGAGCAGCGCGCGCGTGCCCGGCTCGCGGCCCACGGAGACGTAGGCGGCGACGGTGGACGCGTCGGCCAGCTCGGCGAGTTCCAGCCCGCTCCGGGCGAGGGAGGCGGCCGTTTCCGCGAGGGTCTCGGCGTCCAGCGCGGCGCGGGCCGCCAGAAGTCGCGCGCGCAGTACGGCCTTTTCGGACATCTCCGGTGTCATGACGGTCCTCTGTGAATTCACGAAGCGCTCTTAAGTGCCTTTATGCGGAGGAAGTTAATCGGAGCCACATCTTTCTCCCATTCCGAGCCGTTAGTGTGCATCGCATGAATCACACGCCCCCCGGGTCCGGCCGGATCAGCAAGGCTGTCATCCCGGCCGCCGGCCTCGGCACCCGCTTCCTCCCGGCGACCAAGGCGACGCCGAAGGAGATGCTGCCGGTCGTCGACAAGCCGGCCATCCAGTACGTCGTCGAGGAGGCCGTCGCGGCCGGCCTCTCCGACGTGCTGATGATCACCGGACGGAACAAGCGTCCCCTGGAGGACCACTTCGACCGGAACTACGAGCTGGAGGAGACCCTCAGCCGGAAGGGCGACGACGACCGCCTCTCCAAGGTCCAGGAGTCCAGCGACCTGGCCACCGTGCACTACGTGCGCCAGGGCGCCCCGAGGGGCCTCGGTCACGCCGTGCTGTGCGCCGCCCCGCACGTCGGGGACCAGCCCTTCGCGGTGCTCCTCGGCGACGACCTGATCGACCCGCGCGACCCGCTGCTCGCGCGGATGGTGGAGGTCCGGGAGCGGGAGGGCGGCAGCGTGATCGCGCTGATGGAGGTCGAGCCCTCGCAGATCCACCAGTACGGCTGCGCGGCGGTCGGGCCGACGGCCGACTCCGACGTGGTGAAGGTGACGGACCTGGTGGAGAAGCCCGGTCCGGGCGAGGCGCCCAGCAACTACGCGATCATCGGCCGCTACGTGCTCGACCCGGCCGTCTTCGGGGTGCTGCGGGAGACCCCGCCGGGGCGGGGCGGCGAGATCCAGCTGACCGACGCCCTCCAGGAACTCGCCTCGGACGGGAGGACCGGCGGGCCGGTGCACGGCGTCGTGTTCAAGGGGCGCCGTTATGACACCGGCGACCGGGGCGACTATCTGCGTGCCATTGTCAGACTCGCGTGCGAACGTGAGGATCTGGGACCGGACTTCCGGGCCTGGCTCCGGAGATACGTCAACGAGGAGATGTAGCGCCTTGAGCAGCAGCACGGCACCGCCGCCGTCCCACGACGGACCCGGGGACCACGGCGGGCACGGGGACCACGGCGGGCACGGGGGCCGCACCGGGCCCGACGGACCCGACGGCCCGGGGAAGGGCGGCGCGGCGGACCCCTGCGCGGGCCCGGCCGACGGCCTGTGGACGGTGGACGAGCACCTGGCCGACGTCCTCGCGTCCGTCTCCCCGCTCGAACCCATCGAGCTGCAGCTCCTCGACGCGCAGGGCTGCGTCCTGGTCGAGGACGTGACGGTGCCGGTCGAGCTGCCGCCCTTCGACAACAGCTCCATGGACGGGTACGCGGTCCGGGTCGCCGACGTCGCCGGGGCCACCGAGGAGTTCCCCGCCGTCCTCACGGTGATCGGTGACGTCGCGGCCGGCGCGGGCGGCCTGCCCGAGGTCGGCCCCGGCCAGGCGGCCCGGATCATGACCGGCGCCCCGCTGCCGCCCGGCGCCGAGGCCGTCGTCCCCGTCGAATGGACCGACGGCGGTACGGGCGGGGGCGCGGCGACGGGCATGGGCGCCGCGAGCACCGCCCCCGGCGGCGCGTCCGGCGAGGTCCGGGTGCACCGCGCGGCCGGGGCCCGCGCCCACGTCCGCGCGCGCGGCGACGACGTCAGGAAGGGGGAGCTCGCCCTCGCGGCCGGCACCGTCCTCGGACCGCCGCAGATCGGCCTCCTCGCCGCGATCGGACGCGGCACGGTCCGGGTCCGCCCCCGCGCCCGGGTCGTCGTGCTCTCCACCGGCAGCGAGCTGGTCCAGCCCGGCGAACCGCTGGGACCGGGGCAGATCCACGACTCCAACAGCTTCGCGCTCGCCGCCGCCGCGCGGGACGCCGGCGCCCTCGCCTACCGGGTGGGGGCCGTCGCCGACGACGCGGAGACGCTGCGCGCCGCCCTCGAGGACCAGCTCATCCGGGCAGACCTGATCGTGACCACGGGCGGGGTGAGCGTCGGCGCGTACGACGTGGTGAAGGAGGCGCTGGCCGCGGACGGCGAGGTCGACTTCCGCAGGCTGGCCATGCAGCCCGGCAAGCCGCAGGGGTTCGGGGCGATCGGCGCCGAGCGGATCCCGCTGCTCGCCCTGCCGGGGAACCCGGTCTCCTCGTACGTCTCCTTCGAGCTGTTCGCCCGCCCCGCGATCCGCGCCCTGATGGGCTTCGAGGACCTCCACCGGCCCCGGGTGCGGGCGGTCCTCGACGCGGACGGGACGCTGAGGTCCCCGGCGGGCCGCCGCCAGTTCCTGCGGGGCGCGTACGACCGGGACACCGGCGCCGTCACCCCCGTGGGCGGCGCCGGCTCCCACCTGGTCGCGGCCCTCGCGCACGCGGACTGCCTGATCGTGGTCCCGGAGGAGACGGAGAGCGTGGAACCGGGCGCCGAGCTGGAGGTGGTCCTCCTCGGCTGAGGGAGTACGGGTGGGGGTACGGTGTCGTCCCACACAGCGACCGGGAGTGTCACGGCCATGAGCACGCAGCAAGGTCTCACCCACATCGACGAGGCGGGGGCGGCCCGCATGGTCGACGTCTCCGCGAAGGAGGTCACGGCCCGCACGGCGCGCGCCAGCGGACGGGTCCTCGTCTCGCCGCGCGTGATCGAGCTGCTGCGCGGCGAGGGCGTACCGAAGGGCGACGCGCTCGCGACCGCCCGGATCGCCGGGATCATGGGCGCGAAGAAGACCCCCGACCTCGTCCCGCTCTGCCACCCGCTCGTCCTCTCGGGCGTGACGCTCGACCTGTCGGTCGCGGACGACGCGGTCGAGATCCTGGCGACCGTGCGGACGACGGACCGCACGGGCGTCGAGATGGAGGCCCTGACGGCGGTCTCGGTGGCGGCCCTGACCGTGGTCGACATGGTGAAGGCGGTCGACAAGGGCGCGGTCATCTCCGACGTACGGGTGGAGGAGAAGACGGGCGGCCGGTCGGGCCACTGGACGCGGGGCGAGTCGTGACGCGCGCCGGCCGGGTGACGGGGACGCGCGAGCACCCGGAGCCCGCCGGGTCCGCGACGCCGGGGGAGACCCCGGTGGACGCCTACTCGGCGCTCGTCGTCACCGCCTCCAACCGGGCGGCGGCCGGGGTGTACGAGGACAGGGGCGGTCCGCTGATCGCCGAGGCCCTGGCCGCCCTGCGGTTCACGGTCGAGGGGCCGCGGGTCGTCCCGGACGGGGAGCCCGTCGAGGCGGCGCTCCGGGCGGCCGTCGAGGCCGGGTACGACCTGGTCGTCACCACCGGCGGTACGGGGATCTCCCCGGCCGACCTGACCCCGGAGGCGACCCGCCGGGTGCTGGAGCGGGAGATCCCGGGCATTCCGGAGGCGATCCGCGCGTACGGCCGGGAGAAGGTGCCGACGGCGGCGCTCTCCCGGGGCCTCGCCGGGGTCGCCGGCGGCACCCTGATCGTCAACCTCCCCGGGTCCACGGGCGGGGTGCGGGACGGTCTGGCCGTCCTGGAGCCGCTGCTCCGGCACGCCCTCGACCAGATCCGCGGCGGCGACCACCCGAGACCGTCGTGACTCCGTCCTGGCCCGTGGTCCTCGCCGACGGCGACGTCGTCCTGCGCCCGATAAGGATGCGGGACCACGCGGTCTGGCGCGAGGTGAACCGGCGCAACCGCGAGTGGCTGCGGCCGTGGGAGGCGACGGTTCCGCCGCCGCCCCCGGGGAGCCCGCCCGCCCGCCGCCCGACCTACCGTCAGATGGTGCGCCACCTGCGGTCGGAGGCGAACGCGGGCCGGATGCTGCCGTTCGTGATCGAGTACCGGGGACAGCTCGTCGGCCAGCTCACGGTGGCGGGCATCACCTGGGGCTCCATGTGTTCGGGGCACGTGGGGTACTGGGTGGACAGCGCGGTGGCCGGGCGCGGGGTGATGCCGACGGCGGTCGCGCTCGCCGTCGACCACTGCTTCCGCACGGTCGGGCTGCACCGCGTGGAGGTGTGCATCCGGCCCGAGAACGGGCCGTCCCGCCGGGTCGTGGAGAAGCTCGGCTTCCGCGAGGAGGGGCTGCGGCCCCGTTACCTCCACATCGACGGCGCGTGGCGGGACCACCTGGTGTTCGCGCTGACCGCGGAAGAGGCCCCGGAAGGACTGCTGAGAAGGTGGCGTTCCACAAGAATGAAATAAGTGTTCGAATTAAATCGGCATGTGACGGACCGTCGCCCCGAACAATCACAAAAAATTTCAGTGATATCAGCCAGATCGTGCGACACACCGGGCCAATTGGCCGATGCCTTGGCGTGAACCCCTCTACCGTGTGAATCGTGAGCAGCAGCGGCCTCATCTACGCAGTCATCGTCGGGGCCTGGGCCGCCTACTTGGTGCCGATGTGGCTCCGCAGGCAGGACGAGCTGAACGAAGCCCGTCCGACGGAACGCTTCAGCACCGCCATCCGGCTGCTTTCCGGACGGGCGGGCATGGAGCGCCGGTACGCCAAGGAGCTGAAGGAGCGGGACCGTACGGCGGAGGGTCCGACGCCCGACGTAGACCCGGACGCGGTGACCGAGCATCTGAGCTCGGTCGACGTCCGGGCCTTTTCCGCGCCCGCGACCAGGACCGAGGCGCGCCTGGAACTCCCGGAACCGGCCCCCGCGCCCGCCCCGGCCCGCCCCACCCCCGAGGCCGCCGAACGCGCCCGCCGGGGCAAGGTCCTCGCCCGGCGCCGCCGGACCACGATCGTCCTCTTCCTCGCCTTCACGCTCGGCGCGGTCGTCGCGGCGGTCGGCGGGGTCCCCTTCCTGTGGGTCCCGGCGGTCCCCGCCCTGCTGCTCAGCGCGTACATCGTCCACCTGCGGACCCAGGAGCGGCGGCGCTTCGTGTACGTGATGGACCGGCGCCGCGCCGAAGCGGCGGCCGCCCGGCTGCGCGAGAGCCGCCGCCCCGCCCCGACGCCCGCGCCGGAGGCCGGGACGACGCCCGCGACGGCCCCGGCGGTCTCCCCGCAGGAGGCCGACCGGCGCGCCCTGGTCGAGCAGACCGACCACGCGGAGTGGGTGGACCAGCAGCGCGAGCGCGGCCCGGCCCGCGGCGACAGCTGGGACCCGGTCCCGGTCCCGCTCCCCACGTACGTCACCGCCCCGGTCGCCCCGCGCGCCACGAGCGGCGTCGACATCACGGACCCGGAGACCTGGAGCGCGGCCCGCTCCTCCACGGCGGCCGACCCGGCCCCCACCCCCTCTCCGGCCCCCCGCCGCCGCGCCACCCCGCCCCGCCGGGGCCGCGACCAGGGCCGCACCCCCCTCTTCGACCAGTACGCGGACGACGACGACCGCCCCCGGGCCGCCAACGAGTGAGCCCCGGGGCTCACCCCCGCCCCGTCACCTTCCAGCGCGGGGCCGCGTCGTCCGGGACGTCCGGAGAGGCGAAGTGGAACGGCACGCCGAGGCGGTCTGCGAGGAGCCGCCCCGCGACGGCCGGCGGACGTCCGTCCCGGGGGCCGAAAACGGCCGCCAGGTGCCCCTCTCCCGCGGGATCGTCCAGGACCGCGACCAGCAGCACGAACCAGTCGTGGACGGTGTCGCCGTCCCACAGCGCCTCGATGGCGACCGGCCGGCCCGGAAGGGCGGAGACGCGGGCCGCGAGCGAGGGAAGGTCGAGGGGGTCCGTCGGGGCGAGGGCCACGCGCTCCCCGAGGACCTCGTAACGGGTGTGGACGACCTCCTCCGCCGCGCGCAGGCCGATACCCAGCGGACGCAGGGCCTCCCACACTGCCCTGACCGCCGTCATCCGCCGGTCGCGCAGCACGTTCGCGTCGACCTCCGTGCGCGTGCTCTCCTCCAGGTACGGCCACCAGCCGCTCATCGGGCCACCGGCCGGGCCCCACGGGATTCACCATGCGGCGAAGGTACGCCCGTGCTCTCCGGAACGGCGGATCGGCCGTCCCCGCCCCGCCGCACACGGCGTGACGGTCGTCGCGCGGGTCCGGGAGCCTCCCCGGCTGACCTGCGGCGGAAGCGATTTTTGTTCTCGCCGGTCGGGGTGCTAATGTTTCACACGTCGCAAGGGCCTGTGGCGCAGTCTGGTAGCGCACCTCGTTCGCATCGAGGGGGTCTGGGGTTCAAATCCCCACAGGTCCACAGACAACGAGAGTCCCGCACGGTCGCAAGACCGGGCGGGACTCTCGCGTTTCCGGGCGCGTTCGCGACCGTGCCCGGTCCTCGCCCGCAGGTGAGAACCGGTGCCGGGCGCCCGGCCGGCCGTCGCGACGGTCCGTCAGATCAGCGGCTTGGCGTAGCAGAGGCTGTTCTCGTAGTCGCGGTAGTGGCCGAACTTGGCGCAGGGCTCGTAGCCGCTGGAGGTGTAGAGGGCCACGGCCTCCGGCTGGGCGTCGCCGGTCTCCAGGACCATGCGGACGCGGCCGGCGGCGCGGGCGTCGGTTTCCAGGGCCGCGAGGATGCGGCGGGCCAGGCCCAGGCCGCGCGCCTCCGGGACCACGTACATGCGCTTCAGTTCGGCGTCGCCGTCCGAGTAGCCGTGGTCGTTCTCGTCCTGGGTGCGCCAGCCGCCGGTGGCGACGGGCTTGCCCTCCGGGGTGTAGGCGAGCAGGTAGAGGCCGCGCGGTGGGACGAACATCGTGGCGTCCAGCGGTGTGACGTCGCCCTCGTCGCCGTAGCGGAGGGCGTACTCCGCCTGCACCGCGTCGTTGAGCTTCACGGCGTCGGGGTGGTCATAGGGCGTGGGCTGGATGTTCATGCGCATCATCGTACGTGTGTGCGAGTGGTGGTTGTCGGTATTCTCCCGGGATGCTCACCGTCACCAGCGTGAATGTCAACGGCCTCCGCGCCGCCGCCAAGAAGGGCTTCGCCGCGTGGCTGGCCGGGACCTCCGCCGACGTCCTCTGCCTCCAGGAGGTGCGCGCCGAGGAGGCCCAGCTGCCCCCGGAGGTCCGGGCGCCCGAGGGCTGGTTCGCCGTGCACGCGCCCGCCGCCGCCAAGGGGCGCGCCGGAGTCTCCCTCTACACCCGGCGCGAGCCGGACGCGGTGCGGATCGGCTTCGGGTCGGCCGAGTTCGACGGCGGCGGCCGGTACGTCGAGGCCGACCTGCCCGGCGTGACCGTCGCCAGCCTGTACCTGCCCTCCGGGGAGACCGGGACCGAACGGCAGGACGAGAAGTACCGCTTCATGGACGAGTTCCTGCCGTACCTGAAGGAGCTGAGGGTCCGGGCCGCCGCCGACGGGCGCGAGGTCGTCGTCTGCGGCGACTGGAACATCGCCCACCGCGAGGCCGACCTCAAGAACTGGAAGGCCAACAAGAAGAACGCCGGCTTCCTGCCCGAGGAGCGGGAGTGGCTGAGCCGCGTCCTCGACGGGGAGGACGGGGGGTACGTGGACGTCGTACGGGCGCTCCACCCCGACCGGGAGGGCCCTTACTCCTGGTGGTCCTACCGGGGACGGGCCTTCGACAATGATGCCGGCTGGCGCATCGACCTGATCGTCAGTTCGCCTCGCCTGGCGGAGCGTGCGGTGAAGGCGTACGTGGAGAGGGCTGCGAGCCATGCGGAACGGTGGAGTGATCACGCGCCCGTGACTGCCGTGTTCGATCTGTAGGGAGCGCAGTGGAAAGTCCCGTCCGGCTGTGTTCTTCGCCGTCGCCGGACGGGGCCGCGTGGGGGCGCTAAGCGCGGTTCACGCTTTCTGGCGGGACCAGCCCATTCACGGCCCCCGCCTTCGGGACGTAAGAACGTCGTAGGGCGTTTCTGGCGCTCGCTCGGGAGCTGGGCGGGGTCCTCGTAGTCCGGAATCACGTCCCGCAGGACGCCGACCCGTCCCGCGCGGTCTTCCACGCGCTGCCCGATGTCCGCCGAGGTGACCATCAGTGCCCCTCGGGGTGGCGCCGCATGAAGATGTTGCAGTCGCTGACGGTCGTCCAGTCGCCCACGACGCGAGCACGGCTCCGTACGGCAGCCAGCTCGGCGCAACCCGCGCACCCCTCGGCGGGGTCCGGTTCCCGCTCCAGGTCTAGCGGCAGTTCGATCGGCGGGGTGCTGTAGCGCGTGGGCTCACTCATGGCGCGATCGTCGCGCCGGTCATCAGGACGGGGGAACCTCGTACGTTTCCCACTTCGGGACGTCCCTTCGGGGGTAAAACGTCCCTCGGGATGTCCGGGAGTCGAGGGGACGCAAGCATGCAGAATGAGCGGCTGCGAGCCGTCATGGAGACCGGTGGGTGGACGCACGCCGCTCTGGCCGACGTCACGGGCGTCGACCCCAAGTCCGTGGAACGGTGGGTCAACCTCGGGCGCACTCCGCGCCGGGCAACTGCACTGGCGGCAGCGGAAGCGCTCGGAGAAGACGTGCATGCCCTCTGGCCGGCACTCCGCCAGGCGCGTGCCGCACGCGCCGTGAGCCCCGAACTCGTCGCCTTGTACGGACAACGGGCGGATCTCCCCGTGTCGGCCTTCGTCGATCTCTTCTCCCGGGCACGGCAGCGGATCGACGTGCTGGTGTACGCGGCCGTCTTCCTGCACGAGGCCTACCCCCGCCTCAACGACCTTCTGCGCGAACGGGCCGACGACGGATGCGCGGTCCGCATCGCGGTGGGTGACGCCGATGACTCCAACGTCCAGCAGCGCGGACGGGAAGAGAAGTTCGGCCACGGCATCGAATCCCGCTGTCGTCTCGCCCTCCTGCACTACCGGCCCCTCGCGGGCGTGCCGGGAATCGAGCTGCGTACGCACGGAACGACCCTCTACAACAGCCTGTACCGCGCCGACGACCAGATGCTGGTCAACGGACACGTGTGGGGCGTCAACGCCTACGGTGCGCCCGTGTGGCACCTGCGACGCCACGGCGACGGGGGCATGTTCGGCACCTACGCGGGGAGCTTCGACGCCGTGTGGGGAACGGCCCGCCCCGTGGAAGGCTGAGCGTCGTGGCCCGAACCGAGTACTACGACGATCCGAACGCCCCCCGGCCGAACAGCCTGGTCGTGGCAGCCTCCGCCGTCGTGACCGACGGGGACGGGCGTGTACTTCTCCAGCGTCGCCGGGACAACGACTTGTGGGCGCTGCCAGGCGGAGCCATGGACATGGACGATTCCCTGCCCGGCACGGCCGTGCGAGAGGTCAAGGAGGAGACCGGTCTGGACGTCGAGATCACGGGACTCGTCGGCACGTACACCGACCCCCGTCACGTCATCGCGTACAGCGACGGAGAGGTACGCCGGCAGTTCAACGTCTGCTTCAACGCCCGGGTCGTCGGCGGCACCCTGGCCGTCTCCGAGGAGAGCACGGAGCTCCGCTTCGTGGCACCAGAAGAACTCGACTCGCTTCCCATGCACCACACGCAGCGGCTGCGCATCGGGCACTTCCTGGAACGGCGTGCCGCCCCGTACCTCGGATAGCACCCGGCCGCCGGTTCAGGGCTTGTCGCGCAGCCGTCTGTCCAGGGCCAGGGACAGCTCCGCCTCCACCACGCTCTTGGCGAGCGGGCGCAGGCGCCACAGGTCCTCCTCGGCGGCGTGGGCGCGCAGGAGTCCGGTGAAGAGCTTCGCGAGCGCCTCGGCGTGCTCGCGGACCCGGGCGCCCGCCCCGAGGACCTCCGCGAGCGGGACGCCCTCCCGGACGAGGGAGGCCGAGACGTCGAGGAGGCGGCGGCTGACGTGGACGATCTCCTCGCCGTCGGGCACCAGGTAGCCGAGCTCCAGGGCGGCGGCGAAGTTCTCCGGGGTGACCTCGCCCGCGAAGTGGTCCGCCAGCTCCTCGGGGGTGAGCCGGACCGGCTCCTCCTCGCTGGGGGTGTCCAGGGCGAGGACCTCGCGGACGTTCCGGCCGCTCTCGAAGGCGCTGGTGAGGTCGGCGATGCCGTTGAGGGTGTGGCCGCGCTCCAGGAGGGCGGCGATGGTCCGCAGCCGGGCCAGGTGCTGTTCGTCGTACCAGGCGATCCGGCCCTCGCGGCGGGGCGGCGGGATCAGGCCGCGCTCGCGGTAGAAGCGCAGGGTGCGCACCGTGATGCCGGCCGCCGCCGCCAGCTCCTCCACGCGGTACTCGCGCGCGCCGCCGCCGCCGGTCGCGGGAGCGGTGCTCCCCGACGCACCCCCCGCCGCGCCGCCGGTCGCGGGAGCGGTGCTCCCCGACGCACCCCCCGCCGCGCCGCCGGTCGCGGGAGCGGTGCTCCCCGGCGTACCCCCCGTCGCGGCGCCGGCGCCCGTGCCGCCGTCGTCGGTCGTGCCGCTTCCCGTGCCGCCGTTGTCCGTCGTGCCGCGCCGGCCTCCGTGTGCGCCCGTCCCCGGACCCGCTCCCTCTGCCACGCCCGCCAGCCTATGTTGTACCGCCGGTAACTTTCCCTCGTCGTACCCCTACCGTTCGGTAGGGAGCTGCTCTACAGTCCCCACCATGCCAGTGATTGCTGGCGAGATCGGGCCGGACGCACGGGAGGCGGCATGGCGAAGCACGAGCACGTACGGGTGGCGGTGATCGGATCGGGATTCGGCGGCCTGGGAGCCGCCGTCCGGCTGCGCCGCGAGGGGATCACCGACTTCGTGGTCCTGGAGCGGGCCGACTCCGTGGGCGGCACCTGGCGCGACAACAGCTACCCGGGCTGCGCCTGCGACGTCCCCTCCCACCTCTACTCCTTCTCCTTCGCGCCCAACCCGGACTGGCCCCGCACCTTCTCCGGGCAGCGGCACATCCGCGCGTACCTGGAGCACGTGACGGACACCTTCGGGATCCGGCCCCACCTGCGCCTGAACCACGAGGTGCTGCGGATGGTGTGGGACGCCGAGGCGCTGCGGTGGGAGATCGAGACCTCCTCCGGGGCCTTCAGCGCCGAGGTGGTCGTCTCCGCCACCGGCCCGCTCTCCGACCCCAAGGTCCCCGACATCCCGGGGCTCTCCGACTTCCCCGGCAAGGTCTTCCACTCCGCCCGCTGGGACCACGACTACGACCTCACCGGCAAGCGCGTCGCCGTGATCGGCACCGGGGCCTCCGCCATCCAGATCGTGCCCGCGATCCAGCCGAAGGTGAAGAGGCTGACGCTCTTCCAGCGCACGCCCCCGTGGGTCATGCCCCGCATGGACCGGAACATCACCGGCGTCGAGCGCCGGCTCCACCGCGCCCTGCCCCTCACCGCGACCCTGCGCCGCGGCCTGCTCTGGGGCATCCGCGAACTCCAGGTCGGCGCCTTCACCAAGCACCCCGGTGAGCTGGGCCTCGTCGAGAAGCTCGCCAGGGCCAACATCGCCAGGGCCGTCAAGGACCCGGCCCTGCGGGCCAAGCTGACCCCCTCGTACCGCATCGGCTGCAAGCGCATCCTGCTGTCGAACACGTACTACCCGGCGGTCGCGCGGCCCAACGTCGACGTCGTCGCCTCCGGGCTCCGCGAGGTCCGCGGCTCCACCCTGGTCGGCGCCGACGGCACCGAGACCGAGGCCGACGCGATCGTCTTCGGCACCGGCTTCCACGTCACCGACATGCCGATCGCCCCGCGCGTCATCGGCGCCGACGGGCGCTCGCTCGCCGAGGTGTGGAAGGACGGCATGGAGTCGCTGCGCGGCGCCACCGCCGCCGGCTTCCCCAACTGGATGACGATCATCGGCCCCAACACGGGCCTGGGGAACTCCTCGATGATCCTCATGATCGAGTCCCAGCTCAACTACATGGCCGACTACCTGCGCCAGCTCAACGTCCTCGGCGGGCGCGCCGCCCTCGCCGTCCGGCCCTCCGCCGTGAACGCCTGGAACCGCAAGGTGCAGGCCCGGATGGAGCGGACCGTCTGGAAGTCCGGCGGCTGCGAGAGCTGGTACCTCGACGCCAACGGCCGCAACACCACCCTCTGGCCGGGCACCACCGGCGAGTTCCGGCGCGAGACCCGGCGGGTCGACCTCTCCGAGTACGAGGTCCTCCGCGCGCCCCGGTCCGCCCCGGCCGCGACGTCCCGTCCGTCCCGCACGAAGGAGGCCGCGCAGTGAGCCGGCACCTGACCCCGCTCCCCGAGGCCCGCGAACTCACCGCGGTCTCCGCCGACGGCTCCCGCGTCCACGTCCGGGTCTACGGCCCCGAGGGCGCCCCCGCCGTCGTCCTGTCCCACGGCTGGACCTGTTCGATCGCCTTCTGGGCCGACCAGATACGGGCGCTCGCCCCCGACCACCGGGTGATCGCCTACGACCAGCGCGGACACGGCCGCTCCCCGGTGCCCGGGTCCGGGGGCTACTCCACGACGGCGCTCGCCGACGACCTGGAGGCGGTGCTCGCCGCCACCCTCCGGCCCGGCGAACGGGCCGTCCTGGCCGGCCACTCCATGGGCGGCATGACGATCATGGCCGCCGCCGACCGCCCCGGTCTGCGGGACCACGCCGCCGCCGTCCTGCTCTGCTCCACCGGCCCCTCCCGGCTGACCGCCGGGGCCACCGTCGTACCGCTGCGGCCCGGCCGGCTGCGCACCCGGCTCACCCGGGCCGTCCTCGGTTCGAAGGCGCCGCTCGGTCCGGTCAACGCCCTCTCGAAGAAGATCCTCAAGTACGCGACCATGGGCCCCGGCACGGCGCCGGAGCGGGTCGACGCCTGCGCCCGGATCGTGCACGCCTGCCCGCGCGACGCGCGCTACGGCTGGTCGCAGGTCCTCGCCGGCCTCGACCTCGAACGGGGCCTGAGGTCCCTGCGGTTGCCGGTCGCCGTGCTCGTCGGCACCGCCGACCGGCTCACCCCGGCCGCCCACTCCCACGCCATGGCGGACGCGCTGCCGCACTGCACCGACTTCGTCCGGCTGACCGGCGTGGGCCACATGACGCCGATGGAGGCGCCCGAGGCCGTCACCGCGCAGATCCGCGAACTGACCCTCACGTACCTGGGCGTGAAGGACACCGTGAACGTCAAGGAGGAAGCATGAGCAGGGTGAGTCTCGAAGGGCAGGTCGTGGTCGTCACCGGGGGTGCCCGGGGCGTCGGCGAACTCCTCGCCCGCAAGCTCTCCGCGCGCGGTGCGAAGATCGCGCTCGTCGGCCTGGAGCCCGACCTCCTCAAGGAGGTCGCCGGGCGGCTGCACACCGAGGCCGACTGGTGGCACGCCGACGTCACCGACCACGAGGCGATGGCCCGGGTCGCGGCCGAGGTGAAGGAGCGCTTCGGGAAGGTCGACGTCGTCGTCGCCAACGCCGGCGTCGCGACGGGCGGTCCGTTCGCCGACTCCGACCCGGTCGCCTGGCGCCGGGTCATCGAGGTCAACCTGATCGGCGGCGCCGTGACCGGCCGGGCGTTCCTGCCCGTCCTCATGGAGTCCCGCGGGTACTTCCTCCAGATCGCCTCGCTCGCCGCGATCACCCCGGCCCCGATGATGACGGCGTACTGCGCCTCCAAGTCGGGCGTCGAGGCGTTCGCGCACAGCCTGCGGGCCGAGGTCGCGTACAAGGGAGTGAAGGTCGGCGTCGGCTACCTCTCCTGGACCGACACGGACATGGTGCGGGGCGCCGACCAGGACGACGTCATGCGCGAGCTGCGCCAGCGGCTGCCGTGGCCGTCGAACCGCACGTACCCCCTCGGTCCGGCCGTCGACCGGATCGTCGAGGGCATCGAGCGGCGCTCGCCCCACGTCTACGCCCAGTGGTGGCTGCGCGGGATGCAGTCGATCCGCGGCTACCTGCCCTCCCTGATCGGGGTGGTGGGCCAGCGCGAGGTGAAGCGCTTCGAGCCGCGTCTCGGCTCGATTCCCAAGGGGCTCGTGGGCGCGGGGGGCGCGGCCGACGAGCACGCGCGGGCCGGAAAGGTCTGACGGGACGGCCCGGGGGAGGGCCGGGCGGTGGCCCGGGGGAGGGCTTCGGAGAAGGGCCCTTCCCCCGGGCCTCACTGTCCGTAATTGATCGACATGCGTGGAATGTCCGCCCGTGTGAGGCTGGTCGAGGCCGGGGACAGGCCGTCCCCCACCTCGCTAGGAGTGAACTTCCATGGGTATGCAGGACCAGTTCAAGGACAAGGCGGAGCAGCTCAGGAACCAGGCCAAGGAGGCCATGGGCAAGGCCAAGGACGAGGCGTCCGAGCGCGCCTCCCAGGGCCGCGAGCGCTCCGGGGACGAGGCGCGCGACGCCCGCCGACAGGTGCAGGACCGCGCCGAGCAGGCCCGTAACCGCCAGGCCTGACCCGGCTGTTCCACACGGAGGGCGCACCCGGTACGCCGGGTGCGCCCTTCCGCGCACGCCGCGTCCTTCCGCGCAGGCCGCCTCCCTCCGCGCGCACCCGTGGTCCGGCGCGAAACCGCTCGTCCCGCGCCCCGGTTCTCCGTACGGTGGCGCCCATGGCCGCACTCGAACGACTCCGACCCGACCACGCCCCCGCCCTGCTCGCGTTCGAGCGGGAGAACCGGGCCCACTTCGCCGCGTCCGTGCCCGACCGGGGCGACGCGTACTTCACCGACTTCGACGCGCGGCACCGGGCGCTGCTCGACGAGCAGGAGGCCGGGACCGTCCACTTCCACGTGCTCGTGGGGGAGGGCGGCGAGGTCCTGGGACGGTTCAACCTGGTCGACGTCGCCGACGGGAGCGCCGAGCTGGGCTACCGGGTCGCCGAGCGGGCCGCCGGGCGCGGCCTGGCCACCGCCGGGGTCCGCGAGCTGTGCCGGCTGGCCCGCGAGGAGTACGGGCTGAGCCGGCTGACCGCCGTCACGACCCTCGACAACGCGGGGTCGGGCGCCGTCCTCCGACGGGTCGGCTTCGGCGCGGTCGGCAGCGTGACGCTGGACGGGCGGGCGGGGACTTCGTACGAACTGGACCTGGTATACGCGGCCGTGGAGACGGCGTAGGGGTGGTCCGGCCGACGGCTCCTGAGGGTTGCGCACTTGCGCCGGTTTCCTAGACGGGCTCGAACGAGTGGAGGGCCACTCGGAGGGCCTTCGGACCGATGGCTGCCCGTGCCGACCGTGCCCTTCGAGTTAAGCCCCGACACGGGGCCACCGGCACGGCACGGCCTGGTCCGAGGCCGATGCGAACGCCGTGCCGCGAACCTGCCGACGAACCGATCGCCATGACCGGTGCATACGTTTTCGGCCGACCGCGATGCGCCTGTCGGCGGCTCACGGGCGGTCTGGTCGCACGTTTCCGCAGGTTGGCGCGTCTTTGGTGTTCCATTGGCCGAAAATGATCTCCACGCTCCTGTGAGTCGTCCGTATGGTTCATGAAGATCCCGTGGAGGAACGTGCAGGACGTGAAACGTCGTGCGCCCGACGGGAGGGTGCCCGATTGGTGAACGTCCAAGTCGGTGACGTTGTCGGGCACATCTTTTGTGGGGGGATCCACGATGCGTACTTCGAGGGCGTACGTGCGCCGCCTTGCGGTCGGTACGACCGTTTCGGCGCTGGCGCTGACGATGCTGGCGACACCGTCCGAGGCGGACGACCGGAAGGGGGAGTCGGGGATCGTCAAGCCCGCGCTTCCACGCTGGACGCCTCCGACGGCGAAACTTCCAGTCGGTGCGCAAGGTGTTGCGCGCTTCGGTGCGCAGGCCGCAGCGCCCGTGACGCCACGCTTCGACGTTGACGGGGACGGCGTGAGCGATCTCCTCATCCGGGGGCTGGACGACGCCGTGTACATCAAGCGCTGGCAGACTGGCCAAGCAGATTCGTACCCGTCGGACTACGCTCTTCCGGATCTTCCGAACGTCTGGAAGGACGTGATCGAGCCGGGCGACCTCGACGGCGACGGCGTGCCCGAGCTGTTCGTCCTCGGTCCGGACGGCACCCTGACGCTGCAGCCCTCCAAGATTTACCTGGGTAAGAAGGTGTGGACTCAGGCCGGATGGCAAAAGTACAACAAGGTCTTCGTGCCGGGTGACGTGACCGGCGACGGCAAGAACGACCTGATGGCCCGGACTCCGAACGGTGACCTCTACCTCTGTGCTGGCACGGGCAAGCTGGACGCCCCGCTCGCCGCTGCAGTCAGGGTCGGCTACGGCTACGACATGTTCGACCAGTTGGTCGGTGCCGGTGACATGAACGGCGACGGACGTGGTGACGTGGTCGCTCGTACTCCGGCCGGGGACCTTTACTTCTACGCCGGTACCGGCAGCGCCTCCGCACCACTGAAGCCCATGGTCAAGGTCGGGTCCGGATGGGCCGCCTACAACCAGATCCTCCCGCTGGACAACAGCTCCGGTCACGTCGACCTGGTGGCCCGGGACCTCGCCGGAACGCTGTGGATGTTCCCGGGGGACGACAAAGGAGGGCTCGGTGCGCGGGTCCAGCTCGGTACCGGATGGCAAGGGGCCACTCTCGCCAACTCGGGCGGTAATCCCTTCTTCGGCAAGGGTGAACTCATCGCCTGGGACACCACCAACACGCTCAACTATTACCTGAACCTCGGCAATGGCCTCTTCGCCGCCCGGCTCCTCATCGACGGCGACATGACCGGTTACGCCCTGCCGAAGCTGTCCAATGCTTCCTCGATGGACGACAACTCCCGTTGGTCCACCCTCACCCTGGTCCGCTCCGACGGACACCTCGAGGTGGGTGGCAACGACGTCGGCGGCGGATGGAACGTGATGACGGCGTTCGCCGGCATCGGAGACCTCGACAACGACGGCAAGAGTGACCTGCTGGCCCGCCACTCCGGCGGCCACCTCTACTTCTATCCCGGCACCGGGGTGAACGACCTCAGTACCCGTACCGACCTCGGTGCCGGATGGAACGCCTTCGACGTGCTCGTCGGCTCCGGTGACGTCACGGGCGACGGACTGCCCGACCTCCTCGCCCGGGAATCCGGCACCGGACACCTATGGCTCTATCCGGGCGCACAGAAGATTGGCTTCGGCACACGAGTGGACATCGGCGGCGGCTGGAACGTCTACAACAAGATCGCGTCTCCTGGTGACATGAATGGTGATGGTCTGGCCGACCTCGTCGCCACCGACGCGGCCGGTGACCTTTGGCGTTACAACGCCGACGGCGCCGGAAAGCTGCACACCAGGGTTGAGGCCGGCCAGGGCTGGAACGTACACAAAGCCATCTACTGATTTATTTCGTGAGCCCGGGGCCGATGTCCCGGGCTCCCTGGAAGCGTGGCGATCGCTGATCCGGCGGTCCGTCGACTGGTGATCCCGTGCCCAACGCCGCACGCTTCAGGTGATGGGGGATCGCCGAAAATCGCATTCCATGAACCGCCTTTTGCGTGCAATGATCTCCTCCGTACTTCAGGGGGAAGGAAAAGGGATACTCCGCGGCCTTCGTGTCGGACTCGGATTGACTCGGTTTTTCCTTCCTCGTCCTTCACGAAATCCAGAGGGGGCCCATGTGGGCACGCACGACCCACAGGCGCGCAGACAGGAATTTCGGTCCTGGCTCGTGTACGCATTTCACGCAACCGCGTTCACCACATCCTTGGCGGTGACCGCCACCCTGATGGCTACGGCGCCGGCGCTTGCCGATGAGCCCGGAGACTTCCCTGAAAACCCGTACGAGCGCACTCTGCGCATCAGTCTCGGGCAACGGGAACGCATGGACCGCTGCCGGTTGAGCCGCGACATCCGAGTGGCGGGTCCTGTCCAGAAGGCGTTCGTCAATGACGTACTCGCAGGACCGGACAAGAATATCCATGAAACGCTTTACTTCGGGGGGAGCGGATACCCCAGTGTCGAGTATTTCAAAGCCGGGCAAAGCGACTATGACGTCGAACGTGCGGCAGGGAAAGAGTTCGACGAGCGGCAGCTGAACCTCGAAAAAACCAACGCCCCCTATGCTCGGGCGAACTATGAAGGTGGCCGCCCGTACGCCGCTCCAGTGATTGGGGCGGATATTCTCGCCTTCACCTGGAAGGGGCGCGAATCCATTCGGGCGGCTGTGTCGAGTGATCCCATCCCCAAGCCGTCGGCGGTATCACTCGCCAAGGCGAAGGAGATGTATTCGGCAATCCCGGTCAGCGAAGACTACTGGACTAAGGAGTACACTCGTCTGGCCGCAGCCGAAATCGGCGCCACGTCCGGTTACAGCGCTTACAGCTCCGCGAACGACGTCGCCTCGTTCCTCAGATACGGAGGATTCCCCGCCAAGGCGCCGCAGCCGGATTCCCTGGAGTTCCGTACAGAAGTCGAGACCCTCAAAGCTGCTTGGGCCGCCTGTGACAGCGTGAACCCGGTCGATTTCAACCGTGTCCTGACCGGTCCGATCCTGCAGGCTCACACCGAATGGGAGGCTGAATACACCTCTCAGACGACCCAACGCAAGGACATCGTCGCCGCCGAGATCGCCGCCTCCAAGGAGGCACGGCTTTCCGCCGACTACATGATCGAGGCGATCCGGCAGTCGTGGCAGGCGGACCAGGTCCTCTTCTGGCAGCAGTACTGGCGTGACAACCCCAATGCCCCGAACAGGCCCTCGCTCAACGACCAGAAGAACGCGACCCGGCTTCTCGCCACCATCCGCGAGACCACTTCTCAGCTGCTCCCCAACGCCAACGCGGCCGTCACTCGAGCCAAGGTCGCAGCTGACCGGGCCTCTACAGCACAGAACTCCGCGTGGGCCATAGCCGACCAGAACCTCTACCCGCGCGGCCGTGGCCTGATGTACGCGGCCCAGTCCGTTCAGGTGGCAAAGGCCTCCGTGGCCGCGGCACAGGCCGCCGCCAAGACGGTCGAAACTGCGCTCAAGGCCATCCAGGCCAACAGTTCCAACGGCCAGGCGTTCTACGCCCTGGCGCAAACTCAGTCCCACGCGGTCACCACGGAGTTCCGCAAGGCGGCGGCGCTGGAGGCGAAGGAGCAGGCGAAGGCGGCCTCCGAAGCCGCGGCCAAGCGAGCGCAAGAGGCGGCTGCCAACGCCGCGACGGCCAAGCAGGCCCGTACGACCGCGGAGAAGGCCGAACAGGACGCCAAGGCCGGCGCGGCCGAGGCGAAGCGGCAGCGGGGCATCGCGGAGACCGAGAAAGCCAATGCCGAGCGGGAACGCGACAAGGCGGCCGGCGAGCGCCAGAAGGCACAGGCCGCAGAGGAGCGGGCACTCACCGAGAAGGACAACGCCCAGCGCGCCCGCGTGTCCGCCGAGACGTCGGGTACGACGGCGGCCCAGCAGTCGGAGGTGGCGGAAGAAGCCGAACTGCGCGCCCGCGCGGCACGCGCCAAAGCGGTCGATGCCGAACGCCAGCGGGATGCCACGGCATCGCGCGCCCATGCGCTGGAAGCGGCCGCGGCAGCCGCTGAGGGAAGCAGCGCGGCCGCCGAAACGCGACAGGCTGCCACAGAGGCACGCGCAGCCTCCAACGAAGCGGCCTCGGCCGCAGTGAGTGCCCGCGCCGCGGCGAACGAGGCGTCGACGGCGGCGGTCAACGCGCGCGCGGCGGCGACCCGTGCCGCGGGTTCGGCCAAGCGCGCCAACGCCGCGGCCACCTCCGCATGGTCGGCCTACAGCAAGACGCACGCGGCGGCGGCCACGGCACACGCGGCTGCCGCGAAGGCGATCGACGCGGCCGCGGCCGCGTAGAAGAATGCCAAGGCCGCCCAGGACGAGGCCAAGAAGGCCCAGACCGCGGCGATAAACGCCCGTAAGCAAGCCACCGCCGCCGTGGCCGAGGCGGCGAAGACCGCTGCCTGGTCAGCGAAGACCGCCGGCTTCGCCCACGCGGCGGCACAGTACGCCCAGGGGGCCCGGGACGCCGCCATCGCGGTGACCAAGGCGGCCGACGAGGCGATCAGCCTTGGTGCCCCCTACCGCGAGACGGATACCAGTGCCGCGTTCGCAGTGCTGATCGGCCAGTTCTCCAAGACCCTCGCCGAGCAGCAGTCCGCCGCTGCCAAGGCCAAGGCGGACGAAGCCGACAAGGCGGCCGCGCAGGCCAAGGCGCTGGCCGACAAGGCGTCCGGCGACGCGAAGATCGCCCTTCAGGCGGCAGCCGACGCCGCCGCCTACGCGGTGCAGGCGCAGAAGTCCGCGGACGCGGCCCGTGCCTCGGCGGCGGCGGCGACCGCAGACGCGACCGCGGCCCAGAAGGCCGACGCCAATGCTCAGAAGTACGACGAGCAGGCCGGCACCGACGCCTTCTACGCCAGTTTCGCGGCGAGCGACGCGGACGCGGCCGCGGCCCAGGCCGACCGGGACGCCACCGACGCCGAGCGGGACGCCGCGAGCGCCGGCTCCGCGGCCACCTCCGCCGAGAACGACGCGGCGGCCGCCGGCCGGACGGCCACCACCGCGGAAGCGAACGCCACACGCGCCGAGCAGGCTGCTGCCAACGCTCAGAACGACGCCGAACGGGCCGACGAGGCGGCCGACGAGGCGGAGGCCGAAGAACGGCAGCGCGCCAAGGAGGAACGGGAGAAGGCCGTTGCCTCCAGTGGTTCCACCGGTGGCTCCTCCGGCGGAACCAACCCTGAGTACGTGCTGACCACGGATGAGGAAGCCATCCTCCTCGCGGAGTGCGGTCAGGTCTGTGTGGACCAGTACCACCAGGCCATGACGCAGGTGGACCAGGACATCATCGACTGGGTCCAGGCCAACGGCGGGCAGATCATCCTCGATCTGGTTGGTGTGACGGACGCGAAGAAATGCTTCTCGGACCCTGACATCGAAAGCTGCCTGTGGACCCTCTTCAACGCCGTAACCCTGGTGACCGTGATCGGCAAGGCCCCGCAGTTCGCCAAGGCCGTCGCACGCGTCAGTTCCGGGATCGGGAAGTTCTTCGAGGCCACCACCGCCGCCCGTAGAACTCTCGAATCGCTGCGCACGATCATCAACGCCCGCCTCGCCCTGGCCGTCTCGTTCTGTGTCAAGCACAGCTTCGTAGCGGGCACCAAGGTCAAGATGGCCGACGGCGGCCTCCGCAGCATCGAGGACGTGACCGCCGGAGACCTGGTCCTCAACGCGCGGCCCGGCGGCAACGCCGTCGAACGGCACCGTGTCGCGCGGACGCACCGCACCACGACGGACACTCGGTTCACCGATGTGACCGTCGCCACCGCGAACGGCCGGCACACCGTCACGGGCACGTCCGACCACCCGTTCTACGACCTGACCACCCGGTCATGGGCGGACGCGGGGCGGCTCAGGGTCGGAGACCGCCTGCAGACCACCGACGACGGAACCGTCACGGTTCTGGACGTCACCTCGTACACCAAGCCGCAGGTCACCTACGACCTCACAATCGCGGGCGTTCCCACGTACTTCGTGATGGCCGGTGACTCTCCCCTGCTGGTGCACAACATCAGCTGCCGCACGATCAGGGAGGGCGCGCTCAAACACATCGGTGACAGGCACTTGTGGGGTGGCACCTACCATCTCGCCGGTGACATGAACAACGTCTTCGACCAGGCGATCGACGCGGTCAAGCTGAAGAAGCTCATCCAGGAGGCGGCTCAGTTCGGCCACGAGGTTCCACGGTCCGTGAAGGATGTGGAGCGAACCGGCAACTACATCGACTACGCCTTCGACAGCATCACGACCGGCGTCAACGGACAGAATGGAATCCGCCTGGTCGTAGACCAGTTCGGCGACCTCATCACCGCCATGCCCAAGAACGTCTTCTAAGGAAGAGCGGATGATCGATTTCTCCTTCGAGCCGAGGGCGGACGACGCATCCTGGTCCCCGGACTGGCGTCCGGAACACCCGGAACTGGACAGCTCGGCCTTCTGCCTGAGGTATTTCAGAACGGACCAGCGGCTCGTCATCCACGGCGTGGACCTCAGTGTGCATGTGGCGGGGGAACCCGCCGTCGACTTCGCGCTGATGCTCGACCTGGCCACCAGGACACTCACGCACCAGAGCAGCGTCGCGGTCGAAGCCAGCCTGTCCCAGCACGTGTACGCGTTCACCAGGGAAGGGGAGACCGTCACCCTGACGACCACGTGGCCGCCGGGAGCAGTGGCCCGGCTCGCCTGGCCGGAGTTGCAGGAGCTGACGGAAAGAGCGAAGTACGAAGCGGTGCGGCTGATCGTTACCGCCCATCCGGAACTCCGCGACAACGAGTGGCTGACCCGGACGGTCGCGCGACCGCCCGCCGTCTAGTACCCGTTGTCCGAGGGCCGGGGCCTTGAGCCCCGGCCCCTCGTCGTTCAGGACCTACACTTCGGTCCGAAGGTTTTAAAGGTGCGCTTCAGCCGGCCTGCTCCTCCCGCCTCGGCGGCAGCTTCGGCCGCGACCGGTCCGGCAGGTCCACGTACTCCGGAGGGCTCGCCGCCGGGTTCTTCTCCAGGAGGGCCAGGGCGACGTGGACGGCGTCGTCCAGTTGTGCGTAGCGGCCCTCCGCCCAGTCCAGGGGGGTGCGCAGGACCGCGAGGTCGGGTTCCACGCCCTGGTTCTCCAGGGACCAGCCGTACTCGGGGAACCAGGCGGCGTTCATGGGCACGGTGATGTGGGTGCCGTCCCCCAGGCGCTGGCGGCCGGTCATGCCGACGACCCCGCCCCAGGTGCGCTGGCCGACGACGGGGCCGAGGCCGAGGATCTTGAACGCGGCGGTGATCATGTCGCCGTCGGAGGAGGTCGCCTCGTCCGCGAGGGCGACGACCGGGCCGCGCGGGGAGTTGGAGGGGTAGCCGACGGGCTGGGCGTCGCGCGTGAGGTCCCAGCCGACGATCCTGCGGGTCAGCTTCTCGATGACGAGTTCGCTGATGTTGCCGCCGGCGTTGCCCCGCACGTCCACGATGAGGGCCGGCCGGGAGACCTCCATGCGCAGGTCCCGGTTGAACTGCGCCCAGCCGGAACCGCCCATGTCGGGGATGTGGAGGTATCCGCAGCGCCCGCCGCTCAGTTCGCGCACCACGGCCCGGCGCTTGGCCACCCAGTCCTGGTAGCGCAGCGGGCGTTCGTCCACGAGCGGGACGACGGCGACGCGGCGGGCGGGACCCTCGCCCCCGGCGGGACCCTCGCCCCCGGCGGGACCCCCGCCCCCGGCGGGACCCCCGCCTCCGGCCGGGCCCTCGACCCCGGCGGGACGGAAGGTCAGCTCGACGGTGGTGCCGCCGGTCCCGGAGAGCAGCGGGTACGGCCCGGTGACCGGGTCCACCGGGCGGCCGTCGACGTGGGTGAGGACGGCGCCCGCGCGGATGCCGGTGCCGGCCAGCGGGGAGCGGGCCTTGGAGTCGGAGGACTCGCCGGGCAGGATGCGCCGGACCGTCCACCCCGCCTCCCGGGGCACGAGATCGGCGCCGAGCAGGCCCATGGGCCGCTGATAGTGCGGCGGGCCCTCGTTGCGGCGGGCGGGGGTGACGTACGCGTGCGAGGTGCCCAGTTCGCCCAGGACCTCGCGGAGCAGGTCGGCGAACTCGTCGGGCGACGAGACCCGTTCGACCAGCGGCCGGTACTGGTCGAGGACCGCCGTCCAGTCCACGCCGCCCATGCCGGGCTCCCAGAAGTAGGCGCGGACGATCCGCCCGGCCTCGTCGAACGCCTGGCGCCACTCGGCGCCCGGGTCCACCTCGTGCAGGATGCGCCGCAGATCCAGGTAGACGGTGGAGTCGTCGTCCGCCGCCTCGGTCGCGGGCACCGCCCGCAGCTCGTTCTCGTCCGCGACGACGAGCCGCGTCCCGTCGCCGCTGACCGCGAACCAGTCGAGGTCGGAGGCGAGTTCGCTCTTGCGGGCCCTGGTGATGGAGAAGTGTTCCAGGGTGGGGCGGCCCGAGGTGTCGGCCGGGTTGGCGAAGGTCTCGCCCAGCGCGCCGGAGATGGGCCAGCGCAGCCAGACCAGGCCGCCGCCGCTGACCGGGTGCAGGGCGGAGTACTTGGAGGCGGTGACCGGGAAGGGCGTGACCCGGTCGGCGAGGCCCTCGGTCTCCACGGTGACCGTGCCGTCCGCCGTCGCCTCCGCGTCGTCGTCGGCCGGGTCGAGGCCGCCGGCCGCCGGCCGTCCGTCCGGGAGCAGCGCGAAGGGGGACGGGGTCGCGGAGGAGAGCGGGACGAGGTAGGGCCGGCAGCCCAGCGGGAAGGAGAGGTCGCCGGTGTGCACGTCGTACACCGGGTCGAAGCCGCGCCAGGAGAGGAAGGCGAGGTAGCGGCCGTCGCGGGTGAAGACGGGGTTCTCGTCCTCGAAGCGCCCGTTGGTGACGTCCACGACGGTGCGGGCGCCGGGGCCCGCGACGCGGGCCAGCTTGATGGAGCGCAGGGAGCGGCCGATGCCGGGGTGGGACCAGGTCAGCCAGTCGCCGTCGGGGGAGAAGGCGAGGTCGCGGACGGGTCCGTTGACGGACCTGATCAGCTCGGTGACCTCGGCGTCGGGCCCTTCGGCGTCCGTGGCGCCGGTCTCCTCGGGCACGGTCAGGAGGAGGAGCCGGCCGTCGTGGGAGGCGAGCGCGATCCGTTCGCCGTCCGGGTCGGCGACCAGCTCCTCGATCCGGCCGAGGCCGCCGGTGACGAGCCGGCGCGGCGGCCGGTCGCCGCTGACGCGCGGCAGGCTGGCCACCTCGACGGCGTCCTCGCCGTCGGCGTCGGTGACGTACGCGACCTGGCCGCCGCTGCCCAGCATCTCGGGCAGCCGGACCCGGACGCCCGGGGCGTCGGCGATCGTGCGGGCCGGGCCGTCGCGGTGCGTCAGCCAGTACAGGCTGCCCCGGACGGAGACGGCGCTGGCCCGGCCGGTCTCGTCCACGGAGAGCGCGTCCACGTGGTGGGCGGCGGGCACCTGGTAGGGGCGGCGGCCGACGCGCTGGCCGCCGAGCCGCACCTCCAGCCTGCGGGGGCGGGAGTCGGGGGTGAGGGCGTCCACGATCCACAGCTCGCCCGCGCACTGGTAGACGACCCGGCGGCCGTCGGTGGAGGCGTGCCGGGCGTAGAAGTCGGCGTGGTCGGTGTGGCGGCGCAGGTCCGTGCCGTCGGGCCGGCAGGAGTACAGGTTGCCGACGCCCTCGTGGTCGGAGAGGAACGCGACCCGGCCGTCCACGGCCATGGGGCAGTCGAGGTGCCCGCCGATGTCGGGCAGCAGCCGCTTCCCGTGCAGCCAGAGGCGGCCGGTGGCGCCGCCCCGGTACCGCTTCCACGCGGCCGGCTCGTGCGGCGGCGTTCCGGTCAGGAGCAGGGTGCACCGCTCGCCGTCGTGGCCGGGGGCGGGGGTGTGGTCGGTGACGGCGATGTCGGAGACGGGGCCCCAGGGCAGCCGGCGGCCGGGCGAGCCGTCGGTGGGGACGGTGTAGGCCCAGGAGAAGTACGAGAAGGGCTGCCCGTGCGAGGAGACGGCGAGGATCCCGGAGCGGCCGTCCCGGTCGGGGGGCGTCCAGCCGCAGACCCGGGTGTCGGTGGAGCCCCAGTGGGTGAGCTGCCGGGCGGGCCCGCCGTCGACGGGGACGAGGTGGATCTCGGGGTCCAGGCTGCGCCAGCTCGTGTACGCGAGGTGGCGCCCGTCCGGCGAGAAGCGCGGGTGCCCGACTCTGGTCCGGTCGACGGTGAGCCGCCAGGCCCGGCCGGGGGGCTGCCCCTCGGCCGCGAGCGGGGCGATCCAGAGGTCGTCCTCGGCGACGAAGCACAGCAGGTCGTCGTGGAGGTGCGGAAAACGGAGATACGCGACGTCGTCACTCACCACACCATGCTTCCCGGGCCGGGGGGCCGGGGCAACTCGTACGGGCCCGTGGACGGGGGCGCGGTGCGGGGGAGGTGTGGCCCAGAACACGTACGAAACGGTTTCGTTTCGCTGGACGCGGGGTTATCTTCGTACGGTACGAAACCGTTTCGTTCGCACTCGTCGGGGGGCGGACCACCGGAGGGAGCCATCGCCATGGCACGCAGCAGACTCACTCCCGAGCGGGAGACCGAGCTGTACACGGCCGTGCTCGACCTCCTCCGCGAGGTCGGCTACGACGCCCTCACCATGGACGCCGTCGCCGCCCGCACCCGCTCCAGCAAGGCCACCCTCTACCGCCAGTGGGGGAGCAAGCCCGAGCTGGTCGCCCGGGCGCTGCGCCACAACAAGCCGGCCGACCTCTCCGAGATCGACACCGGCTCGCTGCGCGGCGACTTCCGGGCCATGCTCGAACGGACCGACGACTGCCAGATGGAGAAGGACTCCGCGCTGATGCGGGGCCTGGCCCACGCCGTCCACGACAACCCCGACCTGCACCGGGCGCTGCGCGAACTCCTCATCGAACCCGAGATGACGGCCTTCCGCGAAGTGCTGCGCCGGGCGGTCCGCAGGGGCGAGGTCGACGCCGGCAACCCGGCGCTGGACCTCGTCCCGCACATGCTGGTCGGGGCGCTCGTCGCCCGCCCGCTGATCGAGGACCGGCCGGTCGACCACGCGTTCCTCAGCTCCTACGTCGACGCCGTCGTGCTCCCCTCACTCGGCGTCCGGCACCCCTGACCCCACCGCACCACACCCCCTGACCGCGTACCGCTCACGCCGTCGGGCCGGCTCCCCCCCGTCCTGTCCCGCCCCACACCGGGAGTACGCACCCGTGGCCACCTTCCTCTACAAGCTGGGCCGCTCCGCCTTCCGGCGCCGCCGGCTCGTCGCCCTCCTCTGGGTGGCGCTGCTCGCGGTCGCCGGCGTCGGCGCCGCGACCGCGCCCGCCGCCACCTCCGGCTCCTTCTCGATACCCGGCACCGAGGCCCAGCGCGCCTTCGACCTCCTCCAGGAGCGCTTCCCGGACGCCGGGGCCGACGGAGCCACCGCCCGCGTCGTCTTCAAGGCCCCCGAGGGCCGGAAGGTGACCGATCCGGCGCACAAGGCCGTCGTCGAGCGGACCGTCGCCGCGCTCAGGTCCGGCTCGGACCAGATCGTCTCGGTCGCCGACCCGTACACCGCGCACGCCGTCTCCCGGGACGGCTCCACCGCCTACGTCTCGGTCGCGTACGAGGTCAACGCCATGGAGCTGACCGACGCGACGCGCGAGGCGCTCCGGGAGGCCGGGCACGACGCGCAGGGCAAGGGGCTGACCGTCGAGATCGGCGGCGACGCCCTCCAGACCATGCCCGAGACCGGGGCGGGCGAGGTCGTCGGCGTGGTCATCGCCGGCATCGTGCTCGTCGTCACCTTCGGCTCGCTCGTCGCCGCCGGACTTCCGCTGCTCACCGCGATCGTCGGCGTCGGCATCGGCGTCTCCACGATCACGGCGCTCGCGAACGTCCTCGACCTGGGATCCACCACCTCCACCCTCGCGATGATGATCGGCCTCGCGGTCGGCATCGACTACGCCCTCTTCATCGTCTCCCGCTACCGCGCGGAGCTGGCCGAGGGCCGGGGGAAGGAGGAGGCCGCGGGCCGCGCCACCGGCACGGCGGGTTCCGCCGTCGTCTTCGCCGGACTCACCGTCGTCATCGCCCTCGTCGGCCTGGCCGTCGTCAACATCCCGATGCTGACGAAGATGGGCTTCGCCGCCGCCGGCACGGTCGTCGTCGCCGTCCTCATCGCGCTCACCCTGATACCGGCCCTGCTCGGCTTCGCCGGGGACAGGGTCGTGGGCCGCAAGGCGCGCAAGGGTGCGGAGAAGGGTTCCGGGGCGGAGACCGGCAAGCCGAACGGCGGCACCCGCTGGGCCCGGTTCGTCCTCCGCCGTCCCGTCCTCGTGCTCCTCGTCGGCGTCCTCGGCCTCGGCGCGATCGCGGTTCCCGCCGCCTCCCTGGAGATGGGCCTCCCGGACGACGGCGTGAAGCCGGTCTCCGCCACCGAGCGCCGGGCGTACGACCTGCTGTCCGACGGCTTCGGCCCCGGCTTCAACGGCCCGCTGCTCGTCGTCGTGGACGGCGACCGGGCCACCGCCGACAGGACGGTCTCGGCGATCAAGGGCCTCGAAGGCTGGGCCGCCGTCACCCCGGCGACCCCGAACAAGGCCGGCGACGCCGCGATGATCACGGTGGTCCCGAAGGACCGCCCGTCCTCGGTCGCCACCGAGAACCTGGTCCACGACATCCGGGAGGCCACCGGCGACGAGGTCCTCGTCACCGGCGCCACCGCGATGAACATCGACTTCTCGCAGAAGATGAACGACGCCCTGGTGCCCTACCTGGCCCTCGTCGTCGGCCTCGCCTTCCTGCTCCTGACCCTGGTCTTCCGTTCGGTGCTCGTCCCGCTGAAGGCGGCCCTCGGCTTCCTGCTCTCGGTGGTCGCGGCCCTCGGCGCGGTCGTCGCGGTCTTCCAGTGGGGCTGGCTCGGAAGCCTCTTCGGGGTCGAGCAGACCGGTCCGGTCATGTCGATGATGCCGATCTTCATGGTGGGCGTCGTCTTCGGCCTCGCGATGGACTACGAGGTCTTCCTCGTCACCCGGATGCGCGAGGCGTACGTGCACGGCGAGCGGCCCGGCGAGGCGATCGTGACCGGCTTCCGGCACAGCGCCCGGGTGGTCACCGCCGCCGCCGTGATCATGATCGCGGTCTTCTCCGGCTTCATCGGGATGACCGAACAGATGATCAAGATGATCGGCTTCGGCCTGGCCATCGCGGTCCTCTTCGACGCCTTCGTGGTCCGCATGGCGATCGTCCCGGCCGTCCTCGCGCTCCTCGGCCACCGGGCGTGGTGGCTGCCGAAGTGGCTGGACCGCGTCCTGCCGAACGTGGACGTGGAGGGCGAGGGGCTCGCCGCGCACACCGACGGAACCGGCGGGTCCGGTACGGACTCGAAGCCGGACCTCGTGAAGGTCTGACGGACCGGTCCGCACGGCTCCCGGAGAAGCGCGCCGGGAGCCAGGCGGACCGCGCTTCCCGCCCGCACGCCGTCCGCGCGTCCTTCAGGGGCGCGCGGACGGCGCGCGCGTACCGGCGGCGGAGGGGGAGGAGTACGTGTGCCGCAGGAAGCGGACCAGGGCGGCGGTGTCGAACTGGACCACCTCCACCCCGTCCTCCGTGTGGAACTCGACGACCGTCTGCACCCGGCCGCAGGGCCACACCCCGATGTCGCCGCGCCGCACCGGGGTGCGCAGGCCCTTCTCCAGGAGGGCGCGCGGGAAGGACCACTCGACGGCACCCGGGAAGACGAACCGGACGGTCGCCGGGGAGAAGTCCGGGTCGTACCGGAGGGCGACCGGGACGGGCCGGGAGAGCGGCGCGTCGCCGATGATCCGGCCCTTGGCGCGATCGTCGACTGCGGGGGCGGGTGCGGCGGCCATCGGGAACTCCTGAAAGTTTGTCCTTTTGTCGACCGATAGTCCGCTTCTTCCCACCGTTCCGCACGTCATGCGCGGACGGGCGCGGGCGTGATGTGACCCATGCGCTCTTGCGACCTCTTCGCAGGAACCCCCATCATGCCGACGTGCACGTACCCGACGGATTCATCAACGCCCCCGTATCGGCCGCCGCCGGTGTCGCCGCCGCTGGCGCCGTCGCCGCCGCCCTGCGCGGGGCCCGCCGCGAACTGGACGAACGGACGGCGCCGCTCGCCGGCCTCGTCGCCGCCTTCGTCTTCGCCGTCCAGATGCTGAACTTCCCGGTCGCCGCCGGAACCAGCGGGCACCTCCTCGGCGGCGCGCTCGCCGCGATCCTCGTCGGTCCCTGGACCGGCGTGCTCTGCATCGCCGTCGTCCTGCTCATGCAGGGCGTCCTCTTCGCGGACGGCGGCCTCACCGCCCTCGGCGTGAACATCACCGTCATGGGCGTCGTCACCGTCGTCACGGCCTACGCGCTGTTCCGGGGCCTCGTCCTGGTCCTGCCGCGCACCCGCCGCTCGGTCACCGTCGCCTCCTTCGCCGCCGCGCTCGTCTCCGTACCGGCCGCCGCCGCCGCCTTCACCCTCCTCTACGCGATCGGCGGCACCACCGACGTCCCCGTCGGCAGGGTCCTCACGGCCATGGTGGGCGTGCACGTCCTCATCGGGATCGGCGAGGCCGTCATCACCACGCTGACCGTCGGCGCCGTCATCGCCGTCCGCCCCGACCTGGTGTACGGCGCGCGCGGCCTGACCGCCCCGCTCAGGCTCCGGGTGGACGGCGACCTGGTCGACGCCGCACCCGCCGCCCCGGCCGCACCCGCCCAGGGCTCCCCCCGGAAGCTGTGGATCGGCGGCGTCGTCACCGCCCTCGTCCTCGCCGGCTTCGTCTCCTTCTACGCCTCCGCCAGCCCCGACGGCCTGGAGAAGGTCGCCGCCGACCAGGGCATCGACGCCAGGACCGAGGAGCACGCCGCGGCGGGCTCGCCGCTCGCCGACTACGGCGTCAGGGACGTCGCCGACGCCCGCCTCTCCGGCGGTCTGGCCGGCGTCGTCGGCGTGGGCGCGACCCTGGCCGTGGGCACCGCCGCCTTCCGGGTCGTGCGCCGCCGCCGGGCGCGCGCCGAAGCCGAAGCGGCCTGACGTGGGAGCGGGCCACGTCCACCGGCTCTACCGGCACGGGGACTCACCGGTCCACGCCCTGCCCCCGCACACCAAGCTCGTCGCCGCCCTCGGCTTCGTCGTGGCCGTCGTCTCCACGCCCCGCGAGGCCGTCTGGGCCTTCGCCCTCCACGCCGCGCTCCTCGGGGCCGTGGCGGCGACGGCCCGCGTCCCGGCCGGACTCCTGCTCCGGCGGCTCCTCGTCGAGGTGCCGTTCGTCGCCTTCGCGCTGCTCATGCCCTTCGTCGTGCCCGGCGAACGGACCGAGGTCCTCGGGATCTCCGTGAGCGTCCCCGGCCTGTGGGGCGCCTGGAACGTCCTCGCCAAGGGCACCCTCGGCGTCGCCGCCTCCGTGCTCCTCGCCGCCACGACCGAGCTGCGCGCCCTGCTCCTCGGCCTCCAGCGGCTGAGGCTGCCGCCGCTGCTCGTCCAGATCGCCTCCTTCATGATCCGCTACGGCGACGTCGTCACCGACGAGATGCGCCGCATGTCCGTGGCCCGCCGCTCGCGCGGCTTCGAGGCGAGGGGCGTGCGCCACTGGGGCGTCCTCGCCAAGTCCGCCGGGGCGCTCTTCATCCGCTCGTACGAGCGCGGGGAACGGGTCCACCTGGCCATGGTCAGCCGCGGCTACACCGGTACCGTGCCCGTGCTCGACGAGACGGCCGCCACCCGCGCCCAGTGGGCGCGCGCCGCCGTGCCGCCCCTCACCGCCCTCCTGATCTGCCTCCTGGGACGGGCCCTGTGACCACGCCCCCCTCCCTCGACGTGCGCGGCCTCGCGTACGCCTACCCCGACGGCCACCAGGCCCTCTTCGGGGTGAACCTGACCGTCGGCCGCGGCGAACGGGTCGCCCTCCTCGGCCCCAACGGCGCCGGGAAGACCACCCTCGTCCTGCACCTCAACGGCATCCTCACCGGCGGCGCGGGCACCGTCACCGTCGCCGGGCTCCCGGTCGGCGCGACGCACATGGCCGAGATCCGGCGGAAGGTCGGCATCGTCTTCCAGGACCCCGACGACCAGCTGTTCATGCCGACCGTCCGCGAGGACGTGGCCTTCGGCCCGGCCGCCGCCGGACTGCGCGGCGCCGCGCTCGACGCCGCGGTGCGGCGCGCCCTGGAGCGGGTCGGGATGGCGGAGTACGCCGACCGGCCGCCGCACCACCTCTCCTTCGGGCAGCGCCGCCGGGTCGCCGTGGCGACCGTCCTCGTCATGGAGCCGGAGATCCTCGTCCTCGACGAGCCGTCCTCCAACCTGGACCCGGCCTCGCGCCGCGAGCTGGCCGACGTCCTGCGTTCCCTGGACGTCACCGTCCTGATGGTCACCCACGACCTGCCGTACGCCCTGGAGCTGTGCCCCCGCGCGGTGGTCCTCAGCGAGGGCGTGATCGCCGCCGACGGGCCGACCGGCGAACTCCTCGCGGACGAGGGGCTGATGGCCCGGCACCGCCTGGAGCTGCCGTTCGGCTTCGTGCCCCGGCCGGTGGCCTGAGGGCCCCGGGCCCGTTCCCCCGCGCGCCGCGTTGCACCATGGAGGGTCGGAACACGGCGAGACGAGGAGCGGGAACGTGGACGTCCGGGGCACGGTGGCGGCGGGCTGGGAGCCCGTCCGGGACGCCTTCCTGCGCAACTTCGAGCAGCGCGGCGAGCGCGGGGCGGCCGTCGCCGTCCACCGGGACGGCGTGAAGGTCGTCGACCTCTGGGCGGGCAGCCGGGACGTCGATGGCGGGGCCGGCGAGGCCGGTGGGGCCGGTGGGGCCCCCTGGACCGAGGACACCGCCCAGGTCGTCCGCTCGGCCACCAAGGGCGTCGCCGCCGCCGTCCCCCTCCTGCTGCACCAGCGCGGCCTGCTCGACCTGGACGCCCCCGTGGGCACGTACTGGCCCGAGTTCAAGGCGGCGGGCAAGGACCGCGTGACCGTGCGGGACCTCCTCGCGCACCGGGCCGGCGTGCCCGTCCTCGACCGGCCCCTCACCCTCGCGGAGGCCGCCGACCTGCCGACGGCGACGGCCGCGATCGCCGCCCAGGCCCCCGTCTGGGAGCCCGGCACCGCCCACGGCTACCACGCCCACACCTTCAGCTGGCTCCTCTCCGGCCTGGTCCACCGGGTCACCGGCCGCACCGTCGGCCGCTGGGTGGCCGAGGAGATCGCCGTGCCCCTCGGCCTGGACCTGTGGATCGGCCTGCCGGACGCGGAGGCCCACCGGGCCGGCCGCATCGGCCCCGTCGAGGAGACCGAACCGGCCGGGAGCGGCGCGCTCCGGCTGCGCCCCAAGCGCGCGGTCACCGAGGCGTACCGGGACCCGGGCTCCCTCACCCGGCGCGCCTTCGGCGTCATCGACCCGGCGCCCGACGAGAACGACCCGGTCTACCGGGCCGCCGAACTGCCCGGCTCGGCCGGCGTCGCCACCGCCCGCGCCCTCTCCCGCTTCTACGCCGCCACCCTGGGCCCGGTGGAGGGCGCCGGGCGCCTCTTCGCCCCGGCGACGGTCACCCTCGCCCGCACCGAGGAGTCCGCCGGGCAGGACCGGGTGCTGCTCGTCGGCACGCGCTTCGGTCTCGGCCACATGCTGCACGGTCCGGCCTCCCCGCTCCTCGGCCCCACGTCCTTCGGCCACCCCGGCCGGGGTGGCTCCCTCGGCTTCGCGGACCCCGAGTCCGGGACGGCCTTCGCGTACGTCACCAACGGCATGCGGAAGACGGTCACGGCGGACCCGCGCGCCCAGGCGCTGGTACGGGCGGTGCGGTCGGTGACGCCGTGACGGGCGGTGCGGCCGCCGCCCCGTGACGAGTAGGGTCGACGCGCCGGAGAGCAGACCTGCCGCAAGGGGAGCGAGACGCATGACCGCGAACGACCTGGCACACGACGCGCACGACACGCACGACGCGCACGCCCCGTACGCCACGTACGAGAAGCTGCTCGCCCTCCTCGACGAGCGCGGGGCCGCCCACCGGGTGATCGAGCACGCCCCCGAGGGCGCCACCGAGGCGGTCAGCGCGCTGCGCGGCAACGCGCTCGCGCAGGCGGCCAAGTGCATCGTCGCCATGGTCAAGATCGGCAAGAAGGAGAAGCGGTTCGCGCTCGTCGTCGTACCGGGCGACCGGCGGGTCGACCTGGCGGCGGTGAAGGCGCTGTACGGCGGCACCTACGTCTCCTTCGCCTCCCCCGGGATCGCGGAGGAGCTGGCGGGCTCCCCGAGCGGCACGATCCTGCCGTTCTCCTTCGACGAGCGCCTCGACCTGGTCGTCGATCCGGACCTGCTGGTCCACGAGGAGATCTACTTCAACGCGGCACGGCTCGACCGCTCGCTCGCCCTGTCCGTGGAGGACTACCGGTCCGTCGCGGAGCCGCGCGTCGCCCGCGTGTCCACCGTCTGACGGCCGGCCGCGGGGCCTGGTGCGACGGGCGCGCCGGATGTTGTGATCACCCCATGGATCTCAGGGAACGGTTCGGCGGGTACGGAGTACTGATCACGGGCGCGGCGCGCGGCATCGGCGCGGCCACCGCCCGGCGTCTCACGGCGGAGGGCGCGCGGGTCCTCGTCGCGGACGTCGACGAGGAGGCGGCCCGGGCGACGGCCGAGGAGCTGCCGGGGGCGGTCGCCGTGCGGTGCGACGTGGCCGACCAGGAGTCGGTGGACGCGGCCGTCGCGCACGCGGTGGAGGTCTTCGGCGGCCTGGACGTCCTCGTGAACAACGCCCTGGGACAGGTGGCCCCCGACCGGGACCGCTTCGAGGACGAGCCGGACGAGGTCTGGGCCGTCCAGCACGACGTCACCTTCATGGGCGCCGTCCGCTGCGCGCGGGCGGCCCTGCCGCACCTCGCGGCGGGCGGGCGCGGGGCGGTGGTCACCATCGGCTCGGTCAACGCCCAGGCGGACTTCGGCAACCACGCCTACAGCGCCGCCAAGGCGGGACTCGCCTCCCTCACCCGCACCCTGGCGGGCGACGCGGCGGCGCGCGGGGTCCGCGTCAACCAGATCGACCCGGGCACGATCGCGACCAGGGCCTGGGCGGGCAAGGAGGCCGGGCTCGCCGCGCTCGCCGAGCGGGTCTACCCCCTGGGCCGCGTCGGCACCCCCGACGACATCGCCGCCGCCGTCGCCTTCCTGGCCTCCCCGGACGCCTCCTGGATCACCGGCACGGTCCTGCGCGTCGACGGCGGCCTCCTGGCGGTGAACAAGCACTTCCGGGAGGTACTGGGGGACTGAACCGGACACGGACGGCGGTACGCCGGTGGGCATGGGCGGCGTCCGGCGGGAAAGTCGCCAGGTATGACACCCACATCGAAGCCGGGACAGGGCGACCACCGGGGACGCCACGACGCCGACCGTGCCACGGGGCCCGGCGGGAACCGGGAGGTTTCCGCCGGACCGGACGCGGAGGTCGAGGAGCGGGCGCCGGACCAGCTGTCCGAGCTGCCCAAGCGGTCGTGGAAGGCCGTACTGAAGGGCACGCTGAAGGAGTTCCAGGACGACGAGCTCACCGACCGGGCCGCGGCGCTGACCTACTACGGGGTGCTGGCGCTCTTCCCGGCCCTGCTCGTGCTGGTGTCGCTCCTGGGGATCGCGGGGGACTCGACGACCCAGCGGGTGATGGACAACATCCAGAAGCTGGCCCCGGGCCCGGCGCGCGACGTGATCACCGACGCGGTCCGGCAGCTGCAGGGCAACGCCGGCGTCGGCTCGTTCATGGCGGTCGTCGGCCTGGCCGTGGCGGTCTGGTCCGCCTCGGGGTACGTCGCCGCCTTCATCCGCTCCTCCAACGCCGTCTACGACATGCCCGAGGGACGCCCGGTCTGGAAGGTCCTGCCGCTGCGGCTCGGGCTGACCGTCGTCCTGATGGTCATCGCCGTCGTCAGCGCGCTGATCGTGGTCTTCACCGGCGGCCTGGCCCGGCAGGCGGGGGCCGCGCTCGGCGTGGGCGACACCGCGGTGACGGTCTGGTCGATCGCGAAGTGGCCGGTCCTGGTCCTGCTCGTCACGCTCATGATCGCCCTCCTGTACTGGGCGGCCCCGAACGCCAAGGGCCGCGGCTTCCGGTGGGTCACCCCCGGGAGCTTCCTGGCGCTCGCCATCTGGATGGCCGCCTCGGCGGGCTTCGCCTTCTACGTCGCGAACTTCGCCTCGTACAACAAGACGTACGGGGCCCTGGCCGGCGTGGTCGTCTTCCTGGTGTGGCTGTGGATCACCAACCTCGCGATCCTGCTCGGTCTGGAGTTCGACGCCGAGATGTCCCGGCAGCGCGCCGTCGCCGGCGGCCATCCGGAGGACGAGGAGCCCTACGTCGAGCCCCGGGACACGCGGAAGTGGAGCGACGAGGACCGCCGTCGCCCGGAGGAGTGAGCACCGTGGGGACGGACACCGCGCGCGGGCCGGACACCGAGCACGGGCCGGACACGGTGTGGGACGGCGGCGCACGGGGAGACGGACGCGCATGAGAACTCTGGCGACACTGCGCGAGCGCGACCACCGGCTGACCAGACGGATGGCCGCCTGGGACTCCCCCTGGGCCCGTCGGGTCCTGCCCCCGGTGGAGGAGGCGGCGCAGCGCACGAAGCTGTGGTGGGCGGCGGCCGTGCTCATGGCGGCCTGCGGGGGCGGAAGGGGCCGGAGGGCGGCGGTCGCCGGGATCACGGCCATGACGGTGGCCGAACTGCTCTCCAACGGGGTCGCGAAACAGCTGGTCGAACGGCGCCGGCCGCCGGAGGAGTGGATTCCGCACGACGACGTGGAGGACCGCCCCGACAGCTCCTCCTTCCCCTCGGGACACACCGCCGCGGCGGTCGCGTTCACCGCGGCCGTCGCGCCGTCCTGGCCCCCGGCGGGGGCCGCCTGCGCCGTACCGGCGGCGCTGGTGGCGGTCGAACGGGTCCACAGCGGCGCGCACTACCCCTCCGACGTGGCGGTCGGCGCCGCGGTCGGCGCGATGGCCGCCGCCCTGGTCAGGAAGGCGCCCGGCCTCCTGGCCCGGAGCGCGCCCGGCCTCCTCGCCCGGCGGGTGCCGGGCCTCCCGGTCCGCCGCCGGTTCCGGCCCTGACGGCCGTCGAGTGATCCGGGGGACGCGGGGTACACGGCCTCCGACGACCGGCGAGCCCTACGGGGACCCGCCGCATCCGCCCGGACGGCACCGGCCCCGCCGGTCCGGCCGGCGGACCCGGCAACGCATCGAAGAGGCCGGCGACCGCCCTCGCGCGGAACGGACCCGGCCGAGCACACGGAGGAAGTGGTGAGTTCCATGAGCACCGCCGGACGGCCGGACCACGGCAGTACCGCCGACGCGTCGGTGGGTGAGCTCGTCTCACGGGCCTCGCAGCAGATCTCGGAGCTGGTCCGCGACGAAATGCGGCTGGCCCGTGCCGAGATGACCCGAAAGGGCAGGCGCTACGGCGTGGGCGGCGGCCTGTTCGGCGGCGCCGGCCTGCTCGGCGTCCTGACCGCGCAGGCCCTCGTCGCGGCCGGGATCGCCGCCCTCGCGCTGGTCCTCCCGGTCTGGGTGGCGGCCCTGATCGTCGCCGTCCTGCTCGCGGGGGCCGCCGCCGTGGCGGCGGCAGCGGGGAAGAAGCAGATCGACAAGGCCGGCGCGCCCGCGCCCCGGCAGACCATCGACAACGTCAAGGCCGACGTGGCCGAGATCAGGGAGAAGGCCCACCGATGACCGACCGTTTCCAGCAGGACCAGTCCGCGCCCACCCTGGAGGAGCTGCGCGAGCAGGCCGAGCACACCCGCGACGAACTCGGCCGGACCGTGGAGGCGCTGGCGGCCAAGGCCGACGTCAAGGCCCAGGCCAAGGAGAAGGCGGCCGAGGTGAAGGCCCAGGCCAGGGAGAAGGCGGCCGACGTCAGGGACCAGACCATGGTGAAGGCGGCGGAACTCCAGGAGCAGACCATGGTGAAGGCGGTCGAGCTCCAGGAGCAGACCAGGGTGAAGGCGGCCGAACTCCAGGAACAGGCCGCCGAGAAGACCGCGCTCGTCACCGGACGGCTCCGGGAGGGGACGGTGAAGGCCGCGCGGCTGATGAAGGAGAAGACCCCCGACCCGGTCCTCGACCGGACGGCGCAGGCCGCCGCGCAGCTCCGCGACGGCGCGGCCCGCGCCGGTCACCTCGCCGCCGAGAAGACCCCGGAGCCGGTGCGCGAGAAGGCCGGAGCGGTCCTGGCCGGGGCGAAGGACCGGCGCGTCCCGCTCCTCGTGGCGAGCGCCGCGCTGGCCGCCTTCCTCCTCCTGCGCCGGCGACACGGGCGCGGCTGAGGCCCCCGGGCGGCGCGTCCGCCCGGGACGGCGGGGGCCGTTCCTCGCGGGACCGTCGTGCACGGGTCCCGCGAGGAACGGCCCCCGCCGTCGTCCGGAGACAGTCGTCCGGAGACAGTCGTCCGGAGACAGTCGTCCGGAGACCGGAGACCGGAGACCGGAGACCGGAGACCGGAGACCGCAGACCGGAGACCGCAGACCGGGAGCCGTCGGCCGCGCGCCGGGGCCGGACCGGGGCAGGGGAAGCGGAACGTCCGCGTCCCCGGACGGATATCGCGCCACGAGCCGGGCACACGAGGTCCATGCACGGACAACACGCGCGTCCCACGGGCAGCACTCCGTTCCGTACCGCCCCCTCGGCCGGCCCCAGACACTCGCGGCGGGGCGGGATGGTGGTCCGCCTCCGCCGCCGGTTCCTCGCGTACGGGGCGATCGAGTTCCTGTCCACGCACATCCCGGACGGTTCCGGTCCCGGTGAGGAGTGCCTGCTCCTGGTCCACATCCGCAAGGTCGTCGGCCGGGTCCACTACCGGATGTGCGCGGAGTGCTCCCGGGGCGTCATCACGGCCGTCACCGTGGAAGAACGCTTCCGCACCAGCGGTCTGGGCACCCGGGCCCTCTCGCACCTGCGCTCCCGCCACCCGGGGGTCGCCTGGCGCAGCACCCTGACCGTGCGCGCCACCCGCGACCTCCTGCGCCGCATGCGCATCCCCACGACCGCCCCGGGCGCCCTCTGCCCGCACGCGGACGCCCCGCCGCCCGTCCCGGCCGGCACCACGGCCTGAACGGTCTCAGCGCCCCGCCTTCAGCACCTGCGCCACCACCGGCCCCGCCGCGTCGCCCCCGTGCCCGCCGGACTGGACGACCGCCGCCGCCGCGAGGTCGCCGGAGTAACCGGTGAACCAGCTGTTGGACGTGCCCTGGCCGTCCACCTCGGCCGAGCCGGTCTTCGCGCCCTTCGGGGAGGGGACCCCCGCCATCGCCTTCGCGCCGGTGCCGTTCCCCGTCGCCGCCGCCTTCATCATCAGAAGCAGCCCCGAGGCCACCTCGGGGGAGAGCCTGTCGGCCTTGGCGAACTCGCGGCCGTCGAGGTCCTTCGCCACCAGGTACGGCTGGAGGAAACCGCCGTTCTTCGCGGTCGCGGAGAGCGAGGCGACGTTGAGCGCGCTCATCGTGATCTTGCCCTGGCCGATGTACGAGGCGGGCGTCTCGCTCCCGGACGAGGCGGGGACGCTGCCGTCCGCCGCCGGGACGCCCACCTGCCAGTCGAGGCCGATCCCGAAGGAGTCGCGGGCGGTGTCACCGAGGGCGGTGTCCGCGACGCCCTTGGCGCTGAGAGGGCTGATCGCCTTGATGAAGGCGGTGTTGCAGGAGCGGCGGAAGGACTCGGTGAGGGTGCCGCCGGTGATGCTGAACTTGTCGAGGTTCTGGAAGGTGCTGCTCCGCGACACGACGTCGGCGGGGCACTCCACCTTGCTGTCGGGCTTCGCCACGCCACGCTGCATCATCATCGCCGCCGTCACGATCTTCATCGTGGAGCCGGGGGCCTGCTTGCCGAGGAACGCGGTGTTGAAGCCGCCCGCCGGGCTGTTGGCGACGGCCCGTATCGCGCCCGTGGACGGTTCGATCGCCGCCACCGCCGCCTGGCCGTACGCCTTCACCGCCTTCTCCGCCGCCGCCTGCGCCTTCGCGTCGATGGTGGTCCTCAGCGTGCCCGGCTTCCCCTGCCGCAGGACGAGGAGGGTGCGGTCGGCGGTGGTCCCGCCGCCCGAGTCGATCCAGGTCTCGACGCCGGCCGTGCCGCCCGCCTTCGCCCCGTACCGCTTGCGCAGTTCGTCCACGATCGGCCCGAGCGAGGGGTACTTCTCCGCCGTCAGCTCGACCCCGTTCCGGTCGACCGCCCTGACGGAGGCGACCTTCGCGGTGCCCGTGCGCAGGGTCCCGGCGGCGGTCAGCTTCGGGTGGAGCACGGTGGGCTGCCACTTCACCAGGGCCCGGCCGGTGCTCTCCCCCCGGACCACGGTCAGTTCGGAGGCGTACGACAGGTCCTTGGACACGCCCTCGTGGGTGACCGTCGCCCGCACGGTGAACGGCACCTTCGTGCCCACCGGCGTCCCCGGGGTGATCACCGCCTTCGAGACCTTCGCGGTCTCCTTGTAGGCGAGCAGCGCGGGCCCGGCCGTGACCGGGTCGCTCGTCAGCTGCGCCGCCTTGTCGGACTCCCCGGCGGCCCAGGCCGCCAGGAAGTCCCGGGCGGTGGCCGTCGTCTCCTCGCCGGTGACCGGGCCCGTCTTCGGGGCGGCCTCCGCGCCGGTGCTCACGGACGCGTCGCCGCCCGTGAGCCCGTTCCACAGGTTGTAGCCCCCGTACCCGACCCCGCCCGCGACGACGGCGAACACCCCTCCGACGACCGCGACCTTGGCTCCACTGCGCATGACCGTGCTTCCCCTCCCCGTCCGGACCCACGAGTCAAGCAGCCGGGCCGGAGGACTGTCGAGCCGCACCGGTCACTTCCGTCACGACGGCCGGGAAACCGGTCACCGGCTCCGGCCCGCTACACCCAGGTGTCCAGCCACATCCGGGACCGCCAGTCGTCCAGCGGGATCGGCGTGCCCGTGTAGATCGGCCAGAAGTAGATGAAGTTCCAGACGATGAGCAGGACGAGGCATCCCGCCGCCACCGTGCCGAAGATCCGCCGCCTCTCCGAGGAGCCCCGCGGCCCGACGAGCGCGCCCAGCATCATGGCCACCGCCAGGCACAGGAAGGGCACGAAGACGACCGCGTAGAAGACGAAGATGGTGCGCTGCTGGTAGAGGAACCAGGGGAGCCAGCCGGCCGCGACGCCGCAGGCGATCGCGCCCGCCCGCCAGTCGCGGCGGAAGGCCCAGCGCCACAGGACGTACAGGAGCGCGAAGCAGGCCGTCCACCACAGGAGCGGGGTCCCCAGCGCGAGGATCTCCTGCGCGCACTTCTCCTTCGCGTCGGCCGGGCAGCCGCCGGTGCCGGGGGCCGGGGACTCGTAGAAGTACGAGACCGGGCGGCCCATGACGATCCACGACCACGGGTTCGACTGGTAGGTGTGGGGCGAGGTGAGGCCCACGTGGAAGGTGTAGACCTCGCTCTCGTAGTGCCAGAGGCTGCGCAGCCACTGCGGCAGCCAGCCCCAGGTCCCGCCGCCGTCCACCGCGTCCTGCCGCGCGGCCCAGTCGCGGAAGTAGCCGCCCTTGGTGACCAGCCAGCCCGTCCAGGTCGCCAGATAGGTCGCGAGCGCCACCGGCACCACCGACACGAAGGCCGGGACCAGGTCCCTCCTGAGCACCGAGAGGTACGGCCGGACCGCGCCGGCCGTGCGCCGCCCGGCCACGTCCCACAGGACCGTCATCAGGCCGAAGCCCACCATGACGTACAGGCCGTTCCACTTGGTCGCCGCCGCGAGCCCCAGGGTCACCCCGGCCGCGATCCGCCACGGCCGCCACCCGAGGCGCAGCGTCTCCGCGACCTCCGCGTCCGGCCGCAGCACCCCCTCCTCGTCCTCGGGGAGCGCCGCCGCGAACCGTTTCCGGGTCCGGTCGCGGTCCAGGACGAGACAGCCGAAGGCGGCCAGCACGAAGAACATCAGGACCTGGTCGAGGAGCGCGGTGCGGCTCATCACGAAGTGCAGGCCGTCCACGGCGAGCAGCAGGCCCGCCAGGCAGCCCAGGAACGTCGAGCGGAACAGGCGCCGCCCGATCCGGCACAGCATCAGGACCGACAGGGTGCCGAGCAGGGCCACCGCGAAGCGCCAGCCGAACGGCTCGAAGCCGAACAGCTTCTCCCCGGCGCCGATCACCCATTTGCCCATCGGCGGGTGGACGACGTACCCCGGGTCGGCCGGCACGAGGACCGACCCGGGGTCCTTGAGGATCGTCTTGTCGATGTCCTTCGGCCAGGCCCCCTCGTACCCCTGGTTGATCAGGGCCCAGGAGTCCTTGGCGTAGTAGGTCTCGTCGAATATCACGGCGTGCGGCTTGCCGAGGTTCCAGAAGCGGAGCACCCCCGCGACCGCCGCGACCAGGAGCGGACCGCCCCAGGCCGCCAGCCTCCACAGCCGCTCGGCCGAACCGGGGCCGAGGCCGAGGCACGACCACGTCCGTGCCGAGGGACGGGTGTACGGGGGGTCGAGCCGCTCCCGCAGCCCGATGGGGGCGGCGCTTCCGGCGGGCGGCTCGTAGCCGAAGAGCCGGAGCCGCCGCTGCCACGAAGTGGGCTCTGCCACGGCGTGCGGGCCCTCCAGGATCTCGGGTGCGGTACTGGTCACCGCGCCATCGTAGGGAACGCGCCTGTGCGCGTCGCCCGTCCGGGCTGGGAGGATGGCCCCCGTGACTGGAACGCTGGTACTCGCAGGGACCCCCATCGGCGACATCGCGGACGCCCCGCCCCGGCTCGCCGCCGAGCTGCAGAACGCGGACGTCGTGGCCGCCGAGGACACCCGGAGGCTGCGCGGCCTGACCCGGGCGCTCGGCATCCACACCTCCGGGCGGGTCGTCTCCTACTTCGAGGGCAACGAGTCCGCCCGTACGCCCGAGCTGGTCGAGGCCCTGGTGGGCGGGGCGCGGGTGCTGCTGGTGACCGACGCGGGCATGCCGTCCGTGTCGGACCCCGGCTACCGGCTGGTCGCCGCCGCCGTGGAGCGGGACATCAGGGTCACGGCCGTCCCCGGCCCCTCCGCCGTGCTCACCGCCCTCGCCCTCTCCGGCCTCCCCGTCGACCGCTTCTGCTTCGAGGGCTTCCTGCCGAGGAAGGCCGGCGAGCGGCTGGGACGGCTGCGGGAGGTCGCGGACGAGCGGCGGACCCTCGTCTACTTCGAGGCGCCGCACCGCCTGGACGACACGCTCGCCGCGATGGCGGAGGTCTTCGGCGCCGCGCGCCGCGCCGCCGTCTGCCGCGAGCTGACCAAGACGTACGAGGAGGTGAAGCGGGGCCCGCTCGCCGAGCTCGCGGCCTGGGCGGCCGAGGGCGTACGGGGTGAGATCACCGTCGTCGTGGAGGGCGCCCCGGAGACCGGCCCCGCCGAGTTCGGCGCCGACGAGCTGGTGCGCAGGGTGCGGGTGCGCGAGGAGGCGGGGGAGCGGCGGAAGGAGGCGATCGCCGCCGTCGCGGCCGAGGCGGGACTCCCCAAGCGGGAGGTGTTCGACGCCGTCGTGGCGGCGAAGAACGCGGCCGGGCCGGAGAAGGGCGCGGGCGGGCCCGCGTAGGGCACGGCGAGGCGGGCGGGGCCGCGGCCGGGCGGGAGCGTTCTCCGCCGATTTACGCTGGAAGGTAAAGCCGAACCCGGGGCCGGGACATTTCCTCGGGCGTTCGGCAAGGGAAGGGCCAAAAGCCTTCCATGGTTCCTCCCCCGCTGATGCGCTCCGGCCCGAAAAGGCGTCCACTGATCAGTGGAGAGGAGCTGGCATGAGCGAGATCACCGGCACCGGCACATCCGTCGCCCATGAGGCGTACGCCTTCGCCTGCATGCGCTGTGGATACGGCTGGGAGCAGGCGTACGACATCGAACACCACGTCGACGCCGCCGGCCACCCGTTCGTCGTCTACAAGGCCGGGGGAGAGCGGGTACCGTCCCCGCTGTCCAGTCCCACCTGCGTGAACTGCGGAGGCCACGTCGTCCGCATCATGCGCGCGGGACAGGTGTCCTCGGTGCTCGACCTGATCGCCGCCACGGAGAAGCACGGACGCGGGGCACGGGCGACCAAGCCGGTCTCGCCGTCCGGGCCCATCGGCCAGGAGCTGACCGAGGACGCCCCCGAGCCCCCGCCCGTACCGCACCACTGGCACCTGACGGACCTCCTGCACCCGTTCCGCCGGCGCGAGTAGGGTCCCCGGGTCCCCGGCCCCGCCGAGGACCCCCGCGCACGCCGTCCGCCGCCCTCGTACGATCGGGGCCATGAGTGCCAAGGACGCCCCGCCGCCGCTGCCCGAGCCCCTCCTCGTGGAGGTCGCGGACTCGCACACCCACCTGGACATGCAGTCCGGGACCGTCGAGGAGGCGCTGGTGAAGGCCGCCGCCGTCGGCGTCACCGCGGTCGTGCAGGTCGGCTGCGACGTGAAGGGCTCGCGCTGGGCCGCCGAGACGGCCGCCGCCCACGCGAACGTGCACGCCGCCGTCGCCCTGCACCCCAACGAGGCCCCCCGGATCGTCCTGGGGGACCCCGACGGGTGGTCCCGGCAGGGCGCGCGCGAGGGCGGCGGGGAGGCGGCCCTGGACGACGCGCTCACCGAGATCGACCGGCTCGCCGCCCTGCCGCACGTGCGCGGGGTCGGCGAGACCGGCCTCGACTTCTACCGCACGGGCCCCGAGGGCGTCGCCGCGCAGGAGCGCTCCTTCCGGGCCCACATCGAGATCGCCAAGCGGCACGGCAAGGCGCTCGTCATCCACGACCGGGAGGCCCACGCCGACGTGCTGCGCGTCCTGGAGGAGGAGGGCGCCCCCGAGCGGACCGTCTTCCACTGCTACTCCGGTGACGCGGAGATGGCGGAGATCTGCGCGGCCAGGGGCTACTACATGTCCTTCGCCGGCAACGTCACCTTCAAGAACGCCCAGCCGCTCCGGGACGCCCTCGCGGTCGCCCCCCTGGAACTGGTCCTGGTCGAGACCGACGCCCCCTTCCTCACCCCGGCGCCCTTCCGGGGCCGCCCCAACGCCCCGTACCTGATCCCGGTCACCGTCCGGGCCATGGCGCGGGTGCGGGGGATCGGGGAGAACGAGCTGGCCGGGGCGATCGCCGCCAACACGGCCCGCGCCTTCGACTACTGACACCCGCCGGCCCGGCGGCGGGGCCGGGGCCGCCCCGGACCGCCGCCGGTACGCCGTACCGGCACCGCCCCGGACCGCCGCCGGTACGCCGTACCGGCACCGCCCCGGACCGCCGCCCGCACGCCGTACCGGCACCGGTGCCGCCGTGGGCCGGGCCGCCGAGCCGTAGGCTGTACCGGTGAGCACCACCACCGGTCCCGAAACCCCCGACGCCCTCCTCGGCCCCGCCGACATCCGCGAGCTGGCCGCCGTCCTCGGCGTGCGCCCCACGAAGCAGAAGGGCCAGAACTTCGTCATCGACGCCAACACCGTCCGGCGGATCGTCCGCACGGCCGGGGTGCGCCCCGACGACGTGGTCGTGGAGGTGGGGCCCGGACTCGGCTCCCTCACCCTGGCCCTCCTGGAGGCCGCGGACCGGGTGACCGCCGTCGAGATCGACGACGTGCTCGCCGCCGCGCTGCCCGCCACGATCGAGGCCCGGATGCCCGCCCGCGCCGGCCGCTTCGCGCTCGTGCACTCCGACGCCCTGCTCGTCGAGGAGCTGCCGGGCCCGGCGCCGACCGCGCTCGTCGCCAACCTCCCGTACAACGTGGCCGTGCCGGTCCTGCTGCACATGCTGGAGCGCTTCCCCAGCATCGAGCGGACCCTCGTCATGGTCCAGGCCGAGGTCGCGGACCGGCTCGCCGCCGGTCCGGGCAACAAGGTGTACGGCGTGCCCTCGGTGAAGGCCAACTGGTACGCCGAGGTGAAGCGGGCCGGCTCCATCGGCCGCAACGTCTTCTGGCCCGCGCCCAACGTCGACTCCGGTCTCGTCTCCCTCGTCCGCCGCTCCGAGCCCCTGGCGACCACCGCCACCCGGCAGGAGGTCTTCGCGGTGGTCGACGCGGCCTTCGCCCAGCGCCGCAAGACCCTCCGCGCGGCCCTCGCGGCCTGGGCCGGCTCCCCGGCGGCGGCGGAGGAGGCCCTGGTGAGGGCCGGGATCTCGCCGCAGGCGCGCGGCGAGTCCCTGACGGTGGAGGAGTTCGCGCGGATCGCGGAGGCAAAGGCGTGAGCGGCGGTACGGAGCCGGTGACCGCTGGGCCGACGACGGAGACGGTGCGCGGCGGCGGCACGCCCGGCGGCGGGGTGCGGTCCGTCACCGTCCGCGTCCCCGCCAAGGTCAACGCCGGGCTCGCGGTCGGCGCGGCCCGGCCCGACGGCTTCCACGACCTGGCCAGCGTCTTCCTCGCCGTCTCCCTGTACGACGAGGTGACCGCCACCCCCGCCGGGGCGCTCACGGTCACCTGCGAGGGCCCGGACGCCGACAAGGTGCCGCTCGACCGCACCAACCTCGCCGCGCGGGCCGCCGAACTCCTCGCGGCCCGGCACGGCGTCTCCCCGGACGTGCGCCTGCACATCGCCAAGGACATCCCGGTCGCCGGGGGCATGGCCGGCGGCAGCGCGGACGGCGCGGCCGCCCTGCTCGCCTGCGACGCGCTCTGGGGCCTGGACACGCCCCGCGCCGAGCTCCTGGAGATCTGCGCCGAGCTGGGCAGCGACGTGCCGTTCAGCCTGGTCGGCGGCGCCGCGCTCGGCACCGGGCGCGGCGAGCGGCTGACGGAGCTGCCGGTCGGCGGCGTCTTCCACTGGGTCTTCGCCGTCGCGGACGGCGGGCTCTCGACCCCGGTCGTCTTCCGCGAGTTCGACCGCCTCACCGAGGGCACGGACGTCCCCGCGCCGACGGCCCCGCCCGCCCTCCTGGAGGCCCTGCGCACCGGCGACACCACCGCCCTCGCGGGCGCCCTCGTCAACGACCTCCAGGCGTCCGCGCTCTCCCTGCGTCCCTCCCTCGCCGCGACCCTGGCCGCCGGCACGGAGGCGGGCGCGCTCGCGGCCCTGGTCTCCGGCTCGGGCCCGACGACCGCGTTCCTGGTGAAGGACGCGGAGTCGGCGTCGGCCGTCGCCGCCGCCCTGACCGCCTCGGGCACCTGCCGCACGGCCCGCACGGCGACGTCCCCGGCGGCGGGCGCGACCGTCCTGACGGCCTGACCGCCCGCCCCGGCGACGGCTCCGCCGACGGCGGGAACCGAACCGTCCCCTCACGGAGAGTGACGAGCCGCCCCACGGTCTACCCTGGACGTCGATCGATCACCCGGTACAGGAGTCAACGTGGCCGTCAACCTGGTCAATGTCGAGAACGTCAGCAAGGTGTACGGCACCCGTGCCCTGCTCGACGGGGTCTCGCTCGGTGTCTCCGAAGGGGACCGGATCGGGGTCGTGGGCCGCAACGGCGACGGCAAGACCACCCTGATCCGCATGCTCGCCAGGCTGGAGGAGGCCGACACCGGCCGCGTCACCCACAGCGGCGGGCTGCGCCTCGGCGTCCTCACCCAGCACGACTCGCTCGACCCGGAGGCCACGGTCCGGCACGAGGTCATCGGCGTCATGGCCGACCACGAGTGGGCGGGCAGCGCCAAGATCCGCGACGTGCTCACCGGGCTCTTCGGCGGGCTCGACCTGCCCGGCTTCGAGAAGGGCCTCGACACCGTCATCGGCCCGCTCTCCGGCGGCGAGCGGCGCCGGATCGCGCTCGCCAAGCTCCTCATCGAGGACCAGGACCTCATCGTCCTCGACGAGCCCACCAACCACCTCGACGTCGAGGGCATCGCCTGGCTCGCCCAGCACCTGCGGGAGCGCCGCTCGGCGCTCGTCTGCGTCACCCACGACCGCTGGTTCCTCGACCAGGTCTGCACCCGCATGTGGGACGTGCAGCGCGGTGACGTGCACGAGTACGAGGGCGGCTACTCCGACTACGTCTTCGCCCGCGCCGAGCGCGAGCGGATCGCGGCCACGGAGGAGACCAAGCGGCAGAACCTCATGCGCAAGGAGCTGGCCTGGCTGCGGCGCGGCGCCCCGGCCCGCACCTCCAAGCCCCGCTACCGCATCGAGGCCGCCAACGAGCTGATCGCGGACGTGCCGCCGCCGCGCGACACCAGCGAGCTGATGAAGTTCGCCAACGCGCGCCTGGGCAAGACGGTCTTCGACCTGGAGGACGTGACCGTCACCGCCGGTCCCAAGGAGCTGCTCAGGCACCTCACCTGGCAGCTCGGCCCCGGCGACCGCGTCGGCCTCGTCGGCGTCAACGGCGCGGGCAAGACCTCCCTCCTGCGGGCGCTCGCGGACGCCGCCCGCAGCGGCGGCGAGGTCCAGCCCGCCGCCGGCCGGATCGTCGTCGGCAAGACCGTCCGGCTCGCCTACCTCTCCCAGGACGTCACCGAGCTGCCCGGCTCGCTGCGGGTCCTGGAGGCCGTGCAGCAGATCCGCGACCGGGTGGACCTCGGCAAGGGCCGCGAGATGACGGCCGGGCAGCTCTGCGAGCAGTTCGGCTTCACCAAGGAGAAGCAGTGGACGCCGGTCGGCGACCTCTCCGGCGGCGAGCGCCGCCGGCTCCAGCTCCTGCGGCTGCTGATGGACGAGCCCAACGTCCTCTTCCTCGACGAGCCCACCAACGACCTCGACATCGAGACCCTGACCCAGCTGGAGGACCTCCTCGACGGCTGGCCGGGCTCCATGGTCGTCATCTCCCACGACCGGTTCTTCATCGAGCGCACCACGGACCGCACGTTCGCCCTGCTCGGCGACAGGACCCTGCGGATGCTGCCGCGCGGCATCGACGAGTACCTGGAGCGGCGCCGCAAGGCCGTCGAGGCGTCCGTCCCGGCGCCCGCCGCCGCCCCCGCCCAGCAGAAGCCGGGCGTCTCGGCGGCCGACGCGCGCGCCGCCAAGAAGGAGCTGCAGAAGGTCGAGCGGCAGCTCGACAAGGTCTCCGAGAAGGAGGCCAAGCTGCACACGCGGATCGCGGCCGACGCCACCGACTTCGAGAAGGTGGCCAAGCTCGACGCGGAGCTGCGCGAACTCGCCGCGGAGCGCGAGGAGCTGGAGATGCGCTGGCTGGAACTGGCCGAGGACGCATAACGAGGGCATCACAGGCCGGTCCGCCCTTGGACACAAGGGGTGGACCGGCCGCTTTTGCGCCATGGCGCGGGTGGTAGAAAGAAAACCCGTTCACGCCAAGGGGGAAACCGCTGATGAGCCAGCCGCCCAGCAACCAGCCGCCGGGGGGCTTCGGAGCCCCTCAGGACCCGGACCGGTCCCCGGACCCGGGCCACCCGCCCGTACCGCCGGTCCCGCCGCAGGCCCCGCCCGCGCCGACGGCGCCGCCCGCCGCGCCCGGCCCGTACGGGCAGGCCCCGCAGCAGCCCGGATACGGCTACCCGCAGCAGCCGGGCCAGCAGCCCGGCCCGTACGGCCAGCCCGGCCAGCCCGGCCCGTACGGCCAGGCCGGCCCCTACGGGCAGCCCGTGCCGCCGCCCTACGGCTACCCGCAGCAGCCGGGGCAGCCCGGCCAGCCCGGACAGCCCGGCCCCTACGGGCAGCAGGCGGGCCCCTACGGCGGCTACCCCGGCCAGCCGGGCGCCCCGACCCCGCCCGGTGGCGGGGGACCCTCCAAGGGCAGGACCGGCCTGGTCGCCGGTGTGGCCGCCGCCGCCGTCCTGGTCGCCGCCGTCACGACCTGGGCGGTCGTCGGCGGTGGCGACGACGAGAAGGGTCCGGTGGCCGGGCCCACCAGCTCCGCCCCGCCCACCACCGCCCCCAAGCCCACCGCCTCGGTGGACCAGGGCGACGGCTCCGGCGACGGGCGTGAGGGCGGCGACGACCTCAACGCGGGCCGTCAGGCCGGCGAGGCCAAGGTGAACTGGCTCACCACGAACAACGTCGACCTGCCCCGCAACGGCTCCGACGCGTACGGCCCGTGGATCGTCGGCGACACCGTCGTCAGGGCCATGTACAAGCGCATCGAGGGCTACGGCCTCGGCGACGGCGCCGTGAAGTGGCAGGTGGACGTGCCGTTCAAGCTGTGCGCGGCGCCGGTGGCCCCCTCCGCCGACGGCCGCATGGTCTTCGCCTACCAGGAGAGCGCCAAGGACGGTGCCAAGTGCACCGAGCTCCAGCAGATCGACCTCAAGACCGGCAAGGCGGGCTGGAAGAAGAGCGTGCCCAAGCCCACGGGCCTGTTCGCGTTCTCCGACAACACCCTCGCCATCAGCGGCGACACGGTCACCGTCGCCGGCACCAGCAGCGCCTACGGCTTCTCCCTCGCCGACGGCAAGCAGATCTTCACCGGCGCCACCACCGGCTGCAAGCCCTTCGCGTACGCGGGCGGCAGCAAGCTGATCGCCGCCATGGAGTGCCCGACGAACGGCTCCACCAAGAAGACCCAGGCGATCGGCGAGGTGGACCCCGCCACGGGCAAGCCCCGGTTCACCTACGCCCTGAAGGCGGACTGGGAGGTCGACAAGGTCTACTCGGTCGACCCGCTGGTCGTCTCGGCCACCCAGCGCGAGCAGAAGAAGTGGGCCGTCTTCGCCCTCAAGCCCGACGGCTCGCTCCGCTCGCAGATCCAGGGCGGTACGGACAAGTTCTCCGTCTCGTGCGGCGGCGGCGGCCTGGTCATCTTCGGCCGCAAGCTCCAGGGCTGCAGCGGCGTCGCGGCCGACGCGAACACCTTCTACATGGCGACCGACACCGCGTACGGCAAGTCCAACGAGATCGTCGCCTTCGACCTGAACACCGGCAAGCCGAAGTGGCGCTCCACGGCCCCCGCCGAGCAGTCCATGCTCCCGCTGCGCATGGAGGGCTCCGACGTCCTGGTGTACGTGGGGCCCCGCTACAACAAGGGCGGCGCCACCGCCACCATCGCCCCGACCGGCGGCGCGCCGAAGGTCCTGCTCCAGCACCCGGTCTCCACGGCCCAGATCGAGAGCAGCTTCTTCTCCCCGGGCTACGCCTACGGCAACGGCGTCCTCGTGGTGTCGAGCGGGCGCGTGTCCGCGAGCTCCGACGCGGAGGAGAAGCAGGTCAAGACGATGATGGCCTTCAGCAAGTGAGGTACACGGACCGATGACGCAGCCTCCTCCGCCCCCGCCGAACCAGCCCCCGAACCAGCCCCCGGGTCCGCCGGGCGGCTTCGGGGCCCCGACGCCCCCGCCGCAGGAGCCCGGCCCCGGCCGTCCGCAGCAGCCTCCGGCCGACCAGGGGTACGGCTACCCGCAGCAGCCTCCGGCCGGTCCGGGATACGGCTACCCGCAGCAGCCTCCGGCCGGTCCGGGCTACGGCTACCCGCAGCAGCCCCCGGCCCCGCCGCAGCAGCAGCCGTACGGCCACCCGGGCGGGCCGCAGCCGTACGGGGACCACCAGCAGCCGGTCCCGCCGCCGTACGGCTACCCGACCCAGCCCCAGCAGCCGCAGTACGGCGGTCACCCGCAGCCCGCACCGGCCCCGGCCGGCGGGAAGAAGCTGTCGGCCCAGCTCCAGATCGTCATCGCGGCGGCCGTCGCGATCGTCCTGATCGTCGGCGCCGGCATCTGGTACGCCGGGTCGCGCGGCGGCGACGACGAGGCCAAGGGGACGGGCGGCACCTCGCAGGGCTCCGGGTCCGGCGGCGGCGACACCGGCGGCAAGGGCATCGGCGGCGGAGGCAAGGAGAAGCCGTCCGCCGACACCCGGGCGAAGATCGGCTTCCAGATCCCGCAGCCGAAGGTCCCGGACGTCACCGACGTCGCCGGCTCCTGGATCACGGACAAGGCGTTCGTGAAGTCCGGCATCAACTCCCTCGTCGCCTACGACCTGGACAAGGGCACCGTCCTGTGGACGCTCCCGCTCACCGGCCAGGTGTGCGGCGCCTCGCGGCACATGACCGCCGACCACAAGGTGCCGATCCTGTTCGAGGCCGCCAAGCGGGTCGCGCCGCGCTACTACCAGCAGTGCACCGAGGTCGGCGTGGCCGACCTGAACACCGGCAAGCTGGTCTGGTCCGCCTCGGTCACCGGCGGCTCCACCGGTGACGAGAAGGTGCGGTTCAGCGAGGTCACCCTCTCCGGGACGACCGTCGCGGCCGGCGGCGGCGACGGGGGCGCGGCCTTCGACATCGCCAACGGCAACCCGCGCTGGAAGCCGCAGTCCGACGCCGACAACTGCTACGACATGGGCTACGGCGGCGGCGAGGGCCTCGTCGCGGTCCGCAAGTGCGGGGCGTACGGCAGCGAGTCGGTGCAGATCCAGAACCTCGACCCGATGACGGGCAAGCCGCTCTCGCAGTACAAGATGCCGTCCGGCGTGAAGTACGCGTCGATCGTCTCCACCAGGCCGCTGGTCGTCGCGGCCGACGTCGGCGACACCGCCGGCGACGGCAGCGGCATCTCGGACTTCTTCTCGATCGACGAGAAGACCGGGAAGCTGAAGGTGAAGATCGCGGCGTCGGCGGACCAGTACGCGGCCCGCTGCCGCTCGACCCGGGTCGAGTCCTGCACCCAGGCGGTCGTCGGCAACGGCCGGCTGTACGTGCCGACCGAGGAGCACGAGGGCTCCAGCGGCGAGTACGCCGACCGGACCAACGAGATCATCGCCTTCGACCTGACCACCGGGCGCACCGCCCCGGAGAAGGCCGACGCGGGCGACAAGTACACCCTCGTCCCCCTGCGGATGGACGGCGGCAACATCATCGCGTACAAGGTCCCGCCGTACGACAAGGGCGGCCGGATCGTCTCGGTCGACGGGGGCACGATGAAGGAGACGCTGCTCCTGGAGAACCCGGCGGCCAAGCCGACCCGGGACATCGAGAGGAGCTTCGGCCTGACCGGCTCCGAGCTCCAGTACCGGGACGGGCGGCTCTTCCTCTCGGACAACATGATCAGCAAGACCCGGCCGACGGACAGCGGGCCGAAGGAGTACCTGGTGGTCTCCTACGCCGTCCCGCGCTGACGGCGGCACGCACCGAACGGCGGGCCCCTCCGGATCACCGGAGGGGCCCGCCGCGTTTCCCGCGCTCCCGAGGGCGCGGTGCTCCCGGCGGTCCGGCGTTTCCGGTGTCCGAGGTTGGCGGGGGGCGGGGCGGGGGAGCGTGTAGCTTGCCGGGTTCAGGCCCGTCCGGCTCTCCGGCGGCCAGGAACTCCGGCGGGCCCGGAGGAGGGGGATGACCGGGATGGGCGTACGCCTCGTGGTGGTCGACGACCACCGGCTGCACGCGGAGGCGCTCGCCTCGGCGCTGAAGCTGCGCGGGCACCGGGTGCTCGCGTCGGCCGCGCCGGTGGCGGGGGCGGCGGAGCTGGTGGTGAGCCGGGCGCCGGAGGTCTGTCTCCTGGGCACGGCGGCGCCGGAGGGACCGGGGACCTTCGACCCGGTCGCGCGGATCAAGCGGGAGCGGCCGCAGGTGGCCGTGGTGGTGCTCGGCCCGGTGCCGTCGCCGCGCGGGATCGCGGCGGCGTTCGCGGCCGGGGCGTCGGGGTACGTCCGCCACGACGAGCGCGTGGAGAACGTCGAGCGGGCCCTGGTGAAGGCCAGGGCGGGGGAGACGGCGGTGGCGCCGCAGCTCCTCCAGGGCGCCTTCGCGGAACTGCTGCACCCCCCGGCGCGGCCGGACGACGAGGGGCAGCGGCTGCTGCGGCTCCTGACGCGGCGGGAGGTCGAGGTCCTGACGCGGATCGCGGAGGGCGAGGACACCCGGCTGATCGCGGAGCGGATGAGGATCGCGCCGAGCACGGCGCGCACCCACGTGCAGCGGGTCCTGATGAAGCTGGAGGTCGGCTCCCGTCTGGAGGCGGCGGCCCTCGCGGCCCGCACCGGCCTCCTGGACCGGGCGGCGCCGGTCCGGCCCGGGGCCCAGGGCCGGGCGGCCCCGGGCCGGACCGGGATTCCGGGCCGGACGGCTCCGGGGGCCGGTGCTCCTTCCTGATCCGGCGGCGCCGGGTCCCGGCCCCGTACCGCCGGGGCGGTCCGCCCTTGACCGTGATGTTCGAGTGTGGTTTTTTGTGAGCGGTTATGTTTGATCGTGCTTGGTCCTGCCCGGAGGGCACCCCGTGAAGAAGACCGCCACCACGCTCGCCGACGGGCGCGAGTTGATCTACTACGACGCGCGCGAGGACACCGTCCGCGCCGCCGCCGACCCGCGCCCCCTCACCCCCGTCGCCTCCCGCTCCGAGATCCGGCACGACGAACTCACCGGCGACCCGGTCGTCATCGCCTCCCACCGCCAGACCCGCACCTACCTCCCGCCGGCCGACGCCTGCCCGCTCTGCCCCTCCCGGGACGGACACGAGAGCGAGATCCCCGAGGCGGAGTACGAGGTGGTGGTCTTCGAGAACCGCTTCCCCTCCCTCTCCGGCGGCGCCGGCCGCTGCGAGGTCGTCTGCTTCACCGACGACCACGCGGACTCCTTCGCCGACCTCACCGAGGAACGGGCCTCCCTCGTCCTCGACGCCTGGACCGACCGCACCGCCGCGCTCTCCGCCCTCCCCGGCGTCCAGCAGGTCTACTGCTTCGAGAACCGGGGCGCCGAGATCGGCGTCACCCTCCCCCACGCCCACGGCCAGATCTACGCCTTCCCCTACGTGACGCCCCGGACGGCCGCCACGAGGCGCCGGATCGACGAGCACCGGGCCGCGACCGGGCGGAACCTCTTCGACGACGTGGTGGCCCGCGAGCGGGCCGACGGCGAGCGGGTGGTCCTGGAGACCGCCCACTGGATCGCCTTCGTGCCGTACGCCGCCCGCTGGCCGTACGAGGTGCACCTCCACCCGAAGCGGCGGGTGCCCGACCTCCTCGCCCTCGACGGCGACGCCCGCGCGGAGTGCGCACGGGTCCTCCTGGAACTCCTCGGGCGCTTCGACCGGATCTTCGGCCCGGACGAACCGCCGACGCCCTACATCGCCGCCTGGCACCAGGCGCCGTTCACGGACGGGCGGCGCGAGGACTTCGGGCTCCACCTGGAGCTCTTCACCGTCCGCCGGGCCCCCGGCAAGCTCAAGTTCCTCGCGGGCACCGAGTCCGGCGCGGGCGCGTTCATGAACGACGTACGGCCGGAGGACGCGGCCCGGCGACTGCGAGAGGTGGCGGGCGCGTGACGCGCAGATATCTGGTGACGGGCGGGGCGGGGTACGTGGGCAGCGTCGTCGCCGCCCACCTCCTGGAGCGGGGCCACCGGGTCACCGTCCTCGACGACCTCTCCACCGGCTTCGCCGAAGCCGTCCCGGACGGCGCCGAGTTCGTGGAGGGCCGCGTCCACTCCGCCGCGGAGTGGCTCGACGGCTCCTACGACGCCGTCCTGCACTTCGCCGCCTCCTCCCAGGTCGGCGAGTCCGTCGAGAAGCCGGAGAAGTACTGGGAGAACAACGTCGTCGGCACCGTCGCCCTGCTCGCCGCCATGCGCGCGGCCGGGGTCCGCCGGCTCGTCTTCTCCTCCACCGCCGCCACCTACGGCGAACCGGAGACCGTCCCGATCCCCGAGACCGCCCCCACCGCCCCCACCAGCCCCTACGGGGCGACCAAGCTGGCCGTGGACCACATGATCGGCGGCGAGTGCGCCGCCCACGGCCTGGCCGCCGCCTCGCTGCGCTACTTCAACGTGGCCGGGGCGTACGGCGCGTACGGCGAGCGCCACGATCCCGAGTCGCACCTGATCCCGCTCGTCCTCCAGGTCGCCCTGGGCCGGCGCGAGGCCGTCTCCGTGTACGGCGCGGACTACCCGACCCCGGACGGCACCTGCGTCCGCGACTACATCCACGTCGCCGACCTCGCCGAGGCCCACCTCCTGGCGCTCGACGCCGTGACGCCGGGCGAGCACCTGATCTGCAACCTGGGCAACGGCAACGGCTTCTCCGTCCGCGAGGTGATCGAGACCGTGCGGGAGGTCACCGGCCGTCCGGTCCCGGCGACCGCCGACCCGCGCCGCCCCGGCGACCCGGCCGTCCTCGTCGCCTCCGCCGCCACCGCCCGCGAACGCCTCGGCTGGACCCCCTCCCGCCCCGGCCTGGCGGACGTCGTCGCCGACGCCTGGGCCTTCGCCCTGCGGAGGGAGGGGGAGCGCCCGTGAACGTCGCGGCCGGATTCGAAAGCCTCTACGGGGCCGCCCCCGACGGGATCTGGGCGGCTCCCGGCCGGGTCAACCTCATCGGGGAGTACACCGACTTCAACGACGGCTTCGTGCTGCCGTTCGCACTGCCGCGGACCACCGTCGCCGCCGTCTCCCGCCGTGACGACGGCGTCCTGCGCCTGCACTCGGCCGACGCCGGGGGCGGGACCGTCCGGCTGGACGCCGCCGCCCCGGAGCCGCCCCCCGGCCACTGGACGGCCTACCCCGCCGGGGTCGTCCGGGCGCTGCGCGAGGCCGGGCACCCGGTGACGGGCGCGGACGTCCACCTCGCCTCGACCGTGCCGTCCGGCGCCGGGCTCTCCTCGTCGGCGGCCCTGGAGACCGCCGTGGCGCTCGCCCTGAACGACCTGTTCGGGCTCGGCCTCTCCCGGCCGGAACTGGCCCGGATCGCCCAGCGCGCCGAGAACGCCTTCGTCGGCGTGCCCTGCGGGATCATGGACCAGATGGTCTCCGCCTGCGCGCGGGAGGGCCACGCCCTCCACCTGGACACCCGCGACCTGTCGTACCGTCAGGTCCCCTTCGACCCGGCCGCCGAGGGGCTGACGCTGCTCGTCGTGGACACCCGGGTGAAGCACGCGCTCGGCGACGGCGCGTACGCCGAGCGGCGCGCCGGGTGCGAGGCGGGCGCGCGGGCGCTCGGGGTGCGCGCCCTGCGCGAGGTGGACGCCGAGCGCCTGCCGGAGGCGCTCGCGCTCCTGGAGGACGACAGGACGCGCCGGTACGTGCGCCACGTCGTCTCGGACAACGCGCGCGTGGAGCGGACCGTCGCGCTCCTGGACGCCGGGGACGTCCGGGCGGTCGGTCCGGTCCTCACCGAGGGCCACGCCTCCCTCCGGGACGACCTGCGGGTCTCCTGCCCCGAGCTGGACCTCGTGGTGGAGACGGCGAACGCGGCCGGCGCGCTCGGCGCCCGGATGACCGGCGGCGGGTTCGGCGGCTCGGCCCTCGTCCTGGTCGAGGCCGGCCGGGCGGAGGCGGTCGCCGCCGCCGTCGGGCGGGCCTTCGCCGGGGCGGGCCACGCCCCTCCGGCCGTCTTCCCGGCCGTGCCGTCGACGGGCGCCCGCCGCCTCTGAGACCCCGCCGGCGGGCCGGGCGCCGCCACCGGCCCCGCGGCGCCGGGCAGTTCCGCGAATCGGCCCCCGCCGTCCCGCCCCGCCTCTACTCTGAGGGGCGGTGCCGGCGGGGGCCGGTGCCGTCCGGGGGACGAGGCCCGCCGACACGGCGCCGTGGGCGCGGGTGTCCGTCTCCCCGCGGCGGCGGCCGTGTCCGCGGCGGACCCGCCCCGGCGCCGTTCCCGCGCCGGTCCGTTCCCCGACGCTTGGGAGTGTCCGTGGCACGTGTCCGGGTCCTGGTGGTGGACGACCACCGCGTCTTCGCCGAGTCGCTGGCCGCCGCCCTCGCGGCGGAGCCCGACGTGGACGTCACCGCGGCGGGCAGCGGCCCGGCCGCCCTGCGCTGTCTGGAGCGCGGCGCGGCGGAGGGGCGCCGGTTCGACGTGCTGCTCGTCGACGCCGACCTCGGCGCGGGGCCGCCCGGGGCGGTCGCGGCCCGCGCGGCGTCCGACGACGGCGGGGTCGCGGCGGACGGGATCTCCCTGGTGGCCGGGGTGCGCCGGGTCCAGCCCGCCGTCCGCGCCGTCGTGCTCGCGGAGCGGGACGACCCCCGGCGGGCCGCGCTCGCCCTCCAGGCCGGGGCGTCCGGCTGGGTCGCGAAGGACTGCTCGCTCCAGCGGCTGCTCGCGGTGGTGCGGGGGGTGCTGAGGGACGAGACGCACCTGCCGCCGGCCCTGCTCACGGGCGTCCTGCGGGAGCTGACGGCGGCGCGCAGGCACCGTACGGACAGCGAGCGCCTGGTGGAGTCGCTGACCCCGCGCGAGCGGGAGGTGCTGCGCTGCATGGTCGCGGGCCTGGGCCGCAAGGCGGTCGCCGAGCGCCTCTTCCTCTCCCCGCACACCGTCCGCACGCACACGCAGAACGTCCTGGGGAAGCTGGGCGTGCACTCGACCCTGGCCGCGGTCGCGCTGGCCCGCCGGGCGGGCGTGGGACCGGCGGAGCCCGTGGGGGACGGGGACGCGCGGACGGCGGAAGCCGTGCCCGCGCCCGCCGCCCTAACCGGGGACGTTGTCGAACGGGGCGGTCAACCGGCGTAGCAGCGCGGCCAGTTCGGCACGCTGGGCGCCGGAGAGCCGGGCCAGGATGGCGCGCTCCTGGGCCAGGAGGCCGGCGAGGGCCTCGTCGGCGCGGTCGCGGCCCTCGGAGGTGAGCCGCACGAGGACCCCCCGGCGGTCGCTGGGGTCGGGGAGCCGTTCGACGAGGCCCTTCTTGGTGAGCCGGTCGATGCGGTTGGTCATGGTCCCGGAGGTGACCAGGGTCTGGGTGAGGAGCTGGCCGGGGGAGAGCTGGTAGGGCGCCCCCGCCCGGCGGAGCGAGGTGAGGACGTCGAACTCCCAGGGCTCCAGCTGGTGCTCGGAGAAGGCGAGCCGACGGGCGCGGTCGAGGTGCCGGGCGAGCCGCGAGACGCGGCTGAGCACCTCGAGCGGTTCCACGTCGAGGTCGGGGCGCTCGCGGCGCCATGCTGCGACCAGTCGGTCGACCTCGTCCTCCATGACGATCAGTGTAGAGGGTCTGTTGACATAAAGTCTCTTGAGATCAATTTTCTTGACCTAATATTTCTTGAGATCAAGATATATTTTTCTGGACTATGGGGAAGGCACCCGGCCGGAACACCGTTCCGCTTTCGGCCATGCGTTTCAGCAAGGGGGCTCCGACCATGCACTTCGTGGAATCCGCCGCACCGACATGGGACCCACAGCAGTACCTCCGCCATTCCGGCCACCGCACCCGGCCCTTCCTCGACCTGCTCGCCCGCATACCCGACCTGCCGGCCGCCGGCCGGCCCGCCCGCGTCGCCGACCTCGGCTGCGGCCCCGGCAACGTGACGGCCCTCCTCGCCGACCGCTGGCCCGACGCCCGCATCACCGGGTTCGACCTCTCGCCCGAAATGCTGGAGCGGGCCGACAAGGACTGGTCGGGGTCCACCCGGGGCGGCGGCTGGATCGACTTCCGGCCCGCCGACGCCGCCCACTGGACACCGGAGGAGCCCTACGACCTGATCGTCTCCAACGCGGCCCTCCAGTGGGTCCCCGGCCACGCCGAGTCCTTCGCCGCCTGGATCGACGGGCTCCGCCCCGGCGGCACCCTCGCCTTCCAGGTCCCCGTCAACTTCGTCTCGCCCAGCCACGCCCTGCTCGGCGAACTCTGCGACACCCCCCGGTGGCGCGACCGCCTCGGCGACCGGGGCCGCCGCTTCGTCCACGTCCTCGGCACCGCCGACTACCTCACCCGCCTCACCGGCCTCGGCTGCGAGACGGACGTCTGGGAGACCACGTACTGCCGGCTCCTCCAGGGCGAGGACCCCGTCCTCGACTGGGTCAAGGGCACCGCCCTGCGGCCCGTCCTCACCGCCCTGGACGACGACCCGGAGGCGGCCGACGCCTTCCTCGGCCAGTACCGGGACCTCCTGCGCGAGGCGTACCCGCCCGGCCCGCACGGGACGGTCTTCCCGTTCCGCCGGATCTTCGCCGTCGCCCGCAGGCCGGCCTGATCCGGAGCCCCGCCCCGCACGGCCCCGGACGCACGGGCGCCCCGCACCGGAACTCCGGTGCGGGGCGCCCGTGCGGTCCGGGCCGCGACGGCCCGGGACGGACTAGTACATGTTCTTGTAGATCTGGAAGCCGGTGCCGATCCGGACGCGCGGCCCGAACGAACCGTCCCCCTTGCCGAGGTAGCGCCACAGCTCGCCCGCCCCGTTCACCGCGAGCAGGTCGCCCTTGCCGTCGCCGTTCAGGTCGCCCGGCGCGAGGACCCTGCTGTACGTCCAGCCGGTGCCGATCACCGTCCGCGCGCCGAACGGGGCGGTGGCCGAACCGGTGCCCCGGTACAGGTACAGGTTGCCCGAACCGTCCCGGGCGATCAGGTCCGGACGGCCGTCGCCCGAGTAGTCGCCCGCGCCGAGGATCGCGTTGTAGGGGCTCCACCCGGTGCCGACCTTGATCCGCGGGGCGAAGCCCGTGCCCTCGCCGTTGCCCGGGTACAGGTACAGGTTGCCGGAGCCGTCCCGGGCCAGCAGGTCGCCCTTGCCGTCGCCGGTCAGGTCGCCCGCGCCGACGATCCGGTTGTAGATGTTCCAGCCGGTGCCGAGGACGACGCCGTAGGCGCCGTACATGACGCCCTGGTAGCGGTCCAGGATCTCGGCGAACCCGTCGGCGTCGAGGGACGGCGCGAAGGTGATGTCGACCCCGGCCCAGATGCCGGGGTCGCCGATGGAGTCGCGCGCGCTGAGGAGGCCGTTGTTCTCGGAGCCGTAGACGAAGAGCGTGCCCCCGGCGTCCCGCGCCAGGACCGCGTTCTTGCCGGAGACCGGGAGGGCGCCCGAGCCGCCGAACTGGTCGACGCTCTTGTAGGAGCCGTCGCGGGAGACCCTGGTGGCCGGCCCGAAGGAGCCGTTGCCCAGGCCGGTGTAGCCCCACAGCGCGCCCTTGCCGTCGCGGGCGTACAGCTCGGCGTGGCCGTCGCCGTTCAGGTCGTCCGCGGGCAGGAGCTGGTTGTAGACGCCCCAGCCGTTGCCCACCTGCCGGGGGGCCTTGAAGGGCTTCGTCCTGTCGCCGGTGCTGCCGTAGAAGTACAGCCGGCCGTCGAGGGTCCGGCCGAGGACGTCACCACGGCCGTCGCCGTCGTTGTCGCCGAGACCGACCAGCTGGTCGTAGACGTTCCAGCCGGTGCCCACCTTCGCCCGCGGACCGAACGGCGCGGTGGAACTGCCCGTGGCGAGGTACAGGTACAGGTCGCCGTTGTGCTGACGGCCCATGAGGTCGGCCTTGCCGTCACCGTTGACGTCGCCCGGCGAGAAGACCTTGTTGTAGATCGTCCAGCCGCCGCCCGCCCAGGTGAAGTACCCCTCGGAGACGGTGTTGCCGGTGAACACCTCCAGTCGGCCGTGCTTGGTGACGGCGGCCACCTCGGGGTTGCCGTCGCCGTTCTGGTCGCCGAGCGGGACGATCTCCTGCTTGAGGACGGTGGAACCGTTCATCCCGGTCCACCGGGTGGCCGGGGCCTCGCCGGTCGGGATCGTGTAGACCTCGCCGTCCCACTCGCGGTTGATCAGGTCCGACCGGCCGTCGCCGTCCACGTCGAAACGGATCAGCGGGGCGGCGGCGGTCCGGGCGGCACCGGCCCTGCCGGTCCCGCCGGACAGCGCCGACAGGTCGGGCTTCGCGACCGTACGGTCGCGCTGGGGCAACTCCACGGCCGGCCGCGGGGCCGGGTCGGCCACCGCGGGGGACGCCAGCAGCATGCCGGAGGACAGGGCGAGAGCGGTGCATGTCGTGAGACGACGCGCGCGCCCGAGGAAAGCGGAACGCAAAGGATTCCCCCCTGGGGAACATGAGGACCTGGGCCCGGGACAGGGCTCCGCGACGCCTCCGTACGGCGAAAGGCGCGTACGGAGGGCGAACACCCCCCGGATGTCCGGGGAGTGTATCTCTGTTCGTTGATGAAGCAACCACAGGTTTTCCGGATGCGTCAGGTCCGGGCCCCGGCCCCCGCACCCGCCGCACGCGGAAGGTCCCGGACGCGGGGGGGGGGCGTGTTTGTGGTGGGCGGTGGGGGGGGGCGAGGTTGTCTCGCGGCCCTGGTTGATGGGTGGTGTCGTCTCTGTTCTTGTGGAGGAACATGTTGC